>JAABRR010000129.1 GCA_011390785.1 Sphingobacteriia bacterium
ACCAAGTACTGCTGTTCCGTTTGAGATTACCGCTACCAGATTACCTTTTGCAGTGTATTTATAGGCATCCATGGGATTTGCCTCTATCTCTAGACATGGATGGGCAACACCGGGTGTGTAGGCCAGACTGAGATCAAACTGTGTGCTGTAGGGTTTTGTTGGAATAACCTCTACTTTTCCCTTGCGTCCTGTACTGTGGTACCTGAGCGCATTTTCCTTTGTTACTTTTGGCATAATTTGATGGTGTTAGATTTTGTGTTTAATTATTTATGAGTTTGGAATAATCGCTTATTTTTTCTTCAGGTATAAAAATCACATCACTCTCCTCTGCATCGTAGGAATTAACTGCTGTCAGTTTCCCGGTTGCTGCCTTGTAACTGTTGTATCCCAATGGAATTATAAGATCACTTATAAGGCTTCTGTTTTCCTTCTCTATCTCAATCTGGATAACTGGTCTCGAAACTGTAACCAGTGGAATAAGCGCCGGAAACAGTTTGGCTTCATACCCTTCAATATCGCATTTAATATAGTGAACAGTTCCGATATTCCCAAACAGTTCGGCAGGACTCTTAACCTCAACATCCCAGCCATTGCCCGGATCTGTTTTCTCTTTTGCAGTTGCAGAGCTGCCTGAAGGGGAAGATTGACCATCGGATAAGCTTCCCGTTTCAGCTGTAATACGGGTAAGACCATGCCTTGTTCTGTCATTTCCCGGGATTGCCATCCTGGCTCTGCCACTGTTCATTCCCAGAGCGTAAGGTACCACGTCTATCCAGGGAAGGTTTTTAATATTCCGCCTCAGGATATTACGGTACTCCTCAACCGGTTCAACGGCGTAAAGCTTCCCTTTTTCTCCGGTTGCTTTTCCCAGGATAACTGAGTAATATCCAAGGTTGGCTCCAATATCAATAATCACCCAACCCTCTTTTACCAGCATAGGGGCAAGGTAGTGGGTGTTGAATTTCCGGTAGGGTTTCAGCAGGCCGGCACGGTAAAGCAGAAAGAAGAGTGTGCTCACAATCTTCAGGTAGTTCCCCTGTCCGCTCAGATAATATAAAATAGTCTTTAAAAATTTCAATTTCAATATTTTTAAGTCTGGTCTCGTACCGTTCAGGTATCCATATAGCACCTACCATAATATTATTATTAATGGCCTGATTGTTAATTAAAAAACAGCACTGGGTTTTAAACAATAAGATCCTGTTTAATATGATTGGTCTACTGTTTTTTGATTTTTTCACAACCGGCGATACCTGAACTATCGCATTCCTCAATAACCTTACTAATTTATGATATTATTGGTAGAAGGAAAAGAAAAGATAACGATGCTTTATATGTCGCAAAACATAAAAGTAATAAACTCAGGTCATAAAAAATGCCTGCCCTCAGGGACAGGCTGTAAGCAAATAGAATCGGCAATCGGTATCTCAAAGAACTTCCTGAGGCTATTGTTCTCGTAATCGAAATATTGTAATTGTTTGATTATGTAAATTATGTAAAATATCCTCAAAAAAATGTAACAATTATTTAAGGAGATATCCGAAACTTTATCTTTTGATAAATGGGACTGGCTTTAGGACACTTTTCAGTGGCTGCCTTGATTGAGAGGAACATCCGGCGATATTTTGGACACTCATTAATGCCTGAAATGACTGAGACGGTTGGTTGGCCACAACTACCGGCACTAGTTTCACAACTGATCGCTGGCTGTAAAAAAGTTACTGCAACTTAATCAACGGGAAAAAAAGTAAGATGAAAAGGTTTTTTCTTCTTTTAATACTTTCTCAGATCCATCTCTTTCTGTATGGTCAGATTATCGCTGACCACACCGTAGTAGATAAATATAATGAGATACCTCAGTATTATATTGATGAGGTAAAGAAGATGTGGTTGTCCTATGCAGGAGAATCACATTCTGCAGCAATTAGGGACGGGTTAGCATCATTGGAGATCATTAACAGTACTTTTGCTGTTAATGTATTGGAATGGGGTACTCCGGAAGGGTCCACAATGTTGCATCTTCGTGCAAGCAGAGCAACCTGGGGTGATTTAAGTCATGCATCGGGTTGGCTGTACGGATATGGAGAGGAGGACTGGTTCACCAGTTCTACTGCTATTTCCAGAACCAAAGCCGGCATTTCATACTGTAATTCAAATGGGTTAACAATTTCAGCTTTTGGATTTGGCTGGTGCTGGGATCCAAATATTAATACAGAGACGGAATTTCAATCTTATATCGATGCTACTCGTGAATATGTTGATTATTGCGAAGAAAATACTATAGCTACTACTCTGTTTTTTACCACAGGTACGGTTGATTCTTATGTTGGTGAGACTGGGTATGAAAAACATCTTGGTTATGAACAAATAAGGAATTATGTTACAGGTAATAATCTTGTCCTGTTTGATTATGCTGATATTCTCTGTTATGATGATAATGGTATTCTTAATGAGGTGACATGGGACGGACATACTTTCCCGGTAATTGCCTCTGGCAATGTATCACCCGAACAGACCGGTCATATCTCAAATGCGGGAGCACTTCGTCTTGCCAAAGCAATGTGGTGGATGCTTGCCAGAATCGCTGGATGGGATGGTGGTACCCCGGGGTTAACGGGCGATGGTACGTTTGCCAATCCGTTTAAAGGCACTGTTGATTCCAATATCTTATGGTCCGACGGTCAGTTTACAAATAATACTGTTTATGTAAGAGGGATTACTGTCAATCCTGGCTTTACCCTTACGATCGGTACAGGCGTAACGGTATTGACAACTCTGGATGGCTATATGAGTGTTTCAGGAATCCTTGATATTGCTCCCGGGGCTGGCTATACCTCAAGAAACATTATCAATAATAGCACTGGAACTATCAGGCTGAATTCTGACGCAACCGGAATTGCCTCTTTAATTATAACAGACGGGTATTCCTATTCAGGTTCCGGAGTATTTGAATCTGAAATTTATTTAAGCGGAGGAACCGCAGTCACCGGTTACCG
>JAABRR010000130.1 GCA_011390785.1 Sphingobacteriia bacterium
GACAATTAAAACTCGTATTATGTACAAATGTACAAAACGAGGATCATACTTTCCAAATACAGCTCTCACAACAACATTGCACTTGGTAAAAGAACTTAAGTGGAAATCGTAGGAGTAAAATAATTGTGAAACCGACTTAAGTGTCTCATTTTATAACTACATCCGGAACATCAACGCCTTGGAATACAATAGTAATAAGACTTCCTTTAGCAGTAGGCGTATAAGACCAGTTTGAATGATTGGCTTCAAGCAACTCTTGACAAAGTTTCAGGCCTAATCCTCTTTTTATCTGATAAGAACTAACAATATTTTGCTTCGAGTCCTTTTCAAATATTTCTTCTATAACAGTATCGGGAAGTCCACCACACTCATCTTCGATGCTTAAAAACACTTTAGTATGCACCTTGGCTCCCTGAATGATTACAGTTCCACCTTTGGGAGAATATTTAATCGAATTATTCAATAAATTTCTAATGACTACTTCTATAGTATCGGGATCCACAAATATATTTACATCGTCAGACAAGTTTTGAACAATATTTAATTGATTAAACTCTATTGACGAACTGTAGAGATTTAATACCTGGTCTACCATGCCTGCAAGAGGTGTTGCTTCAAGTTCAATGGATAGATTCCTTTTTTGTGTTTTGGCCCATACCAGGAGGTTGTTTAAAAGATGTTGCATTTCCTTGATCGAATTAGTAGAAAGAGAAAGAATATCCTTAGATTCCTGAGTCAATAAATCTCCTTGGTTCGGAATTAATTCTAAAATTTGATCAAGATTGTTTAATGGTCCCCGAAGGTCATGGCCTATGATTGAAATCAGATTTTCTTTACTATTATTAAGAACTTGCAGATCATGACTTTTTTCTTCAACTTCCTCCTTGCTTCTTTCTAAAGACTTTTGTCTTCCTTTTAATTTCCTATTGAATAAAACCAGTATCAACAAAATAACCGTTAAGCCAAATAGTACTGCAAACAATAAATAGTTATTTCTTCGTCTTAACTCAAGTTCGCTTTCTTTGATCAAATTTTGAGTTTCAAGTGATGCTTTTTGTTTTTTAGTCTCTCGATATTCTAGATCTTTCTCATAGAAATTTATTAGATTGGTATTCTTCAGACTGATAGACTTGTCCAGTGCCTCCTGATAAAGATGCATATATTCCAAGCTTTTCTTGTAATCACCCCGCTTTTCATAAAGCAGCCCAAGAGTTAAGAGTGCACCGGATTCCGGCTTGAACATGGACTGGCTGGAATCTTTTGTCATTAAGGATTTTTGCAAATAATACTCAGCCTTATCTAATTGATTAAGCTCCAAATAGATTTTACCAAAATTAAGAAAGAAGTGAGCGTCTAGGTTTCTATTTTGCGTCCTTTTTATATTATAGTATGCAAATGCATGTTCCATTGTATCCAAAGCTTCTTGCGGCCCTACGAAATCAAGTATATATAGAGCTTTATTGTGCAAATGAATGGCCATATTAAAGGTATCCTTCAGGTGTTTGGTAAGTAATATTGCTTCATTGAAAATGGGAAGACTTGTCGAATCAAGTTCATTCATTAATAGAAGCGCTTTACCATTATACCCGGATGCCAAGTTGAAGGTATCTTTAAGATCTTTAAAGATATCTATGGCTGCGTCAATGTAATTATGTCCCGCGGTACTATTTCCTAAGTAATTGAATGCCTTACCAATATTAAGACAAGTAAGCCCGTAGAACAATTTGGCTTTATCACCCTCAATTTTGAGATGAGCAAGACTTTCGTAAAAGTATAAAATAGATGAATCGACTTGTTCTAATTGAAGATAACATATACCTAGATTTCTATACTGATATCCAATATTTATACTATCTCCTATTTCCTTGTAAAGAGACAACGATTCTCTGATCGGACCTTGAGCTAGTTCGAATTCATTAATTATGGAATGTAGTATGCCCTTTTCACTTTTAGTCTGTGCTATTAACGCTAATTCGCCGGAAGCACGAGCTATATCATAAGACAGTTTATTTATCTCGAACGCCCATTCAGAATTTGTCCTTAACGTTTCCCTTGCTTTACGTTTTAAAAACTCTACTTGATCCGCAGCTGATTCAATGGTATCAAGCCCCATTGTAAGTGAATCCGGATAAATCTTACCCTCCAAACTATCTTGAAAAAAGATAGAAAAGAAACATATCATTATCATTCTTCCTAAGAAGAAATCATGCTTATTTATAATTGCTGGCATCAACGGTTGTGTAGTTTAACGACTAAATTACGGAGTAAAGATATCAAACAAATAGCACGTGATACTACGAAAACATTAAAAATGTATTTTATTTAATTATATTTTCGACTTGAGATAGGAATAAACCAATCTTATCTTTTATCCACTTGCTTGACAAATATTGAATTAACAAAAGGTTTTTATACACAATATTAATAGAAGAGGGATGTGATTTCTATAGTATGTTTTTGTCCTCTTTAATTCTACCTATGTATTCTATTTTTCATTTCATTAAAGTAATTTCAAGACAAAAAGAACCAAAGATGAGATGGTATATTAAAGATTAGTATTATTGTAACAAAAGGTAACAAGCAGAATCTATTTAATTTTTAATGAAGGTCTATACTGTTTTAAAGCTTTATGAATTTGAGTATAAAGACAATAAAGTATTGTAATTTTCCGTGTATAAAATCGTGTATATACTTTTCGCAATCAAGAATTCAGTCATTTTATCTATTTACAATGGATTTTTATTGGACCTTTGATATATATAATTAATTTAATGGGATTCATTTTATTTTGTCGTTTTTGGGCATCACCCTTTTGGGTCGCTATGCTACATGGCTCGCTGTTCGCTCGGCCTCAATTCCGCCTTGCTACATCGAGTCTTCCTCCCGTTGGTCGTCACCATTTCGCAGCGCTGATGCAAAGAAATTCGAGGCCAATGCGACAAAATGATATGCGCCCAATTTAATGTGACGGGAAAATTAGTTTATGAAAATAA
>JAABRR010000131.1 GCA_011390785.1 Sphingobacteriia bacterium
TGCCCAGATCAACGCTTCAGGGTATCAAGGGCCTGTCCTTTATCGAAGCCATTGCCGACGGATCCAAGTTCATCGAGGTCAAAAAGAATTTTTCCCCGGGCCGGGGCACCAACATCCTCACCGGGAAAATCCGCATCAAAGGACTGCCCATCGGGGTTATCTGCTCCAACGGGGCCGGCATCATCTTTCATGAGGCCGCCAAAAAAGTGGCGGAATGGGTGGTCAGGTGCTCTTATGAAAAAATACCGCTGCTGTTTATCCAGAGTTCTCCGGGCTATATGGTGGGATCGGATTCCGAACATGCCGGCATCGGCAAATACGGGGCCGATATGGTGCGGGCGGTCTCCTGCGCCCAGGTGCCCAGAATCCAGCTGGTGATCGGCCCGGACAACGGGGCCGCCAACTACGGCATGTGCGGCCGGGCCTACCGCCCCAATTTTTTGTTTTCCACCATGCGGGCACGCACCTCGGTCATGAGCGGTAAAAGCGCCGGCGGTGTATTGTTGAGCATTGAACAGGCCAAAAGAAATGCACAGGGCAGCCCCATGACCACAGAAGAAATTGCCGCATTTCAGCAGAAAATGATCGACAAATACGACGGGGAAGCCCATCCGTTTTTCTGCGCAGCCCGGCTGCTCAACGACCGGGTACTCAAGTTCAGTGAGATCCGTGACTGGCTGGCCATGGCGGTCGAAGTCAGCCTGGTCGAACCCATACCGGAGCCCACGTTCGGCAACTTCCGGTTTTAGGATACGTTCGGCAATTGTTCGATTTCAGGAAGAATGGATAGAATGAAAGAACAGTTTTTTAGGTTTTTTTGGGTTTTTTAGGTTGCCTTTTACGGCTGCCATACGATAAATAAAAAAAAGGAGACAGCCATGACAACAGAATATGATTACTGGAAAATTTTCCCGAGAATGCCAAGAAAAGTCACCATCGGCGACATCACGGTCAGAGACGGATTCCAGCACCTGGAAAAATTCATCTCCACACCGGCCAAGATCACCTATCTGGAGGAACTGATCTTTGCCGGATGCCGCAACATCGAGGTCACCAACCTGGGCAACCCCCGGAACATGCCCCAGTTTGCCGATGCCGAGGAGCTGCTGGCCCATTTGCGGTCTGACAAGTTCGTGTCCCGGGCTGCCAAAAAAGGCATTGACATGAATGATGTGACCCTGACCGCCATCACCATCCGGGAGGCGGCGGTTGACAGGGCCATCGAACTCAAAAAACGCGGGGTCGGCCCGGACCGGGTATTGATGATGGTGTCCACCGAAGAGCAGCACCATTACGCAAACTCCGGCACCACCCTGCCCAACTACTTTGCGGAAGCGGAACGGTGCATCAAAAAATGCCGTGATGCCGGCATCAAGATGTGCGGCACGGTGTCCACCATCTGGGGTTCCCCCATCGGCGGGGCCACCAAACTGGAGGATGCCGTGAAGTTCACCAAATACTGGCTGGACATCGGGGCTTCGGACATCGAGCATGCCGATCATGACGGGTCAGCGTCCGCCCCGGATGTGTACCGGTATTTTTCCATGATCCTGGATGAGATCCCGGACACCTCGCTGCACATCGCCCATTTTCATGAGACCAAACGGGTGGCATCGGCTTCCACCCTGGCGGCCCTCCAGGCAGGCATCTGCCATTTTGAATGTACCCTGGGGGGATTGGGGGGGCAGCCGGCCAATTTTATGGACGACCGGCCCATCAAGGGAACAGGGGACTATTATTATGATGACCCCAGGTATGTGGGACTGGTATGTCTGGAAGATACCCTTGTACAAATTGATGAAATGGGTATAGAACACGGGTATGATGTGGACCGGATCCTGTGGCTGGGCAGACAGCTGGAAAGAACCGTGGGACACCGGCTGCGCAGTGAAGCTATCATCAACGGCCGTACCCTGAAGGAAGGCCACATGGAATATGCCCGGCCCGGACTGGAAAAACTCAAGGAGAAACTGGGAGAAGACCCGGACCAGAAATTTCCAAAATAGGAATAACCGCCATGAGCCGCCCGGGCGCTTTCACCCCGGGCGGTCTGTAGCAACCTGGACAAAACAAACCGGTGGGTTTGACACGTTCTTTCATATCAACCCATTTAGCAAAGGAGATGTAATGGACAAGGAAGATAAAATTCCCCATATCAACGTGGATTATTTTGAGGACCTCACCGGCGACATTCAGGATGATGAAGGCCGGTCCGTGGATGAGGTGGGCAAACGGATCAGGCTGCTGCGCCAGGAGCGGGGGATCTCCCTTCAGGATCTGTCCGATCTCACCGGATTTGAGGTGGCCCGCCTGGAGGATATTGAAAACGGAAAAGAAAAACCCCAGCTGGGCATGGTCATGAAGCTTTCCAAAGCACTTGATGCGGCCGTGGGCAGGCTGGTGTCAGGCATGGGCACCAAACTCTACTCCATTACCCGGAAAAACGAGCGCAAACCCGTGGCCAGATCTGCCTCCAAAACCAGCAAAAAAAGTGTGTATTCCTATATGAGCCTGGCCCCGGAAGTCCAGGGACGTCACATGGAAGCGCTGATCGTGCAATTGGAAAGGGCCGAGGAAAAAGAGATTTCCATGCACAATGGGGAAGAATTCATCTATGTGCTGGACGGGGTGGCCAGTCTCACCATTGCCAAGGAATCCTATGAACTGTCCCCCGGGGATTCAGCCTATTATCTGTCCACAACCCCCCATTACCTGACCGCCAAAACCGATAAAGCAACCATACTTGCGGTTCTCTACGAATAAGCGGTTTTCTATGAATCAAGGAGGTGCAAACAATGCCCAAAAAACTGTGGGAACCATCTGAAGACCGGATCAGATCCACCAACATGTACCGGTTCATGACCATTGTAAATGACACATACAGCAAAGATTTCACAGAGTACACCCCGTTGTGGGAATGGTCTGTGGAGAACCTGGAAGATTTCTGGGCCACGGCCTGGGATTTTCTGGATATCAAG
>JAABRR010000132.1 GCA_011390785.1 Sphingobacteriia bacterium
TATCTACACGAAGCACAGCAACGGTTGAAGAAAGTTCTTCTGCTGAATAGATGTAAGCGCCATCCTTCCCAAAGGTTAAATGGCGTGGGCCCGCTCCCGGTGTATTTTCAAACCAGGGGGTGGCTGCCGGAGAAAGTTTTTTTTGTTCGCGATCAACTTCATAGATCATGATTTTATCCATGCCCAGATCTGAAACATAGACAAACCTGCCATCGGGTGAAGGATCTGCTGCATGGGCATGGGCGTTCTGCTGCCGGTTGGGGTTGATGCTGCTACCCACATGCTGAACAACATCAGATGTTGCATCCAAACCACCGTCATCGCGTATGGGATACATGCTCACATTGCCAGAAGTGTAGTTGGATACGTAAACAAATGATCCCTGCGGATCGACACTAACATGGGCAGGACTTAAACCCATTACCGATTGTTCGTTGATCAATGACAGTAATCCAGTTTCCTGATCGGCCCGATAAGCCCTAATGGTTTGATGATCGCTGTCATCGGATATGGGTGAACGGCTGGCAGAATATAATACCGGCATTTTTGGGTGTGCTGCCTGAAAGGATGGTGCCAACCTGTCTGAAATGGTTTGAAGAAGTTCAAAGCTTAGTTCATCCCGGTCAAAGGAAAAAACATAGAGTCCTTTACTGCCTTCCCCATCAAACGTTCCGGCAATGATAAGCTCTTTGGAGTCATGCTGATTACATCCGCTAAAACCAGCGAGCAATGCCAATGCGATTAACAGGACAGTTATTTTTGTTTGAATAGTCATAGGACAATGAATTATTGGTTTATAGATTTTTAAAATTACACTTTTTTGAGAACTGCTATTTCTAATTTTCCGGCTTTTTTCAGATTTGCAGTCATTTCCTAAAGATATTTTGCTTTTAAATTATTTGTCCAGCTGCTTTGGTCGGGCCCTGTAAATGATTTATTGTTAAAAAGTGCTTAGATTTTTTATGAGATGGTAAAGCTATTGGGAAAAGTTGCAGTTTAGTATTCTTAGGGTGTCAAAAAATTTAATATTTGTACCATAATTTAGAAAAAGCCATAATTCTCTGTAAATCTGCTAACCCATAAAGGGTAAAATAATCTTACCAAAACATCCTTGGAGTGTAATTTATGATTCCGTGTGCCGATAACAATACTTTTTGCAACGGAAATGAAATAGTTTCTGTCTAATAGTTCCTATTTTTGAATTTTTAATGATAGTTCAAAAAATAGGAAAAAAACAAAAAAATGACAGAAGGCCGCATCGGCTTTTGTAACATGTATACAAGAGATTCAAGGTTTACTGACTTAAGGATTTCTTTGCTGGTAAATTAAAACGTAACTAATAAAAACATTATTCATAAACCTATAATCAATTATATGTGTAAGATTATTCTGAGTATTGCTTTGGTTTTATATACAGTCACCGGATTCACCCAATCTACTGATGAGATTTACGGAAATGCCCGGTTATTAAACAAGGAAGACGCTGGCTTCCGGGGAATATGGTATATGATAAGCGCTCCTGATAGTGAGTATAAGCTGAAATACGGCGGCGGATTGGGCACCTATCCGGCCAATCATTACCCGTTTTCGGTGAGGGAAAAATCGAAATCAAGACTCTATTTTAGCGATATCCATGGGAATGTTTTTCAACTCCCTGAAGCAATGGAAGAGGAGTTTGGTTTACCTTTGATGATCAGGACATCAGCCAGGTAACTTCAAACAAGATTATAACTCTGTAATTCAAATCTTAATAAAAAACTATGAACACAAAAACTATCTTTTTGACAGGCATCCTTCCTGTAGCATTTTCTTCTGCTTTTACTTCCTGCGGCAGCACTGCCAGGGAAGAAGAAAAACCACCCAATGTGCTGTTTATCATGGTTGATGATTTACGTCCAGATCTTAATTGCTACGGAAATCAACAGATCATCTCGCCCAATATTGATAAGCTGGCCAGAGAGGGTGTCCTGTTCGAGAGGGCTTACGTGCAGCAGGCCATTTGTATGGCATCGCGCGCCAGTTTACTTACGGGCTATCGCGCCAATGAGCATAGGCTCTACAGCTGTCTTTCGGTTGAAGACCTTACACCCGGAGTAGAGACGCTGAACCGGTTCTTTGAGAATAATGGTTACGATGTGATGGCAAAAGGAAAGATCTATCATCATAAGGAAGACCATGTGGAACAATTTGGCCAAGGCTGGCTCCCTTCTGATGCCAGCGAGAAACTACCCGGCAGGGGATACATAACCCCGGAAGCCATTGCACAGCTGGATGAAAACGGCAGAGGACCAGCATGGGAGATCGCTGATATTGAAGATCATGAATATGCTGATGGATACTACGCTCGCTGGGCTGTTGAACAACTTGAAAAGCTAAAAGATACTGATACCCCGTTTTTTCTGGGTATAGGATTTCACAAACCGCATCTGCCCTTTAATGCACCCCGCAAATACTGGGATATGTACGATCATGATGCCATCAGCCTGACCAGTCAGCCCGATTATCCTGAGAATGGTTCCGGATATGGCCTTCACAATTTTGGTGAACTGCGAAACTATACCAATACTCCCACGGGCAACGACCCTGTTCCCGATGATATGGCGCGGATGCTTATTCATGGATATTATGCCTGCGTATCTTATATGGATACACAGTTGGGATTGGTTATGGATGCTCTCGAAGAAAACGGCCTGAAAGATAATACCATTGTGGTTCTGGTGGGCGACCATGGCTGGAAGTTGGGCGACCATGGCATGTGGTGCAAGCATACCAACTTTGAACTCGATACACGCATACCCATGATTATTTCGGGTCCGGGTATTAAGCGTAATCAGAAAACCAACTCCTTTGCTGAAGCGCTGGATATCTATCCTACATTAGCTGAATATGCAGGATTACAGCCTCCTGCTCATTTGCAGGGAACCAGCCTGGTGCCAGTCCTTCAAAATCCCGCTAAATCTGTAAAAGACGCTGCCTT
>JAABRR010000133.1 GCA_011390785.1 Sphingobacteriia bacterium
ATGGGGCCCAAGGTGACGATCGACTCCGCGACGCTCTTCAACAAGGGGCTCGAGGTGCTCGAGGCGGCCTACCTGTTCCGCATGCCGCTGGAGCGCATCGAGGTGGTCGTGCACCCACAGTCGCTCGTCCACGCGCTCGTGCGCTTCCGCGACGGATCGATCAAGGCGCAGATCGGCGCCCACGACATGCGCCTCCCGATCCAGTACGCCCTCCACGCCCCCGACCGTCCGCCGGTGCCGTTGGCGCCGCTGCCGCTCGAAGGGACGTGGACCTTCCATCGCCCCGACCTGGTCCGCTTCCCGGCGCTGGCCGCGGCGTACGCGGCCGGCCATGCCGGCGGCGACGCCCCGGTGCGCCTCAACGCGGCGGACGAGGTCGCCGTCGCCGCGTTCCTGAGCGGCCAACTCCCCTTCACGGGCATCGCGCGCGTGCTCGACGACGCGCTCGACCACGCCGAAGGCGCCGCCCCCGGGTGGGACGACCTGGCGCCGATCGACGGCGACGCCCGGGCGCGGGCAGCCGAGGCGATCGCTCGAGCCGTCCGGGCCGACCGCTGATGCTCGGCCGTGGCTGGCGCCTCCCCTTCCGGCCGTTCGGCGTGCCGATCGAGCTCGATCCCACCTTCGCCCTCGTGCTGCCGCTGTTCGCGTGGCTGATCGGCTCGCAGGTCGCGGCCTACGCCGAACTGCTCGGCGGCCTCGGGATCGTGCTGGACCCCGAACCGCTCACCCGCGGCGCCACGCCGTGGCTGCTCGGTGCGGCCGGGGCGCTCGGCCTGTTCGCGAGCGTGCTGATCCACGAGCTCGGCCACGCGCTGGTGGCACGCGCGTACGGCGTGAAGACGCTGCGCATCACGCTCTGGTTCCTCGGCGGCGTGGCGCAGCTCGACGAGATGCCGCGCCGGCGCGGGGCCGAGGCGGTCGTGGCGATCGTCGGTCCGATCACCAGCGCGCTGCTCTCGCTGATCCTGGCGGCGCTCCTGCGCGCCGATGCGGTCGCCGGCGGGGCGGCCTTCGTCGTCAGTTACCTGGCGATCACGAACGCGGGCTTGGCGCTCTTCAACCTGCTCCCGGCGCTGCCGCTCGACGGCGGACGGGTGCTCCGGTCGCTGCTCGCCATCCCCCTCGGAGACGCGCGCGCGACGACCGCCGCCGCCGCCGTGAGCCGCGCGGTGGCGATCGCCCTCGGGGTCTACGGCTTCCTCACCTTCCAGGTCTTCCTCCTCGCGATCGCCTTCTTCATCGACGCCGCGGGCCGCGCGGAGGTCGGGGCCGCCCGCGCGCGTCGGGCCTTCGAGGGGCGCCGCGTGCGCGACGCCATGACCGCCGAGCCCATCACCGTCGACCTCGCCTGGACGGCCGGGCAGCTGCGCCGGCTGCGCGCCTTCCGCCACCACACCGCGTACCCGGTGATCGCCGTGGACGGCGCGCCGCTGGGGATCGTGCGGGCCGACGACCTCGACGGGGTCGAGGACGCCACCAGCGCCGCCGACCTGATGCGTCCGGTCGAGACCGTGCGCGCGGACGCCGACCTCGAGGCGACGGTCCGCCAGCTCGCGAGCACGACCGCGGGCCGCTTCGCGGTCGTCGACGGCGACGGACGGCTCGTGGGGATGCTGACCAAAGCCGACGTCGTGCGCTGGCTCCAGAGCGCCGACGCGGGGCGCCCCGGCGATGGTGGCGGCGCGACCACGAAGCGACCCGACCCCATGGCAGACTGAGCGCATGCTGCACCTGCCGAGATCCCGTCCGTGCTGACCGCCGTCGTCTTCGTGACCGTCCTGCTGACGGCGGTGCTGGTGCACGAACTCGCCCACTACGCCAACGCCCGGAGCGTGGGCCTCCCCGTCCGTGCGTTCAGCATCGGGATGGGCCCCGTGATCGCCCGCTGGCGCTGGCAGGGGACCGAATGGCGGCTCTCGCTGCTGCCGCTCGGGGGCTACGTGGACCTTCCGGGCATGGCCGCGAAGGTGAACGAGGACGGCTCGCTCGCCCATCCGGACGAGGGCTTGGCGGTGCGCCCGCTCCACCAGAAGCTCTGGGTGCTGGTCGGCGGCGTGGTCGCGAACTACGCGCTCGGCATCGTGCTCCTCGCCGTGGCCGTCGTGCTGGCGCCCACGTACCGGGAGGTCGTGACCGGGGAGGCGCCGAACGTGCGGGGCACGGTCGTCGCGGGCGTCGCCGAAGACTCGCTGGCCGAATCGGTCGGCATCCGCGCCGGCGAACGGCTGGCCGCGATCGGCGGCACCGTCGACCCCACGCCCGATCAGGCCGTCGCGGCCATCCAGGGGGCCGACGAGCTGACCCTGGTGCTGGTCGACGAAGCCGGCACCGAGCGGACCCTCACGGTGCCGTGGCCCCCCACCGACCTCGCCGAAGGCGCCACCCCGGTGCTCGGGGTGCAACTCACGCCCGCCGAGGTCGACGGCGTCGGCTTCGGCACGGCGCTCGCGGAGTCGGCGGCGTTCGGGGTCCGCGTCTTCCCCGAGATGGTGGTCGGGTTCGTCCGCGGGTTCGGCTCGGCGCTGAGCGGGCGTCCGAACGAGGACGTGGCCGGCCCGGTGGGCATGGTGACCATGGTCGGTCAGGCGGCGCAGGTCGGGCTCGCGCCGGTGCTGCTGCTGGCGGCGCTGATCAACTTCTCGCTCGCCGTGTTCAACCTCCTGCCCATCCCTGGCCTCGATGGCGGCCGGATGCTGCTCGCGACGATCGTCGCCATCCGCGGCCGCCCGTTCAAGCCCGGCCAGGAAGAGGCCTTCCACTTCGTCGGGATCGCGGCGGTCCTCGCGCTCATCGTGCTGATCACGGTCCAGGAACTCGGCGGACTGCTCGGCGGATGAGCGCGCCCCTCGACTGCGTGGTCGTGATCCCGGCGTACGAGGAGCGGAACACGGTCGCGACGGTCGTGCGCGTGGCGGCCGAGGCCGCGATCGGCCCCGTCGTGGTGGTCGACGACGGTTCGCGCGACGGCACCG
>JAABRR010000134.1:0-1729 GCA_011390785.1 Sphingobacteriia bacterium
TTCGGGGCCGCCCGCCTCAACATGCTGCCATGTTTACCGGAATTATTGAAGAAACCGGCTCCGTGCTTGAGTTTTCCGAGCAAGCGGCTGCCTACCGCCTCAAACTGAAGGCCGCACGCGTCCTCGAAGGGCTCGAAATGGGCGACTCCATCGCCGTCAATGGCTGCTGCCTGACCGCGATCGCGTTTGATGGGGTCTCCGTTTCCTTCGACCTGCTGGAGGAATCCGTGCGCCTCACCTCGTTCCAGACCATCCAACCCGGCGATCCGGTCAATCTCGAGCGCTCCCTGCGCTTCAATGGCAAGATCGGCGGCCACTTCGTCACCGGCCACATCGACGCCACCGGGACCGTCAGCCATGCCGAACGCCGCGGCAAGGATCTCTACCTGCGCATCCAGCCGCCGGCGGAATTTCTCAAGTACCTGGTCTACAAGGGCTCCATCGCCATTGACGGGGTCTCCCTGACCGTCGCCGAGGTCGATGATTCCGGTTTCGCGGTCTGGCTCATCCCGCACACCCTAGAGGTCACCAACCTCCACGCAAAGGCGCCCGGCTCCCTCGTCAACCTGGAGTTTGACCTGCTCGCCAAGACCCTTGAGCGGCTCTTTCCCGGCAATCGCCCGGTTGAGCGCAGTTGAGCGGGGGACAAACCCGACTCTATACTTTACTTTTCAACCTAATGTACATTAGTTAACGGCTTATATGAAGACAAATGGCAGTGGAAGTGCGGCGGTGGAGGCCAAGCTGCACAAGAACGAGGGCATCAAGGATGCGAGTGATTACCTGCGCGGGACGCTGGTGGAGGCGCTGTCGGACCCGCTGACGGGGGACATCGGGGCGGACGACGCGCAGCTGACGAAATTCCATGGGATCTACCTGCAGGACGACCGGGACGAGCGTGCGGAGCGGCGGAAGAAGAAGCTGGACAAGGCGTACAGTTTCATGATCCGGGTGCGGGTACCGGGCGGGGTGACGACGCCGGAGCAGTGGCTGGCGATGGACACGCTGTCGGAGCGGTACGGCAACGGGACGCTGAAGCTGACGACGCGGCAGGCCTACCAGCTGCACGGGGTGCTCAAGGCGAATTTGAAAAAGACGATCCAGGAGATCAACGGGAGCCTGATGGACACGATTGCGGCCTGCGGGGACGTGAACCGCAACGTGATGTGCAACCCAAACCCCTACCAGAGCGAGGCGCACGGGGAAGTCCTTGAACTGGCGCGGAAGCTGTCGGACCACCTGACGCCGAAGACGCGCGCCTACCACGAGATCTGGCTGGACGAGGAGAAAGTGGCGGGCGGCGAGGAGGAAGAGGAGCCGATTTACGGCAAGACCTACCTGCCGCGCAAATTCAAGATTGTGGTGGCGGTGCCGCCGAGCAACGACGTGGACATTTACGCCCACGACCTGGGCTACGTTGCGATCCTTGAGGACGGCCGGATTGCCGGCTACACCATCACGGTGGGCGGCGGCATGGGGATGACCCACGGCAACGCGGCGACGCACCCGCGGCTGGCCGAAGTGATGGGATTCTGCACGCCGGAACAGGCGGTCGAAGTGGCCGAAGCGGTGGTGAAAGTGCAGCGCGATTACGGTGACCGGACCAACCGGGCCCACGCGCGCCTCAAGTACACGATTGCGGATCGCGGGCTGGACTGGTTCCGCGCGGAAGTCGACAAGCAGCTCGGCTACCAGCTGCAGGCCGCGCGCGCCTTCAAATTTGACGACA
>JAABRR010000134.1:1739-2909 GCA_011390785.1 Sphingobacteriia bacterium
ACGACACGGGGGACCGCTATGGCTGGACCCGTGGCACCGACGACAAGTGGCACCTCACCCTTTACATCCAGAACGGGCGGGTCAAGGACACGGCCGATTACCGGATGAAGACGGGCCTGCGGGAGATTGCCAAAATCCACAGCGGGGATTTCCGGCTCACCTGCAACCAGAACCTGATCATCGGGGCGATCGCCGACGCGGACCGCCCGGCGATAGAAAAGCTGGTCGAGGAGTACGGGCTGGTTGCGGGGCTTAACGGGACCGGCCTGCGCCTCAACTCGATGGCCTGCGTGGCCCTGCCGACCTGCGGGCTGGCGCTAGCGGAATCGGAGCGCTACCTGCCGGACCTGATCACCGAGCTGGAGGGCGTGGTCGAGGCGGCCGGCCTGCGCGACGACGCGATCGTGATCCGCATGACCGGCTGCCCGAACGGCTGTGCGCGGCCCTATCTGGGGGAAATCGGCCTGGTTGGCAAGGCGCCGGGCAAGTACAACCTGTATCTGGGCGCGGGCTTTGACGGGGCGCGGCTCAACCGGCTGTACAAGGCATCGGTGAAGTCGGAGGACATCGCCGGCGAGCTGGCACCGATCATCAACCGCTATGCCAAAGAGCGTGAATCCGGCGAGCGCTTTGGCGACTTCTGCATGCGCAGCGGAATTGTCACCCCCTATATCGCGGGCGAAAATTACCATGAGCCGATGGTGGGCTGAGGGGAAAAATCCGCTTTCGGTTTTTATCCAGTTTCTGATACTGGGCTGCATCGCCTTTGGCGGTCCGATTGCGCACCTCGCCTGGTTCGAGCGGGCGTTTGTGCAGCGCCTGAAGTGGCTCAGCCATGAACACTTCACCGGGCTGATCGCCCTGTGCCAGGCCCTGCCGGGGCCGGCCTCAAGCCAGGCCGCCATGGGAATCGGCTTCCTGCGCTGTGGATGGAGCGGCCTGTGGGCGGCCTGGATCGGATTCACCCTGCCCGCGGCCGGGCTGATGCTGGCATTCGCCCTTGGGGCGCCGTTTCTTCCGGAAACGCTGCGCACCGGGCTGATAGACGGGCTGAAGGTCGCGGTGGTCGGGGTGATCGCCCTTGCCCTCTGGCGGATGAGCCGGTCCCTGCTGGACAGCCCGGCGGGGATTGTGGCGACCTGCATTTTCGGGATTCTGTTCCTGACCATT
>JAABRR010000135.1 GCA_011390785.1 Sphingobacteriia bacterium
AATAATGTAGAAAAAGCAATCATCTTGCTCTGGCTTGAAGATAATACTTATGAGGAAATTGCAGAGGTCATAGGCATGTCGGTTAAAAACATTTCCGGTCTTTTCAAAAAAAGCCTCTTAACAGATATTGTATTAAAACTATTGCTATCCTTCTCATTTGCCCTTCTACTGGTTTTGTTTTCAAATCAAAACCGGATTCAGATAGTTAATGCAGCCCTTATTCTGCTTACTTTATTTTTTATAGTCATGCAATTAAATGTCTACAGGCAGATACCTGATGTAACTGATATCAGCCGGAATGTTAAATCGTTGCTTAATTCATATATTAACTTTTATTCCCAAAAGTTTATTCTTTCACTTATCATAAATTCTTTATCGGCCGTGCTGTTTATTATCTGTGGAGCGTTCTACTATTTCCATTATAAATATGAGACAATTCGCATCCTTCAATTTGGTGACTATCTTGTTTTCGGGACAATCATTGTTACCGGGTTTTTATTGAGCCTGTTTGTTCAGATAAGGAATTTCAAATTTCATGTTCAACAATTGGAGAGTAGCCTGGCTGATATTGAACAGGAAACACTAACTGAGAGTAAATTAAGACGCTATAAGAATCTTAACAAGAGAAATATTATCATCTATTCTGTAATTCTTATTACCGGGTTGGTTCTGTTAATCGTGTTTCTTTTTAACGCTAATAGTGGCTGAAAAACCATCATCTTTATTAATTAATTTCAAGCACTATGGTACTCCGGATCAGAGTTTCTGCTGATTCTTCTTTATGATTTGTCCCGGTTCGGGGTAAGTCATGGCTATTGGTGTTGACCATTGCGGTCTGATGCTGTCAGGGAAATCATAATCACTGATTTAAGTATGTTATGATCACGACCCGAAATGCTGAAGAAGCAATACGTGTGGCCTCTGGTATTTAATATAATCAGGGCCGGGTACTTTAAAAACGTATCACAATCGGATCGGGAGTATATTATTTTGGAAGTTTTTAATACCTTGTGAATCCCGTACATCGTTCCGCAAATAATATAAGTGATATGCACAAACCTGCCTTTAATGTTATCATATTTCAGATAAAAAAAACAACAATAGCGTTATTTCTTGCCTCTGTTCTGAACCTCACTGCATTAACAGCTCAGAACGATTGTATCAGGGATTTTGATTTTATGGTTAATAAAATCCGTGGTGACTATCCCGGTTATAATGATAAGATTTCAGATGACAATAGTGATCAGCTAAAGTTGCTGGAAAAAGCGATCAGGCAGAAAATAACTGCCTTTCCAGATAGTTGCGGATATTACCTGTCTGAATATACAGCTTTCTTCAGGGACAACCACCTTCGCGTCAACCGTATCCGTAATCTGGACAGTCAGCAGGATGAAGCTGTCGCAATTACTCCTGGAGATAAAAAACTATTTATCGATATTGACAGCCTTCATCAAAAAACAAAAGAGTTAGCTGGCATAGAGGGCGTCTGGGAAGGGTTCAGGGATAAGTTCTTTATTGTACGGGCTGGTAAGAATTATACCGGGGTTGTCATCAATAAACAGGGATGGGAGCAAGGGGAGATTCTATACAAGTTAGAATTCGTTAATGACACTCTTTTCGATGTGACACTCTTTTTCACGGACGGAGAAGCGGGAGAATATAAAAAGAGAGCCTCACTCCATCTGAATGGAAAAATTCTTGAATTACATAACGACACGAGATTTGTCCGGATGTCTGATTCGCCCCTTCAGGACAGGTCTCTGTTATATTCCTATCTTCCTCAATTCCCCAATGGAGTAAATACCTACCCTCTTGCTTTGTACCTTGACGATAGTACCTATTATCTTAGAATTCCAGGTTTCTATAATGAATTGGGTAATGAGTTTGTGCGGAAGCATCTGGATGAAATATTGGTCCGGCCGAATCTGATAATAGATATAAGGAATAACGGGGGTGGTCAGGATCAGTATTATCAGGAGCTAAAAAAGATTGTCTATTCAAAACCATACGAGTCAAAAGGGGTAGAGTGGTACGCATCCGCGGGGAATATAAAATTCTTTGAAGATGCTATGGCAAAGGGCGAAATACGTGACGGGGAGGAGGGCCTTAAATGGACCATTACCCTGGTTGAGGCAATGAAAAGGAAGCGAGGCGGCTTTGTTACTCATCCCTATAGCGAAACTGAGAGTTCAGTTGTTGAAATGGATACAGTTTATCCTTATCCCCGGAATATTGGAATTATTATAAATGAAGGCAATGCTTCTGCAGCAGAGCAGTTCCTTCTGGCGGCACAACAGAGTGATAAGGTAATTCTTTTTGGTAACTGCAGCACAGCAGGAATCCTTGATTATTCAAATATAACTCCCAACACTCTGCCATCAGGCAATTTTCAGTTATGGTGTCCCATGACCCGATCAAAACGCCTTCCTGAGAACCCTATTGACAATGTTGGTATTGCTCCTGATGTTATAATACCATATCCTGCAACGGAACAGCTCTATGACCATCTGGATATATGGGTCAGTTATGTAAAAAACTATCTTACATTTCTTAAAGGCGAAAGTAGATAATTGAAGTGCAGGACTGAAGCTGTACATCCTCTGTAAATGATTATAAAAGGAGATTAAAGAGAGGTAGCTATGATTAAATATCACAAGATTGATGGAGAAGTTGTAATTGCAGAAGTTCTGCCTGAATCTGAGTTGATCAATGGTCCGGAAGAGATGTTGGATATTATGGCAGATGCAGGCTATAAAGGATGTCACGGTATTATAGTTCACAGTAGCAATCTGACCGGTGATTTCTTCGACCTCAAAACGGGAGTGGCAGGGGAGATTCTTCAAAAGTTTTCAAACTACAGGATGAGGCTTGCAATACTAGGGGACTTTGATTCTGTTGGAA
>JAABRR010000014.1 GCA_011390785.1 Sphingobacteriia bacterium
GTCATTAAAAAATACTGAATACCAGAGCTGAAAATCAGAAAACAGAGTAAAAAGCAAAATAACTTTTCACTATTAGTTTTTCACTTTTCACTCCATAAAGGTCTTTAGGTGATAATAGCGGTAGTGTCCACCTCTTCCCATTCCGAACAGAGTCGTTAAGCCTGCCAGCGCAGATGGTACTGGAGTAAAATCCGGGAGAGTATGTCGTCGCCAAATTTTACAACCCTCATCTTTTAAAGGTGGGGGTTTTTTATTTTCGGTCATTGGTTTATGTCGTCCCGCTATGCAGCGGGATCTCTTCGTGTAGTTCTTTCACTGCGGCTTTGGCCTTGTGAAAGAACACACTCAGATGATCGCCAAATTTTACAATCATCATCTTTTTAAATAAAGATGGGGTTTTTTTATTTTACTCCTGTAATAATGTCGTCCCGCTATTGAACGGGATCCACCCGATTTATTAGGTAACTCTCTGCAAAATCTGCCATTCACTATTAGCTATTGCTGCATCGGCATACCCTATACTCCTTCTGCCTGAATAACCCATTGTGACGGGCACTCGCCCACGTTGTCTTCAGCAGCTCCCTATCTTGGCAATAGCGATAAAATTGTAAAGAAATGACAGATACTGCCACCTAAAACAAATAAATGCCAGATAGCATGACTAAATGGTATTTTTCTCCAAACATAAAATACAATTCCCAAAGAATAGGACAAACCGCCTGCCAGTAAAAATAAAAGACCAGTTGTATTAACACTTTCTAAAAGTGGTTTTATAGCAATGATGATTATCCAACCCATAATGCCATATAGAACCAGTGTGAATAATTTAAATCTGTCAAACCAAAATACTTTTAAAATGATACCCAAAATAGCAGCGCCCCAAATTATACCAAAAATTGTCCAGCCCCATGCAGTATCGCGCATGGCAATGAGAGTTATGGGCGTATAAGTACCAGCGATTAACAAAAAAATGGAGATGTGATCTGTAAGATGAAAGCGGTCCTTCCATTTGCCCGGGGCAATACTATGATACATGGTTGAAGAAAAGTAAAGAAGGATAAGAGTTGTTCCATAAATGCTATAACCAACAATGTGCCATATGTCTCCATATTGATGTGCGAGTACCATCATGGCAACCTGAGCAGCAATGGCAAGGCCAAGTCCTATTCCGTGTGTAATGGCATTTGCAAGTTCTTCTGGGGGTGTTTGTTCTTTTAAGTTCATATTCTGTTTGCGCTTGTTTACTGGTTTTTGCCAGGGTGAATAATTTTTTGCGAAATTATCTATATTTATTTAGTATTCATACTGATATATTCATTATTTGTTTTGCTTTTCCACGAAAGAATTGTAAATTTATTTAGCGTTTATAAACTGATATTTGTGTGTATTAACCACCCATAAATGTTAATTCTCTTTTTCATAACTATATCCGGGTTTTGGGGATCATGTTGATGCTACTAAAAATGATTTCTGATGTTCAATTCAGCGTTTCGTACGTATTAATTTTAAAATGTTTCATCTATGTTGGTAAAAACTTATGGAAGTGCTGTTCATGGTATTAAATCAACCACCATTACAATAGAGGTAGCGGTTTCGCAGGGAGTAAATTTTTTCATGGTAGGACTTCCTGATAGTGCAGTAAAGGAAAGTCATCATCGTATTGAAACAGCTTTGAAGCAGAATGAGTACAAAATTCCCGGGAAGCGAATTGTGGTGAACATGGCCCCAGCAGATATCCGAAAGGAAGGTTCTGCCTATGATCTCCCCATTGCTATAGGGATACTTGCCGCCAGTGGTCAGATCGTTTCTGACAATGTTCATGAGTACATTATAATGGGGGAGCTATCTCTAGACGGTAGCCTGCAATACATTAAGGGTGCCCTACCCATTGCTATTCAAGCCAGACAGGAAGGTTTTAAAGGGTTTATCCTGCCCGTTGAGAATGCCAGGGAGGCAGCTGTGGTTAATAACCTGGATGTTTATGGGGTAAGCAATATTAAAGAAGTTATCGACTTTTTTAATGGGGATATTGAATTGGAAAAAACAGTGGTAAATACCCGTGAAGAATTTTTTTCAAGACTTGATGAATACGAATTTGATTTTGCTGATGTAAAAGGACAGGAAAATATCAAAAGAGCCTTTGAAGTAGCAGCTTCTGGTGGACATAATCTCATAATGATCGGGCCTCCAGGAGCAGGAAAAACCATGCTGGCAAAACGTTTACCCGGTATTTTACCACCACCATCGTTGCACGAAGCTTTGGAAACTACGAAAATCCATAGTGTTGCCGGCAAGTTAGATAAAAATTCATCATTACTGCCTGTAAGACCTTTTAGAAGTCCGCACCATACAATTAGCGATGTGGCCTTAGTTGGTGGTGGTTCCTTCCCTCAACCGGGAGAAATTTCATTGGCTCACAACGGAGTTTTGTTTCTTGATGAGCTACCCGAATTTAAACGTACTGTTTTGGAAGTTCTCAGGCAACCTCTCGAAGATCGTTACATTACAGTTAGCAGAGCAAGGTTTTCGGTTGATTATCCAGCCAGTTTTATGTTGGTGGCATCAATGAATCCATGCCCATGTGGTTTTTATAATCATCCTGATAAGGATTGTGTTTGTCCACCCGGAATGGTTCAAAAATATCTTAATAAGGTATCGGGCCCTTTGCTTGATAGAATCGACATCCATATTGAAGTAACTCCTGTGCCATTTAGAGAACTTTCAGAAGCACGAGAATCAGAAAGGAGCAAACTGATCCGGGAAAGGGTAATCAAAGCCCGCGAAATTCAGGAAGACAGGTATAAAGATATCGACGGTATTTACTGTAATGCCCAAATGACTTCCAAATTATTAAGAGAAATTTGCCAGATATCAAGTGCAGGTAGTCTGTTATTAAAAACTGCCATGGAGAAGCTTGATTTATCTGCCCGTGCCTATGACCGGATACTCAAAGTTTCCAGAACCATTGCTGATCTTGAAGGAAAGCCCGATATATTGCCGGAACATCTGGCAGAAGCCATACATTACCGTAGTTTGGATCGTGAAAGCTGGGCAGGCTAAATGGTGTAATCTGCTATTTATAATGGTTATAAATTAGATGTGGGATAGTCTATTTAACTGTTAACAATCGATTTAACCCGGTTTTAATCCTTACCTTAGCAATAATAATTTTATTGCTATGAATTTTAACTTCCGCTTACCTACCCTAAAAGTTTACCTTATTATCTTCAGTTTTTTATCAGTATTTTTTCTTACAGTTTGTAAAGATAATAATGAATCATCCACATCAGATACAGAACTTACTGAATTGCAACTAAGAGCTCTGAAGATTTCTTCTCCTATGCCCGATAATGCTTTCCTTGAAGGAATGGACCAGTCCGATGAGCTGATTGAACTGGGTAAAATGCTTTTTCATGACCCTCGTTTGTCAAAAAGTGGCACTTTAAGCTGCCATAGTTGTCATAATCTTGCCACATTTGGAGTTGATAACCTGCCTGTATCAATAGGGCATGGTTGGCAAAGGGGTGTTTTTAATTCCCCTTCTGTTCTTAATGCCGCATTCCATAAATCTCAATTCTGGAATGGACGCGCCGAAACGGTTGAGCAACAGGCAGGTATGCCCATTCTCGAAAAATTTGAAATGGCCTCTACAGAAAAACATGTAATTGAAGTATTAAGTTCTATTCCCCAATATGTTACTATGTTTGGAGTGGCCTTTCCCAATGATGCAGCACCTGTTAGTTATAAAAATGTGGAGACATCCATTGGTGCTTTTGAAAGAACACTAATTACTATTTCACCGTTTAATGATTTTTTGGCCGGTGATGAAAATTCTCTAACTGATCTTCAAAAAGATGGACTTGCTTTGTTTATTGAAACAGGTTGTCATACCTGTCACAGAGGGCAGGTTCTGGGTGGCGAAATATTTGCCCATTTTCAAACACCTGCTGAGCGTGCTTCCGGAAACATTAGCCCAGGGCGTTTTGAGATTACAGAACGTGAAGCCGACAAGCATTTTTTTAAAGTACCATCCTTATTGAATGTTGTGCATACCTATCCTTATTTACACGATGGAAGTATTTGGGATCTTTCTCAAACAATTGTACTTGTTGCAAAAGAAATGCTTAACAAGGATTTAACAAATGAAGAAGTTGATTTATTGACGGAATTTATGGGCTCTTTAACTGGAGTTTTACCTAATGAAACTATGCAACTTCCGTTATTGCCTGCTTCGACATCTGATACTCCGTTACCCGATTTCTCTTTATAAGTGAATTGTATTTCTTTTCTTTGATTAAAAATGGCAAATTACTAAATACAGCCCTTGAAAATCATTGTTTTTTTCAATTAAGCTATATTACCATCACTTCAGACTATCTCTATCTTTTTTACTTAAGCCTGCAACTACCAGATCGTAAGAATCCCGGATCCATTCCTGAAACAATGTGTCAGGGATTTTTCCATCGGTCTCTACGGTATTCCAATGTTTTTTATTCATATGATAACCTGGCTTTACCTCCGGATACATTTCGCGCAATGTGATGGCTTTTTCCGGATCGCATTTAAGGTTGATGCTTTCAAAATCATCCAGATCGGTTATGGCAAATATCTTTCCCAATACTTTAAATACTAAAGTGTTATGATCAAAAGGTAATCCTTCTGTTACTCCTTTCATAGAAAGGCAAAATTGCCTGAATTCTTCTATATTCATTGCTGTAGGATTAGATCTTCGTGATGCTTTTACTCAACGTGTATTTTCTTTCAGCAATTCAAAAACATTTCTGATGTGTTTTTCTTCGGTGGTTCGTTGACCTACTGATAGTCTAAGGCAATATTTTCCTGATAAAATGGTATGTGTAAGATAAACATCTCCTGATAGATTTATTTTCTCCAAAAGGTCTTTATTTATTTCGTTAAGGCCATCTTCAGAAATACCTTTGCCAATGTACCTGAAACAAACCAAACTTAGATTTACAGGAGCAAGAATCTCAAAAGCCCCGTCATTCTTAAGCCAATTTGCAAAAATATTTGCCAGCTCAAGGTGTTTTTTAATCATTTGCCGGATGCCCTCTACCCCATAATTCCTGATTACAAACCATAATTTAAGCGCTCTGAACCGTCTGCCCAGTGGAATTCCCCAGTCGCGATAGTTATTTACCTGGTTTGTAGCTGATGTTTTCAGGTATTCGGGTAATATGGAAAAGGTTTGTTGGAGTAGCAGGGGATCGCGCACAAAATAGGCTGAGCAATCGAAGTTGGTGAGCATCCATTTGTGAGGATTGAAAACAAAAGAATCGGCTTTTTCTGCACCTTTCATAAAGTCTCTGAGCTCAGGAACAATAGCTGCCGTGCCCGCAAAAGCTGCATCAATATGAAACCATGCATTGTATTTTGCACAAATGTCGGCAATCTCATCTACCGGGTCCATGGCCATGGATGATGTTGTACCCAATGCACCTACCACACAACAGGGGATTAGACCATTTTTAATGTCTTCTTCTATGGCATTTTCCAGGGCTGAGGGGATAAGGCCATACTGAGCATCCGTGTCAATAAAAACAAGGTTTTCTTTTCCAAATCCTGCAATTTTTACCCCTTTTTCAATGCTTGAGTGTGTTTGTGAACTGGTATAGACCCGCAGGGTTTGTGTAAAACCTTTTTGGTTGACAGCAAAACCTGTTGTTTTTTCGCGTGCTGATAGCAACGCGCATAGGGTAGCGGTAGATGCTGTATCCTGAATTACTCCCGTAAAGGTATCCGGCAGTCCGATCATCTGCCTAAGCCATTGCATAACGGTTTCTTCCAGTTCAGTAGCTGCCGGCGATGTATCCCAAATCATACCCTGTACGCCCAAACTGGCGGTTAACATTTCCGCCAGTACAGATGCCGGACTATTATTGGCCGGGAAATAAGCAAACCAACCCGGATGTTGCCAATGGCTGATGCCGGGCATTATGATCTGGTTAAAGTCAGCCATGATTTGTTCGAAAGGCTCTCCCTGGTTTGGGGCAGATTGGGGTAGTTTGTTATTGATTTCCCCCGGAGCAACTTTCGATTTTACAGCATATTGCTCAACATTATCAAAATAGTCTGCTATCCAGTCAACTATCTGGTGTCCATGCCTGCGAAATTCTTCTGATTCCATGGGATTAATATTACCTGTAACTAATTGCCTTTCATTAGATCATTCTTCAATTCATCATAAGATGGTATATTTCTATGGTGCCATTTGCCCAATACCTTCCAGTCTTTCATTAAAATAAGGCCGGGGTTGGAGCGCACAATCGTTTTTAATTTTATGGCATCTGATTGATAGTAGGGGTAGGGTGTTTGATTTTCATGTCTGAAAAGGTCAATATCATCAAAAGAACTGCCGGTTAATACAATAAAAGAGAGGTTATCTTCTTCAGCTTTGGCAGCTAAGTCATTAATTTTCTTTCTAAACGACTTTTTCTTTGTCCGGTTAAGATCGTAGGCTACCAGAATAAACTGATATTCGGGGTTGCCCAGAAAGCTTTCGGCCATATCGAAACCGTCTTCATCCTGAATTACAAATTCATCGATGGGAGCAGGAATGTATTCCTGGGTAACATTTTCCTTGCGGTCAACAAATTCCCAGCCATCATCAGATGAAGGAAGTTCATCAATTGAAAAAGTCTGTTCTTCACCGGTTTGGGTATTTTTGTATATGAAGGAGAATTCAACAATTTCTTCCTGAATTGGCTGCATCATTTCTTCAATGTTGTTGCCGATTTTCCAGGGGCGAAAATCCAATACCGGTAGATTTCTTACACAATAGATTGAGAAGAACACAATGAGAAGAGAGAACACATCCACTATATACCAGTCTTTTTGTGCTGACCATAAAGGTTTTATCCTGTTTCTGTGATAATAAATAAAGACTACAGCTGCTGTAATAATAATATTTTTGTAGAAAGTTGCCCAATTACTGATTACCAGGGCATCGCCAAAACATCCACAGTCAGTTACAGGGTTGTAGATAGCAATGTATAATGTAAGCGGGGTAAAAAATCCCATAAACAATAACCCTCCAAGAGCACTGTAGCGCATTTTCAGACCCAGCAGAACTGAAACCCCAATTACAAACTCAAGTGTGCTGAGAATTATGGCCAGGGGTAAGGCTATGGGGAAAAGCCAATCCATGCCAAAGGCAAGAAAATAGTCCTGAAATTTATAGGTGGAGCCCAGCGGGTCAACGGCTTTTACAAAGCCGGAAAAAATAAAAACAATTCCGAAAAGAATCCGGGATAGCCAAAGAGTAGCTTTAATAAAAAAGGATTTGTTCATAGCATAATTAATTGAAAACTATGCGAAATTAACAAATCCTGTTTATATAAGGTTCTATTCTGATATTAGATTGTGGCTTTTATTTTTGAAGCCGCATAACTTTTTTAATTATTTCGTGGCCCGGCTGAAGTATTTAATTCGGAACCAAAAGCTGCATCGTTTCTTTCCGCAACTTCACCTGTAATTAAGTAAACTGCCAATCCATCTGAATCGTTGGACATTATGCTCACTCTTCTGCTTATTGTATGAGCCCGGGGTGCCAGTCTGAATTCCACCTTTACCATCCCTTTCTCACCAGGCAAAATGGGTTTCTTTGTATAGTCAACAATGCGGGTTCCGCAGCAGCCACGTACCGAACTTACTACCAAAGGCTCATCACCATCGTTGGTAAACTCAATGTCCATTTTTACGGGTTCCAGTTCGTCAACATACAAAACACCCAGATCGGCTTTTTCTGCCACATACTTTAGTTTTGCACCTTTTTTATCTTGTGCGGTCAGGGCCAATTGGCTAAAAATCAGGGGAAGGATTACAATAAGTTGAAAGGCAAATCTTTTCATGATTATTTTTTTAGGTTATGTTATTTATAGTATTGGTTTTTTATGCAGTTTTACGCCTGCTAAATTAATCAAATTTGAAAAAATTCGTTTAGGTGAATACACCTGTTCAAAAATGGGTCCAAAGAGAGCTTTTAAATAATTTTTCTTGCGATTAATGTTTAGCATTAAAAATATATCACAATGTATAGAGACTATGAATGAAGAATAGTAAGCCATTGCTACCATTTGTTGTTTCAAGAAAAAGACTACTGGCCAATAATAAATTCCCCATAGGCTGTTTCACCATTCTTTGTAAAGCCTTGTATTACAATTCTATAGCGACCTTCTCCTTTTATCTGGGGGAACTTGAAGCTGATAATTCCATTCTGGTCTTGTTGTGGGTTATCATCCCAATACACAGTAATAGTTTTAGGATGTTGGTCATCAACAATATCATTTAAAAGTGATATTTCATCAAATACTTTGGGTACGTGAAATCCTTTAACAGTAAAAATGTTCGGATCAATTGTCTCTGTTTCAATTTCCCTTCTTTTTGTATAGGCAACCAATGCACCATTGGCGCCCCTTGCGCCGAAGGCTACAGCGCTTGCACCTTTGAAAATCTCGATTCTTTCCACGTCTTTTGCATTAACTCCAAAAAAAGCACCCTGGCTTTCAACACCATCAATTATGAATAGGGGGATGTTTGAATTACCGATACTTGTAGGCCCCCTTAATGAGATTTGACCTGAAGGTGAAATGTCTAAGCCTACTGCCTTATCCCGTAGAATCTCAATGATATTATTGTAGTTGATGTTTGGATCAGGAATGATTGTTTGATCAGGACTGCCATAGGGTGATGCGCCCATCGGACCTGAAGCTATCCTGCTGGGTCGTTTCCAGTTGCTGCCCCGTTTAATAATTGACTGGGGGATTGTGAAAGGGTTGGGTTTAAAAATATCATTGTCAACAAATTCTTCGAAAGAAGGGGTTTGCTGTTGCAGTGATATTGAAGGCGATATTCTGCCTGCAATCTGTTGTGCTGTAATTTCGACAAGCGTGCTGTCAAATATCATTAATTCTTCTACATGGAAAGCGCCCTGTTCATCTGTCCTGGTTTTAAAAACGGGTTCTTCCGGCGAAAATACTTTCATGGTTAAATCAAAATTCTGTAGCCTTTGATTGGTAACCGGATCAAATAAATTACCAGATAGGGTAATGCCCGGTTTAACCATAAGGTCGGACGTGAAGTTCGCTAAATTCCAATTCTGGTCAGAGACTATACTGGTCATTAGCAGCAGATCAAGGTTTTCGTTGGCATTGTCTGATTCATAATCAAAATATTGTGAAACTTCAGGGATGATTTCATCAATATGATTGGATAGAAATACTTCAGTGAAAACATTATTTTCATGAAGTCTATCCTGTGAATTATGAGTATTTACTGAGACAGAAAAGTTTCCTGATATTGGGTTCCCCTTTTGATCAAGTGACTGAAGCTCTATAATTATCCCATCCGTATCTGATTGTCTGAATGCCCTGGCTCTAATATCAAAAACTGCCTGATCATCTTTTGAAATAAACTTTAGCCGTTCAGCAATTTTTTGGTTATCAATTGTAAGAAGAGATATTTTTATTAAGCCCGTTTCAATTTCAGTAATCTGGATTTTGGTTGTTAAACCATCTTCAACGGCAAATGACTTGCGATAGAATTCGCCATTTTTATTTTCAGCTGTTAGAATAAACTCCTGACTGTTGTTCACTTCTTTCGGTATTTTTATGTCCACGGAAATTTCATCACTTCCTGTAATTTTGGCATTTAATGAAGCTTGTGTTGGATGAAGAATATCTGGAATTACGGTCTGTTTACCATGTGTATCTGTTTCAACCAAAAAAGTATTATTATCTGATTTTGGAGTATAAGAGAATACCGCCCTTCCATCTTTGTTGGTGTTAAAGTTGGAAATAAGGCTCCCGTTTTGGTCTTTAATAGTACCAGATGTTTCAATACCTTTCCCTGTCCGATCCATCATAACAACTCCAAACTTTGTTTCTATGCCGGTAGCCATCGATCTGCCTTCTGGCATTACCTGGATTAGGGCCAGCTTATGAAGTTCTGTGAGATCTTTGTTGAAATCCCGGTTAAATCTTCTCTCCTGATTACTGATCACATTAGCAAAGGAGGGGTTAGAAATATAAATATATTTTGAGAATAGCCCTTTGTTATTTACCCCCTTGAAATGGTCAGTAAAAAAAATCAGTATGTAATTGCCATCCGGAATGTTATCAGGTAGATAAAAATTTCCACTATAGCTTCCATTTTCTCCGAGACAGTGAATGTTTGCTATCTTCTTTTGGTCCAGGCTCCAAAGTTCTCCATAAACATTATAAAGACTTGAATCGGGCATGTTGGTTTTGGGATTGATCAGATATCCCTTGAACCAGATGCTTTCTTTGGCAAAATAGTGATTCTTGTTGGTATGTATAAAAAGCTCAGGAACTGAATGATGATCTGTTTTCTCAGAAAAATTGTTGCCAAAAGTAAGCGTTGTATCGGCAGATGATAGTATAATCATTACCAGCAGAAGGGTGGCAAGGTGCAGAAGATTTGATTTTTCAATTTTCATACTGATATCTAATTAGATAAATAATAGGTTCTAAATCCTGATAGCAAATATAGCAAAAAGAGAAGTTGCCGTTTGTTTGGCAACTTCTCTTTTTATTTTAAAGATAAATTTGTTATAGTTTACCAGCCAGGGTTTTGTTGTTCAGCAAGAGTTGGGTTGGCATTTAATTCATCTTGTGGTATTGGCCAAACAAAACGGTGATCTGAGTAGGGAATTGCATCAACACTTAGAGGGCCATCATAAGGACCATTTAATTCAAAAGTAGTTGCAGCGGGTACACCGTTTTCAAGTTTTGCAGGAACACCATCAATTGGAAAATGTGGGCATTGCTGCAACCTGTGAATGTCAGGCCATCTTCTACCTTCCATAGCCAATTCAATACGTCTCTCATACAATATTGCTTCAAGCATATCTACATTGTTGGCAAAAGTAGTAGCTGTGTAAGATTGAGTAGTAGGATCTGCCAAAGATCTATCCCTAACCAGATTAAGATATGTTAAGGCATCAGCAGTTTGGTTTTCACGGGCATAAGCTTCTGCCAGGTTGAGTACCACTTCAGCATACCTCATCATAGGCGACAAATCGGTATAGGTTGCATCTTGTTTATATTTGTCTGTAAACATAATACCATCAACGTTGATCACCATATTGGTCTCATCTCTTCTCTTGTCATCAGCCAGCCAGAAGGGGTTCCGCCAGTTGATGGGGCTATGAGAAACGAGTAAACGTCTTTTGTATTGTGATGCCAACGCACCGTTTACACTGGGGTAATTGGTTGCAGAGCTTTCCATACCATAAAGATATTCATCGCTTCCGTAATTGTCATAAAAAACATCCCATGGTTCCGGTTCGAGTTGGTAATCATCTGCATACACACCATTGATGAACTTCATACCTTCAGTAATTACACCCGGCATGTTCCACATATGCTGATGGATACGCACTTTATAAGCAGCAGCAGCACCTTTTGTACCTCTGGAAACACGCCAGTTACCTTCCCAATCAGATTTTAAAGGAAGATATTGTTCAGCTTCGTTAAGGTCTTCAAGAATCCATGTGTAACATTCGGCTACCGTATTACGGCCTGTTTCAAACCCTAAATCTATGGCAGCCTGGGTAGTGAATGGAACTTTGTGGTAGGGAACGCCGGGGTGAGATGCATCGTTGGTATGCCTGTAGGGTCTGGCAAACATTACCAGCAGTTCATGATAGGCTGCAGCCCTTAGTAAGAGAGCTTCTCCCTTGTATGCATTGGCTGCTTCCTGGGTAATCACACCATTATCTGCGGCAGTTTGTACACCATCAATAATGATATTAGTCCTGTTTATTAAGCGGTAGGTGTCTGACCAATACCAAACATTGTTGGCAGTGAAGGGGGTATATGTGCCCTGATAGGTAAAAGCATAAAATGCGTAAAGATTTATTACGTCTTCACCACGACTGTCGCCTTGTTGTACGAATGCACCACCAAAGGGATATCCTCTTAGCGCATTGTTGTAATATCCAATTTGAGCTGCCTGATACATACCTAATACAGAGAGCTCTACCTTTTCAGGAGTAGTAAAAGCAACAACTTCCGAAATCTGGTTGAAGGGTTCCAGGTTTATTACCTCATCTTCGCATGAAGTGAAAAACAAACCCATTACAAAAACCGGAAGTACTAATACTCTCCCGATTCTGGAATATATTTTATTTTCTTTTTTCATAATTGTTATAGTTTTTTAGTTTACAAACTCATGTTTAGACCAAAAGTAAGTGTACTTTGTCTGGGAGTACCGTTCCAGTCAAAACCTTGTCCGCGTTCCATTTCCGGGTCAATACCAGTATATCCGGTAAGCAGAAGAAGATCAGTTCCGGCAACAAACACTCTCAGGCGCTGAATGCCTAAACGACCAGTAACTTCTGATGGTAAAGTATAACCAAGGATAAGATTTTGTAACCTGAAGAAGTCTGCTTTTTCAACAAAACGACCTGAGGTTGCACCCTGTATATTGATGAAGTTTGTACGTCCGTAATGAAGTTTCGGAGTCCATCCATCGCCGGGTTCACTTTCACTTTGCCATCTGCCAAGCATTTCAGAACCAAAGTTTGTGAATGAGTTGGCAGTAAGGTCAGCGCGTGTGCGGTTCATGATGTAATTTCCACCAGAGTAACGGAACATTACTGTAAAGTCAAAGTTTTTGTAAGTTAATCTGGAATTGATACCTCCAAAGAAAGTGGGCAGTGATGGGCCAAAAACGATTCTGTCATCGCCGACCAAAGTACCAGCCTGGGAAATATCTGCTGGATTGTTCTCGTCATAAACAACATAAGTTTGCGTAGCTATGTTACCTTGTACCATGCTACCATCTGCCTTTCGGTAAATGGGGTTACCGTTAGCTTCATTTACCCCAACATAATCATATCCATATACCGAACGAATAGATTCGCCTGTATCGATAATAGTATAAGTAAGAATGATGGGTTGATCATCGACAAGTGAAGTGATCTCATTTTGGGTAAGGGTAAGGTTTGCATCAACAGACCAGTTGATATCTCTGGTTCTTACAAGATTTGCCACAACGCTGAATTCGTGTCCGGTATTATTTAAACTACCAATGTTTCTGGCAACTGAGTTGCCGGGGATACCGAAAGATGGAGGTGTTGGGGCATTAAGGATCAAACCATCTGAATTGTTAATGAAGTAGTCATAGGTGAAAGTATATTTTCCTTCTAAAACAGTCAAATCTACACCAATGTCAGTTTTTTTACTGGTTTCCCATTTTAACTGGTCATTACCCATTTGGGTAAAGGCAATACCGGTATAGTCAGCATATCTAACACCGCTATAGAGGCCCAGGTAAGGGTAGTTACCAATGTTTGAGTTACCAACTTCTGCATAGGATGCACGTACTTTTAAATCTGTGAGCCAATCAAGTCCCTGCATAAAAGATTCGCGGGAAATGGTCCAACCAACAGAGCCTCCAGAGAATACACCCCATTTATTGGCTTCCGGAAGAGAAGAAAGTCCGTCAGTTCTACTAGATAACTGAACAAAATATTTGCCATCGTAATTATAGTTAATACGACCTGCATAGGAGATAATTCCGTTTTCGGTCATGCTACCATCAGAAAGTTGAGTAGCATAAGAACCTCCGATTACTCCATGACGGAAAAACACATCAGACATTTCGGTACCACCAGCAAAGAAATAGTTATATTTCTGTTTTTGAACTTCACTAACCAGGGTAATATTCAAATTGTGTACATTGGCAAAAGTATTCAGATAAGAAAGTACATTTTGGAAATTCCATCTGTTGAAGTTTTCCTGGTCGTTATAGATACGTCCGCCTACAGAAGCCCCGTCACCATGAGTAGGATTCCAGTAAAGATGACCCTGAACCATTGAAATGTCAGTTCCGAGTTGAGTTCTGAAATTTAATGATGGGAGCAGGTTTATCATACCAAAGGTGCTTAAGGTAGCACGATTCACTTGTGAACCATAAACATTGTTGTCAAGGGTATAGCGAATATTTGGCAGGTTGTCATCAATTGTTCTGGCATTTGCTCCGCGTCCAACCAGCTGTGGGTTACCTTCGTCGATGTTGTAGCCTGTTGGGTGGTTTGGATCATAAACCGGGGTATTGGGCAATTGGCGAATTGCTGAGAAAATGTTTCCGGAAAGAGAGTTTTCACCAGAGTTTTGACCAGCATAGGTGGTACGTGCAAGGCTTGCATTGATACCAACACGAATGGCATTATTTACCTTCTGGTCAATGTTTGAACGGAGTGTAAACCTGTTCATTTCATTGGGTCTGGTAACACCTTCCTGATCTGTATAGCCCATTGAGAAATAGTAAGATGTCATATCAGTTGCACCTGATAAAGAAACACTATGGTCTTGTTGGAAAGCATTTTGTCTTAATACTGCATTTTGCCAGTCAGTGTTTAGACCTGTAGCAACTGCCGGATTATCTTGCCCGGCGTTATCAAACATTTCAGCGGTCAAGGTAAGCCATTGAGTTTCATTGGTAAGGTCAAAAAGGTTAACCGGATTGGCAATACCAATGAAATTGTTGTAATTCAACTCGAATTTACCTGCTTTACCTTTTTTGGTTGTAATAAGAAGTACACCATTGGCAGCTCTGGATCCATAGATTGCAGTAGCTGACCCGTCTTTTAGAATTTCAACAGACTCGATGTCGGCGGGGTTAATATCAGCCAAACCGTTGGTGGTAGCAAAACCCCCAAGGTTACCGGTAAGAACTGGAACTCCATCAACAACAACCAAAGGATAGGTGCCGGAGCTGATCGATCCAATACCCCTGATACGGATGTTTGGAGCTTCTCCCAGTACCCCTGTTGATTGAGTTACCTGAACACCCGCAGCGCGTCCGGCAAGTTGTGTGTCGAAGCTTGGCATAGCAACCTGAGCAAGGTCATCACCACTTACCGAAGAAATAGAACCGGTAATTTCGCGCTTTCTTTGCACACCGTATCCTACTACTACGATTTCCTGAAGCAGTGATACATCAGAAACCATAGCAACATCTATGATTTCGCGGTTGTTCACTGCAATTTCTTCGGTATTCATACCTATGTAGGTAAATACCAAAACCGCGTCTGATGGTACGGTGAGCTCGTACCGGCCATTCATATCGGTGGTGGTTCCCAGCGATGTGCCATCAACCCTTACCGTTACTCCCGGCAGGGTACTGCCATCCGAAAACTGGGTAACTGTTCCCGTTACGCGCCTTTCCTGGCCATACAGGCTATTGCCCAATAAGCCGAGAACTACGAAAAAAATTAGATAAATTCTCTTCATGTTGTTTTTGTTTTTGTTAATAAAATATTAGAATTGTTTTAAAGGCTTCACTAAATTTAGTGAATATTAAGATTGCAAAAATAGTAAAAAAACGATTCAATAATCAATTTAAATGATTGTTTGGTTTGGTTATTCGTACGCTTTTTCCAAGACAAAGTTTCAACAAGAACAATTTCCTTTTATTTTCAATTAGTCTGGTTGGTTAAAGAGTTGATATTGTTGTATTTAATAATTTTATGTGTCAGAAAAAGGATCTTTTATTTTATTATGTGAATATGTAATTTATGCGCCTGTTTTATAATTTTTAACGATGCTGATTTGTTTTAAAATTGATTATTGGAGTCTGTTTCGGAAAAATGATGGGGTTATTTTGGAATAACATCATCATTGTGACGGTTGGGTCAAAAAAAAAAGGGGGTAGAAATAGATCTACCCCCTTTTTTAAATAAAATAGGTGAATTATTTTTTTGGAACGTTAAAACTTACTATCTGACCAGCAGATTTTCCATCCAAAGTAAGAGTGGTTTCAATACCAGGTACGCTACCGCCTGTATAGAATACTTCGTAAACAAGCGTAATGGTCTTGGCGTCCACATCCACAGTTCCTGAACCTTCGATAAGGTATGTATCAGGATAGTCGGAATCACCAATGAATTGCTTGGCAATGGTTACCACGTCGCCACACGAAAATTCCATAACACATGAACCATCACCTTCAACCCAGTTTTCTCCCCAGGATGCCTGAACAAAATTTGCCAGTTCATATACCCTGAGTTCGTTTAGGTTTGCTGTGAGTTCAGTAGTGACTGTTTCTGCATGGGATGTAGATGTTCCAGTGTAGTTACCCACAAAGTCAGCCATTGGGTAAGGGCAAAACGGATCAAGTGTAACCTCGTATGTATATGGGGCACTGGTTACGCCGCCCATGGTAGTTTCTGTGACGGTAATGGTTGCAACATCGGCTGTTGATCTTTGTGGAAAAACAACTTTTGCTATTTTGCCTTTAAAGGTGGCCACATCTTCAGTGGTAATTGCAACTTCGCCAACGCCACTTGCAGTGGTTGCTGACCACTCAAGGGTAGAACCACCTCTGTGATAAGAAGCAGAAAAAGTGTAGGGAAACTCAGCCAGACCATGGGCTGCTACCGCTTCAGGTCCATTCAATCCAAGAACCTTTGGAGTAATGGAGTTATAATCATAGTCATCGGTTTCTTCACAACCATTGAATAAACCAATAGCCAAAACGAATGACAGATAGAATGTTATTTTCAATATTTTTTTCATTGCTGTAAAATTTTAAAATCAATAATTAGGTCTGTTACTTCCTACTTCCCAACCACCGGTTGAGTAGTCAACACCAGCTTCTCCCTGTGATCCGCCAAAAGTATAGAATGGCATACCAAAGATCTCGAGCTGCTGTGCAGGGATAGGCAGGTGCAGGAATTGACCAGCCTGTAGCATATCGCGCCTTCTCATGTCGTAAAAATCAACACCTTCACCTGTCATGTAGCACTCGATGGCTTTTTCATAGTAAATTGCATCGAGAAGTGCTGCTTCAGTGGCTGCTACTTCGGCCAAACCCCCTCTGGCTATTCTTGAATTTTCCGGGTTATTCAGAATATCAGCTGCAGCGCCCAAACTACCTGTTCTTACCAACGCTTCTGCCAGTAACATATCGTTTTCAGCTTTTCGAAGGTAGGCAACATGTTCTGTCCAGGTTGCGAGATAGTAATCGAATCTTGTATAACGGTATGTAGTGAAGTGATAAATACCTCGTTCTGCGCGGAAGTCTTGTCCTGGGACATAACCAAAATCAGATTCAAGTCTCAGGTCTTCAGAAGTGGCCAAACCTTCGTTTGGCAGATCCTGAACGCTACCTGATGCTGGGAACCATTGTGGCATGTTGGGATCCATCAGGTTGATAAGTCGCATATCTACACGAGCCCAGCCGGAGAAGTTTCCATAAGTTTTCATCAAGTCATACCAAACTACATCATCCATTAACGGGTCAAAGTCGAAATCAACACCCTTTTCAGCATAAGCCTTGATTTTGTTCCAGTCGTTGGCAGCATTCTGGGCAGCAGTCCTTGAACTGTATGCCATTAATCTTGCTGCCATGGTATTAGCCAATTGTGCAAACTGTGTATTGCTCATAGTACCAACACTAAGATTTACCCATTCACTGGGAATAGTAAAGGTATTGTTCTCAGCAATTTGAATGGCTTCATCCATCATTACCATAGCAGAGTCAATTAATACATCCCATGTAACCATAGGTACTTCCTGTGTAAGGTCAGTATATTCAGTAACCACGAAACCCTGGTCATAAAGAAGACCAACGGAACCCATGGTGAGTCCCTGAATAAATTTAGCCATGGCTCTGGCACGTTCAGGTTGTTCAACCAATCCTTCATCATCATTATTAATAGCTATGAGAGCATCGGTAGCAACGCTAGCTGTAGCATACATCCCTATATAATAGTCTTCAGAAATTTGTATGCTTGGGTAGGAGGGATTGTTGGAAAAGGCTGCTCTTGGTTCTCTTGATAAATCGTTCATACCAAAGTTACCCCATGAACAGCTGGCTGCATCAGCAGCTACACTGAGACCGAGACCCGGTCCATCAGAATCTACGGCATGCATAAACCATTGGTTCATCAACCCACCTACAGATGCATTAACTTCCTGAGGAACGTTAACATCATCAAACTGGGGTTGGTTCGTGTTGATTACTTCCAGATCTTCGCAGGCAACGAAAGAGATCATTGTCAGAAGACCGAGAATTATATAAATTTTTCTTTTCATAGTTTTGTTGTTTTTTTGAGATTAAAATCTAAGTTCCAGTGAACCTGAGAAACTTCTGTAATTTGGGTACCCGGCAAAGTCATAGGGGTAGTACTGAACACCACCTGAATTCCAGGTCTGAACTTCCGGATCATACCCTGAATATTTGGTGAATGTGAGTAGGTTTCTTCCAATAACGCCAATTTTGATGCCTTTGAGGTAGCCACCCATTACATTGTTCAATTTGCTTCCTGAAATGGTATAAGCAATAGAAAGCTCACGCAATTTTACAAAGGAACCATCTTCTACCCAATAATCATTCATTTCATTAATAAAATAAAAGTTTTTGTAATAATCAATGGTTTTCTTTTCGTTTTCAGCTTTACCACTTTGGTCCATCTGTGCCCATCTATCATCACGTGTAAGCCATTGAGCTGTTTTGTTGTAGATGTCACCACCTTGTTTCCAGTCCCAAAGCATATATACACTAAAGTCTTTGTACTTGAAATTGTTCACAAACTTAAGGTTAAAATCGGGCTGGCCTTTGCCAATTTCTACTATGGCAGGTTGTCCGGTTTCATCACGTTGTATTTGAGCAATTTCATTGGCTGTACCCTGGGTTCCGAAAGGAACAACATAACCATCAGAGTTAATTTCGTACATATCGATAGTTTGTCCGGCCGGGAGTTGAGCAGCCATTTCGTCCAATGATGTAAGGAAATGGTAACCATACATGGTGTAGAACATTTCGCCTGAGGCCATCAGGAAGAGCTTGTCTGCTTCCTGCCCTTGTGGGCCATACTGGAATTGTGGAATATCCAATTGGGTAACTTCGGTAATCACCTTGTCGAACAACAATCTGAAATTCCAGTTTACTTCTCTGTTTTTAACCAATTGTGTTCCCAATGAAATTTCCAGGGCGTTGGCCTGCATGGTACCACCATTTATCCATCTGTAGCTCCAGCCACCGGAGTGAACCGCCTGGGGTGCTCTTACAAACTGGTCTTCTGTTGTATTTACAGAGTAAGTAGCTTCCAAATCGAAAATATTCAGGAAATAGGCTTCAATACCCACTTCCCATTCTTTTGAGCGGGAGGGCTTTAATTCTCTGTTACCTAGCGCTTCCTTGCTGGCAGCACCACCGGATAAGGACATTACTTCATACTGGTAAAGGAACCCCGGGCGCTGGCCTGAAGTACCATAGGCACTTCTGAACTTTAATTCCTGTATGCCAGGGATATCTATGTCCTGGGTAATACGATAGGCACCTGATACCCTGTAGTAGGCGTTCCATCTGTTTTCTTCACCAAACAAGGACGAACCATCCATACGGTACATCGCATCCATAATGTATCTGTCTCTGAAATCAAGGGAACCTATACCAAATACGTTTTTGGTAATTTCTTTGGTTGTATTGTTTGATGCAGAAATATCTGAAAGATTGGGAATGTTATCAAAAGAAACCAGGTCGGGAATATTCAAGGCAAATCTATAGCCTGTAGTCGAAAATTCTTCAAAACTTCGATTTTCATATAAATAACTGATTTTGGCTTTTGCAGTTAAATCGCCAAAAATATTTTGCAGGTTGGCAGTAGCCTGCATGGTTTCATCAAATCTGCGTGAGCTGTACTTGTATAGCAATCCTCTAGAATATTGTGCTCCGGCACCTCCTCTTTGGTAAGTGTCAAAGGGTTCGTACTCAGTATATTCAATACTTGCGTTTTCAAAAGCATACTGTGCGTCAAAATTCAACCATTCGAAGGGTGCATAGTTGGCAGAAAAGCTACTGATCATACGATCTCTTAACTCTTCATTTTGCTTTTTGTAAATGTTGTAAAGAGGGTTTTCAGTGGTAACGTTCCATGGGTCAGGAATAAATTCATAAGGCTGGCCATCCACATTGTCTCTGTAAAGGTCAACATCAGGAAGCATCAAAAGAAGGTTAAAAAATATACCCCCATTGAAAAGACTTACGCCGCCGGGATCAACAGATCTTGACTGTGTAAATAAATTGCTGGCAGTAACAGATAGTTTATCATTGATATTATGGTTGAAGTTTAACCTGTAGTTCTGGCGATTAAATCCATCCACCATATCAATAACCCCACCTTGTTGACTGTTTTCAAAAGAAGTGAGGAATCTGGTTTTCCCTAAGTTACCTTCTACGGAAACATAGTTGGTGTAAAATTCACTACCACTAAATAAATCAGACTGATGATCATATAGCCTGCTGTAGGGTTGATCCATGTAGCGGTCGGCTTTGGGAACTCTTGAACCGGTAATTCCGCCAACATTTCCACCCTGGTATCCTTCAGGATAATTTACACCGGCAAAGCTGGTATAATTGGAGATGCTGTTCCAATTGTCAGAAAGTTCATAAAAGTGAGATTCGGCCAGATCGTATTTTTTGGCCAATTGGGTTGCCCCAAACTCATTACGAACTCTTACAACAGTTTGGCCTGATGCAAGGTTTCTACCAGATTTGGTCTGGATAACAATAACTCCGTTACCTGCACGAGAACCATAAAGAGCTGAAGCAGATGCTCCTTTCACAACTTCGATAGATTCAATGTCATCAACGTTGATATCGGCAAGTGTTCCATCCACCATAACACCATCAACAATTACAAGCGGGTCCTGGCTACCCATCATCTGGGTAGCACCCCTAACGATAATGTTGGCGGCCTGGCCGGGAGAACCAGCACTTTGGGTAACAGATACCCCGGCAACTTTACCCTGAAGGGCAGATGCAGCCGATGCTGCAGGAACTTCCTGAAGGGCTTCTTCACCTACACGGGCTACTGAAACCGACATTTTGGCTCTTGGGGTACCTGATGTAACCCCGGAAATGATGACTTCCTCCAGCATGGAGATGTTGGAAATCATAGCCACGTTGATTACGTCCCGGTTGTTTACCGGAATCTCTTCGGTATTCATACCTATATAGGTAAATACCAAAATACCGTCTGCAGGGACGGTGATTTCGTAACGTCCATCCATATCGGTGGTGGTGCCCTGGGTAGTACCTTCTATTCTGACGGTAACACCAGGTAGCGTATTACCATCCGAAAATTGAGTAACGGTACCCGTAACGACTTTTTCCTGTGCATAAAGTCCATTGCCCAACAGACCCAATGCCAGAAAAAAAATTAGAAAAATTTTCTTCATGTTGTTTTTGTTTTTGTTGTTAATAATTATTATTTTCCTATTTTAGTACTTTTAGAAAGCACAAGTACTAAAGAGCCGTAAATTTACTAAAAAAATATTGTTTAGGCCGTTAATGAGCGTTTGTTTTTTTAATTAATGCCTTATTATACGCGTGTTTAAGGATTTGTGATTGCTCTTTTGGGGGGCTATAAAATATCATCCAAAATCTAATCGATTTTAACTATGTGCAGGTAGATAAAAAGAAGTAGTAGGTTTGTAAATAAATTGCAAAATAATTTATAAGTAAATTAAGTTTTATTTTAAATCTTGTTACAACGATAGAATAAAAAAACTTTTTAACTGAAACTTTTTTTTTAGTTCAGTGCTTCATTTATGAATTGGGCCAGTTTAATCAGATCATTTGAATTGTCAAAATCTATATTTTCTGACCTTATAAAAGATCTTACATCAGACGATTTAATACCGAAAACATCTGTTATACTTTTTCGGTTTTTCAGGGTTGTCATGTTATTATTTTGTATGTAAACCAGGGTAGGTTGCGATGTAACGGTGAATTCTACCTCGTTTCCTGATGTGTTTTGCACATTTTTCAGGGGGTCGAAATTTCCGGTAGTTGCTGTTCTATTGTCGATACTGTTATAGTTGCGCATTGATGCAGAAGCCGGATTGCTGCCATAGGCTCCCTGGGTAATCTCATTCATGGCATAATCGCCCTGCATCTTTATGTATAAGGGGAGTGAATTATCCAGTTTTTGTAAATATCCGTGGGTGGGGTCATAAATAAATACCTTTTCAGCAACGATAATGCTATCAAATTTTACTTCTGTAGAAAGAACCATGGCATCTTTTTGAGGGTGTATGGCAATCATTTCATCGGTAAATATTTTGTAATTGATGTCGAGATAAGCGATCTCCTGGGGATAATATACCACAGCAGGAGTAAATTTATCAAAAAGAAACAACACTGTAGTATCGGCTTTCTCATCGATATTCACTGTACGGTCCATGGTGCGGAATATACTTTTTCTTGTTTGCGCATGGGCATTGGTAGCTGATAAAATGAGTGCAAGTAAAAAGAAGGGGAGTACAAGATGTTTTTTCATGATTTGGTTGGGTTAAAATTTTGAGATACATCTATGAATTTAGAATTGGGGAAATATTGATCAACTATTTGATTTAAATTTGATACGCTTATTCGTTTAAAAATTAAACTAGGGTAGACATGCAGCGCATTTATTATTTATCAGCAGACCAAAAGTAAAATCAGCAAATTTAGGGCATTAAGCAAAAAAAGCAGCTACAAAAATAGCTGCTTTTTTAATCTTTCAAAAATAAATATTATTGGAATGTGATTTTGAAATCAGCAAAAGACGTGGAATCAGCTTCTTCGCCATGTTTAAAGCCCATGTTATATCCGGCTGAATTATTTTCCAGGAATAACCACAGGGTTTGTGCCCCGTCATTACCGGGTGCAACCGGTACAATTCTAATGGTATCGAAACCGGCACCAGTTGGAAAACTTAAAGCAGGGCCGTGCACAAAGTTGTAATCCTGACCTGCCACAGCGGTAGTGCTATCAGTATTGATACCAATATTTACAGTTATAGCGCTACCTGCACCTGCAGCCACGTAAACGGGTATTTTTAAGGTATCAGCGGATGTTTTCGATATGGTTGCGCTAACGGTTTCAAAGGCAACAAACCAGTCTTCTTTTGGTAGTATTTGCTCTTCTTCCTCGCAGCCAACAAAAGGGCCAAACGTTATAGCCAGAAAAAGCAGAATAATTATATTTCGTTTCATAAAATAAATGATTTAAAATTTGTTTTGCATGCACATTGCCGGTTCAAAGACAGATGCATGGGAAATATTTTGTTTAATAACCATCGTTTTGTTGCCCTGCAAACTCAGGGTTAGCCAACATTTCAGCTTCGGGTATCGGCCATACGAAGCGGAAGTTATCAGCTTCAACCACCAAATCATTCGCAACCAATGTTCCGGGTTGCGGCACTCTCTCGAAGCCTTCGCCATCGCGTTTCAGATCAAGATATCTGTGGCCTTCAAAAGCCAGTTCCATGCGTCTTTCATCTTTTATAGCCAGAAATAAAGCTTCGCCGCTAAGATCAACATCCTGGTATTCATTTATTCTTGCAGCTCTTAGTGTGTTTAAATCATTCAGTGCCAGTTCATCACGATCTGTACGTGCATAAGACTCGGCCCTGATAAGGTACATTTCCGCGAGTCTGAATACTTTAGGTAAATTTACTCCGCGGGTTGTAAAAGCAGGATTGGTGGGGTATTTTCTGATAACGGTCTGAATACCAGTTCCACCTGGTGTGCCAGTGTTTCTGCGGTAAAAGGTTGAAAACCGAATATCTTCCTTATCATCATACAATTGCAAAAGATCAATAGCAGGTAAATAGTCAATATTCCAAAGAGGGGCAGGAGGGTTGGAACCGATAAAGTTAGAGCCAATTCTGGGAGCACCTGTTGATTCTGATTGCGTAATCATCATGCGAAGAATGATTTCGTTGCCGATATCGTTGATCCACATGTTTTCGTAGGCTGTGCCTGATAGAAGACTAAAAGAAGGATCATCAATTAACAAGGTCGCATGTGTTATCGCTTCATCGTATCTTCCCATTTCAAAATAAATTCTGGCATATAATGCATCGGCTACTTTTTTAGAGAATTTGATGTTATCAGCAGTTGCAGGCAGAAGGTCATAAGCCTCCTCAAGGTCTTGAAAGATTCGTTCGTAAGTCTGGCTGATGGTGGGTCTTGAAACAGGATTCAGGGAAACATTATCCTTATAGGGAACACCCAAATCTACATCGGGATTTGATCTCTGATAGGCTTTTGAGAAATACCTCAATAGATCGAAGTGAGCCATGGCCCGGGCAAAGAGTGCTTCACCCTTGATAATATCCCGCTCCTCCTGTGTTCCTTCTTCGAGAGCATCAATTTTATCAATTATATGGGTGGCTCTTACTGCAACTGTGTAACCAACCGACCATAAACTTGACATTTCGCCTGTACCGGAAGTAAACTCAAATTGATAAACGATACCGTAGCTGTTGCTGTAACCAATACGGGCATAAAGGTTATCTGAAAGGAAATCACCCATCAGCATCATATTTTTGCCATAATAGGCACCTGATTTTACTGCGCTGTAAACTCCATTGATGGCAGCTTCATAATCTTCCAGGTTTTCAAAGGCCCGTTCTGTAGCAATAGAAGAATTGGGCAGCTTTTCGAGGAAATCGTCATTACATGCTGTTGGCATTAGCAAAAGCCCCAGGAGTAATGCATATATTTTTTTAAATTTCAATTTGTTCATTTCAATATATATTTGAAGTTATTTTCTTCGTAAGATTCTCTAAGTGAATAAACAATGGAGATATTTCTTACTTAATATTCTGATTGATTTTTACTGGGAACCCATTAAATGCCTAAGTCCAGACCGAAAGATATTGTTCTTACAGCAGGGTAGGCACTTAATTCAATGTATCCTTCCTGTTCCGGGTCGAAGCCTTTGTATGTGGTCCAGGTGAAAAGGTTCTGGCCCTGAGCGTAAATTCTCATGTTCCTGATGTAACCACCCATCCTTTGTGTTATGCTGGCCGGTAGTGTATATGACAGGGTAGCATTTCTCATGCGAAGGAAAGATGCATTTTCAATGAGTCTTGAATCGAATCGATTGTTATTGGCAGAATTAAATGGATTAGGAACAGATGTAAGATCGCCGGGTTCTTTCCAGTGGTCAAGCAAGTTGCTGTTTTGGCTGTAAGTTGCAAACATACCGTGACTTTCGGTAAAGTAGCGGGTGTTATTTAGCAGGTATTTGTTATGCACGTAGCTAAAAAACACATCAAGTTGGAAGTTTTTATAGGCCATTGTTGTATTGAAACCACCGGTAACAGGGGGAATAAATAACTTACCTTCCAATACCTTGGCATCACTGTCTCTGAACTCATCAGTCAGGTTGCCATGTTCGTCATACCAGAGTGCTTCTCCTGTTGCGGGGTTGATACCGGCAAATTCATTGGTGAAGAATGAACCATAAGGGAGACCTTCTTTATAGATAATACTTGTACCAGTTGGGTTAAATTCATCGGTATCCAGATACAGGGATGTAATTTTATTTTGGTTGTAACTGAAGTTTCCTCCGAATGTCCATAAAAAATCGCCAGTTAAGATGTCCAGATCGGTAGTTACTTCAATACCCTGGTTGTACATACTACCAACGTTTCGGGTAGCTGAGCCAAAACCGGTGGTTAGAGATAACGGCACTGATAACAACATTCCGGTTGATTCTCTTCTGTAAATCTCAACGGTTGTGTTAAGTCTGTCAAGGATTCCAAATTCAACTCCCAGGTTATAAGCCATACTCTTCTCCCAGGTAAGTTCGCTATCTCCTGGAGATGCAGGGGCACTTCCGGGTGTGTCGTTGTAGGTAAGTCCAAAGCCATATAATCCAATATGTGTATAGTTACCGATATTAAAGTTACCAGAGGTTCCCACACTTCCTCGTACTCTGAGGCTGTTGAGCCAATCCACATTGCTGAGAAAATCTTCTGATTTGGCATTCCAGTTTACACCTACTGACCAGAAGTTTGCATATCTGTTTTCAGCTCCAAATCGGGAAGCACCATCTCTTCTGAAGGTTAAATCAAGAAAATATTTACTGCTAAAACTATAGTTCAATGAACCCAGGTATGATAACATGGCCCATTCAGAAAGCCCACCACCAAAACCTGTAGGAACCGCTGTAACACCCGGCTGGATAAGTTTATCGTTGGGGAATCCACGTCCACTGCCACTAAAGGATTCCACATAATTGGTTGTAGTCTCCAAACCGCCTAAAAAGGTAAAGCTGTGTTTCATATCGAGTAAGAAACTGTAGCGGGCCGTATTGCTAAAGGTTGTGGTATTGGCACGGGTAAAACCGCGAGATATAGAACCATTGTCATCTGAGCCCCAAATGCTGTTGGGGTGATAATAGAGCCTGTAGGTATAATCGTAAAAGTCAGTACCGATACTTGAGCGCAGAATCAGATTACGGATAGGCTCATACTCACCAAAGACATTACCTACGAGTTTCAGGTTGTTGTTGTCATCGATGTTGAGTTCAAGTTCACGAAGGGGGTTGCCAAAGTAGGTGTCAAATTCAGTAATCCACTCTCCGTTTTCATCTCTGGGTTGCTCGTAGGGGTTAAGCAAATAAGCTGCAAAAACGGGGTTATAAACATTGTTTGAGTAGCCTGCTTCGGCATCTACAGACCAGTCGTATTTTTCATACCCCATGGTTAGGGATGTTCCGAATTTCAATTTTTCAGTAACAAAATGGTCAAGATTTAGTCTCCCTGTAATACGATTAAAGTTTGATCTTTGTAGAATCCCATCCTGATAAAAATAGCTACCTGATAAAAAATAGCGAGTCCTTTCATTGCCCCCTCTGGATGAGAGTTCATGAGAATTTACAACAGCTTCTCTGAACATCTCATTTCTCCAATCGGTATTAATATTTCTTAAGGAGTCAAGATTTACTAATGAAGATTCGGGGTCTCTTATACCCAGAGTAATTTCGTAATCAATTTTTTGATCGGTACTCATCATATCAAAGAAATCTCGTGCCAGGGTAGATATACCATATTGCGCACGATAATTAACTTCAGATTTTTCCACCGCTTTCCCTCTTTTGGTAGTAACCAGGATAACCCCATTGGCTGCACGCGACCCATAAATTGCGGCTGCAGAGGCATCTTTCAAAACAGTAACCGACTCAATATCGTTGGGGTTGATGGACGAAATGGGGTTTACATATGTAGAAATGCTTGCGTTAAGCGGAACACCATCCACAACATACAAAGGCTGGGTACCAGCGTTGATAGAACCGATCCCACGAATGGTTACGTTGGCAGATGCCCCGGGACGTCCTGTATTGGCTACAGCATTTACACCTGCACTCTGACCCTGCAAAATCTGGTCGAAACTGGCAATGGGAATTTGCTCAATTTTGTCGGAAGTAACGATTTGAACGGCACCCGTCACGGCATCGCGTCTTTGGGTTCCATAGCCCACCACCACAACTTCCTCCAAACCTACCAGGTCGGATTGCAGTGCAACGTTGATGACCGTTTGGTTGCCAACGGTTACTTCTTTTGTTTGCATACCCACAAAAGAATAGACAAGAACCACATTGGTACCGTCGATTTCTAATTCGTAATCACCGTTGATATCGGTTGTGGTACCAACGGTAGTGCCTTTAATGGAAACGGTTACACCGGGAAGGGATAGCTTATCAGTGGCCGAAGATACCGTTCCTCTTACTGTTCTTTGCTGCGCATGTAGGTTGGCAGAAAATAAAAACAGTAGAAAAAGTGATACTAAAGTAAACTTAATCTTCATGTTGTTTTTGTTTAAAATTAATTAAATAAGGATTAGACTGATTGTTTCCTTTACGTGAATGGGTTCATAATTGCAGCGCAAAGATAAATATTTTAGCATTAATGGCTATTACACATTAATTATAATGTTTGTAGGAATGCATTATGTTCTTTGTTTAAATTTAATGGTTTATAAGGGTCTTTTAGGAATCTGATCAAGGGTTAACGATTAACTTTAATGATTGCGTTTCTTCATTGTTATTGAGTGAAATGAAATAAATTCCTGGCTGCATTTGGGGCAATTCAACCATTTTGTTGTATTCTGATGGAATGTTTAGCAACTGGTTAACAATTTGCCCTGTTGCATTAAAAATGGTAATATTTACCAATTCTTTCCAGTTTTCCGATAATTTTACGGTCACATTTTGTCCGGGTTTTGCCGGGTTGGGAAATATCGCGAATTGTTTTGGAATTGTAATGGTTCTGGTATTTAGAAATGGATTAACATCACTAACCGTAATGTTATTTACGCTCCAGTAGTAAGAATCAGTACCGAAATAGTTCCACTTAAACAGAACATTCTGTTGTCCGGCAATTTCGGGAATGGAGATGCTGAAATTTTCGGGGTTGTTTGTAGATGCCAGCCATTCATATATCAGCAACCAGCTTTCACCATTATCCAGAGAATAATGAACAGATGCACCCGAGCCGGTTCTGTGCCGGTAATAGTGCGAAAAACTTAGGGTTACCTGCTCCATATCTCTAAGATCGAAAGCAGGGCTGCGAAGATCTGTGTTTTGAAAGAAACCATCACCAAAAATATCACTATCAATATAAGCATATAATTCGCTAAAATCAGGGGTATTTAATCCACCAAATGATATTCTACCCACTTCCCAGATCTGATCTGCTTCACCATCATCAACGGCATATGACTGCCAGCAGTTGGGTATTCGTGCATCAGCAAAGGGTTGATTATAAGGGGCCAAAAAGAAGCCACAATCAGTATCAGCGAAGACGGTTTTCCCCAAAGAGTATCTATCGCCATCATACGACCAGATGTGATAATAATATCGGGTACCCATTTGCAGGGTATCATGATATAGCTCCAACCCTGTTCCTTTATAAAGAATAAATGTACCCGGATTTATTTCGTCGCCCTCATTTACTGTAGATTCAGGTCTTATAAACTGGCCTGTGGTATTATAAGCTACTACAACAGTATCTTCCTGCAGGTTTAAATCCCAATTTACCATTATTTCGTTTTCACCTATGGCAACTGCATTTACATTTTCGACATTTAAAACGGCATAACTGCGGGCAAGTAAAAGCGCCTTATAGGCATTAAGACGGCCACTTCCCAGTAGGCCGACATAACTGGGATTCGCGTTGTCAATACTGTCGGCACTAAGAGTTAAAATATCTTTTAATTGCTCAGCGGAAATCATTCCGGGTATATAACTCAAAACCAAAGCTGCCACACCACTAACATGGGGACAGGCCATGGAAGTTCCGCTCAGGTTGCCATAACCATTGTTTAGAGTTGTGCTAAAGATACTTGAGCCAGGTGCAGAAATATCCACCCATTCTCCAAAGTTGGAAAACCCTGATTTATGATCATCTGTAGTTGTGGATGCTATAGCAACAGTACTTTCATAATAACCAGGGTACCATTTATCATCGCTGTTGTCATTTCCGGCAGAAAAGAAAACGATACCGCCATCAAGAATTTCTCCACCTCCATTCTCTACAAAGTAGTCTATCCCGTCCAGATCGGCCTGGTTAAATGCATTAGAGTTTTCATAACCCCAGCTGTTTTGTGAAATAGGTACACCTAAATCGGCAGCATACACATAACCCTGATAGGTTGTGATGGTTTCATCGTTGAATATATCGATACTCATCAGTCTAGCTCCCCCTGCTTCATCAGAGCCACCGGCAATTCCGGCACCCCCAATGGCATTATTGGTCACGGCAGCAACAGTTCCGGCCACGTGTGTGCCATGGTTTCCGGCCTGGGTAGCCGTGCCACCAGGTCCGATTTCGGGCCACATAGCGTTTGCCAGGTCAGGATGGGTATATAAAATACCAGAGTCATGAACCGAAACTGTTACCAGATCATTGCCTTTTTCAATGGTCCATGCTTTTGATAATTCGATGGCATTGTAATGCCAGGCCTGCGAATTTAACTGAGGATCGTTGGGAACAAAAGGATCCATTTCTTCGGGGAAATCATTTTTTACTGTAATATCATGATTAACCAAAGTATTAATATTCCTTGAAATGATTGATTCAACAGGTCTTTGGTTGTTATGCACAGCCGTTTGGGTTTTTGCAGGAATTATATCAGATTTCAGACTTCGATCAGGGAAAAATGTGCGTCCGGGATTTCTGGTTGAAACGGCATTTGGTTGATCTACATTGATGATTCGGTAAACCGGCTCAGCGATAGCAATATCTGGCAGGGCATTATAAGCTTCTAACACCTGTCTCAAGTCAATTTCTTCGGGAATTTTCAAGGCAAACCAGAGGTGTAGCTGGTGTTCGCGATGTCTTTCAGTAAAAGCAGAATTGATTTTTGGCCCACTAAACATGGAATTAAAGTTGGAAACATTAAATCGTTTGTTCAGGGAATCAATTGATGGAATGGAAAAATTTACAATACCACTTTTATCTAAAGATACGTGATCAAAATATTTATCGGTATGATGATTAGAGAGCTTAATATAAATTATCCCCTCTTCAATGCTTGCAGATGAGATATTGTTCTGGGTTTTTTCCAGTACGCTCGGGCTATTTCCATATGTTGACCAATGGAATGCTAATAATACCAACAACCATGCGAATAATAAGGTAAACCTTTTAAGCAGGGAAGAGCAAAACCTTCGGTTCATAATTAAAAATTTAATTTCCAATACTTTCGCTATATTTCCAATTCTTTCGCTATAATATATATTGATGAAAGGGAAAGTAGTGCTGATTTAAAATAATTCTAATATTTATACCATGTTTATCTAAAGATCATTAATTTTTCAACATAAGGTCTTTTGGCTGTATGAACTTCTAAAACATAAATACTATTTTCGAGAACACCGACTGATATTTTATATTTCTTACTTTTTTCAGTCAGATTGTTAGTTAACAATAAATTACCATTAAGGTTGAAAATGTTTATCTTAAAAATTTCATATTCTGATTGAATAACTATAAACTGATCTGCCGGGTTGGGGCTTACAGAAATCTTTGATGTGTTGATAAGAGGGACAGAGGTATCAATTGCCAGTAATTCAACCTGAATTGTTTGTGGCTCATCGCTCATGTTGAGCTGACCATGCCTGCTGTTATAATTCGGATGAATTACGGAGTAGATGTAATCACCGGGGATCATGTCAATAACATACTCTCCTTCATTGTAAGTAACACCTGAAATCCTTACTACAGCATCGGTTATTTCTTCCTGGGTAAGCGCATCCTTAATTTCAAAAGTAACGGCGTATCTTGTAAAATTAAGAACAATGTTTATTGTTTGATCGGGGTTGCCCGCTTCTAATGTTATCTGCGAGTCAATTTCGATATAACCATCTCTGGAAACTGTATAGTTGTAAGCAATATCAGGAAGTGCAGAAGGAACAAGATAGTCACCGGGTATATTTTCGATTCCATTGAATGAAATGGTAGCATCAGAAACTGGTTCATCATTTTCGTTTACAATGATAAAAGTAAGGGATACAGCATCAGGAGAGAGTGTGTAAATAGCTTCAATGGTTGTATCTTCATCCATAACGAGCTCAAGAGATGGTTCGGTAAATTCTTCATCGCCTACTTTCCATTTTTCAAAAATCCACGCTGTGCCGGGTATACTTTCGATGGCAGTAACGGTAATGGTTTCTCCTGTTTCAAACTCCCATATGTTGGTTCTTATGTCAGTAGCTTCCACATCAAAAGAAAATGCTTCGTACTGATGGTTGGTTTCTATGGTTAGCCAACGAAAATGAGGATCAAAGCCATTAATGAACAGAGTGTCTGTTTCTTCAGGATCAAGGAAAGATACCAGCTGTTCATTGGTTTCTGTGCCGTTTTCATCCCAATGCAAATGGAATTTGCCAAATAAATCTCGACCGTTTAGTTGGTTACTACATGATGAATTACCACCTGTAAGTGTACCGATAATTCTTTTGTTGCTGCTAAACAGAGGTGATCCGGAAGATCCACCTTGTGTAACCCCCCAGTTTGTTACGGTTTGTGCCCAGGCTACCCGCCAGAAACCATTAAGCGTAGAGCCGGGGAAAGTTCCCGTTCCAAGATTTGTAGTATAGGTAGAGATTTTTTTGACATCACCATCAGGATGATGAATGCCTACACCCGCGGATGAGCCTGTAATAGTTCTATCCCACCCGTTATAATAGGGTTTGTAGTTTTTTGGAGGAGTTTGTGTCAGTTCAAGTAGTTTAAAGTCTGTACCACCGGTTATGGGGGCTTTTGCCAGTAATGCCGAGCCTGTAAGGGTTTGGTTGGGTGGTGAAAAAATGGAAGTACAGGAATTTTTTTCATAATTGAACCTGAACTGCCATTGTTGAAAATCTGCTTCAGAAGAAGTATCTCCGCAGTGATCTGCTGTGATGAATAACACACGGCCATCGTTGGCTACGTTGTTGATTAGACTTCCGGTGCAGTAACCGAAGTTTGACCCATCTTTTAAGATGATTCGTGCTACACCTCTCTTCTCTCTTTGCCATTCGTCTCCTTCAGGACAATTGATATTTACATGACAGGGGTCGGCAGCTTTGTCGTCTTCACCAAAAGCATCAAAACGGTAAAAATGCCCAATTTGGGCAATCGTAAAATTACTGGATGGTGACCAGCCATTTTCAAGAGTAATATTCGAATATTCAATGAGTTCGATTATGAGTTCATCTCCGGGAAGATTGGAAACTGTAAAAATTCCGGAAGGATGGTTGCTTTTTTCGTTAAACTGGCCCAGAATGAGCTCTCTTTTGGCATCGTAAACATAGAGTTCACTGCCCGGAGCAAGGTAGAAATCGAAAAAACTAACGTTTACGTTTATGGCTCCTTTGGATTTAAAGGCCATTTTCCATATTTTTTCAGTTGGATTGTCATGTGTTTCAACCCATAAATGATTATTGTCTGCAAGATTAACTGAAAGTTCTCTTGAAATGCCAATGCGCGGTGGCTTACCCAATTCGTCATTAACATAATCTTCTACCAAAAAGGGTTCAATATCAAGGTATTCCAGTTCGATGGTTTTGGGTTTTGGGTAGGATGTTTTTAAAGAAGCCGGAAACCCACCATAGCTTACCTGCGAGTAGGCTGACGAAAACAATACTCCTGAACAAAAAACAGAAATTATAAAAACCCATTTTGGCAGATAAAAAATATTTCTTGAGGATATAAATCGAGATCCTGAATTAAAAACTCTCTTCATTTTTTTGTGTATTGAAAATGCTAATTAACTAATAATTAGGCTAAAGTAGCAAAAATATGGCTAAATTGGAAGCTTTTCCAACCAGTATTTATGGTGTACCCACCCTGGAAATACAACAGACAAAAAAGCCCGGAATTCGCCGGGCTTTTTTGAGTTGTACTTTCTTAAAGTTATCCAGCTGAACAGATTGCTTTATTTTACAATATTTATTTTACGGCTTGTTACTTCGTTGCCGGAAATGATCTGAACAACATAAACACCTTCATTAAAATCAGAAACATTGATTATTGTAGTTACATCATTGATGTTGGCATTATAGACAACTTTACCTGTAATATCAAAAATCCGAACAGAAGATATGTTTTGGCCATTACCAATGGTCAGGTTATCACGAACGGGGTTAGGATAAACGGAAAAATTCTGATCTTCTGTAACTTCATCAACAGAAACGTTGCCATAAACAGCCCATGTGTCGTTAAAGGTTGTTGCTTCGGTAATGGTCACTTCTCTGTTGGGTTCACCGGCCCATTCGCCACCGTTCCAGCCAGCCGCAACTGCATCGGAGAAATATTTATAAGCTACTTCGGTATTTTCTTCGAGGCTAACGGTTGTAGTGTAAACAATAGCTTCGGTATTATCGGCATCTCTCGTCATGGTTACTGATCCTTCTGTACCTGGTTCGGCCCAACCTACAATGTTTCCTGTCATATAAACAGTATGTGTTTCGGGATCAAACCCTTCCAGGTTGGTAACATCAACATTGAAGGTAACATCGTACATAACAACTTCAGGTATGCTTGTAAGCATAATGTTGTCAATAAATACAAAGGAGAAGAAATCGGTGAAATTGAATGTTGAAGTAGTGTTAAATGAAAGGTAATAATCACCGGCAGTTTCTACGGGTATATCTAAGGAAATTGTTCTTGCTGCATCTCCAACAAGCGAATCAAGTTCGTATGTGAGAAGAAGAGTAGCTTCGCTAACATCTTTTGCAGGGGCTTCATCTAGTAGATATATTTCAAGGGTAGAGTGTCCCAGGTAAGATCCATCATCAATAATACCGTTATTCAATCCACCTACAATCATATTTAATTTTACAGTACCTGCAGGCAATGACATGGCCGGAGTTACCATAACTTCTTCGGGGTCATTATTGAATTGACCTACAGAAGCAGAAACAAGGTCTCTCATGGCTCTTGCGGTAGTAACACCCCAACCTTCTGTAATTAACCATTCATCTGAAGGAGGAAAAATTACTGTTGCACCATCAGGGTTTTCCCAGTCAACATGTTCGAACCCTTCTGTAAACAGCACGGTTTCAGGGTCTGGAATATCAAAGGTTAATTCGAGAATGTTGTTGGCCGGGTTTTCGTCTGCTACCATATTCCCATCGCCGTCATCCAGCTCATCACTTAATTGGAAACGTAAATTATAGATGCCAGGTGCATCTGGAGTCCATAAGAATGTATCCACATCACTCATTCCAAAAAGCATGATTTCAAGTTCTTGTGTTTCGATCAGCTGGTCATTTACAAACAGCGAAACTTCACCAATTCCAGGTGCAAGACCTTTTCCTCCTACTTCTATATCAAATCTCATTTGTTTGTCAACACTGGCAGGCCACCACTGGTAAAATTCATAGAAGACGGAATTAATTCCATTATCAAAATTGGGTAAAACAGCAACTTCAATTTCATCAATTGCCATTTGATATCCATCAGTATATTCATATATAAAAGCCAACTGTATGGTTTTGCCAATGTAGGCTGACACATCAATTCCAACGGATGCTTCGAAAAGGTTTGCCGTTGGATCGTCAGCTCCAATAAAAGATTGCAACAGTGTCCATGCACCATCAGCAAAAACTTTTACATGATAATTGGTAAACCATCCATCATCGGCACTATGCTGATACCAAACCCAATAGGTAAGAAAGGCCAGATCTGTAGCTGAACCTTCCATGGTAAATTCAGGAGATATAGCCCATGTGAATTCTGGAGTAGTATATCCTGTAGCCATTGAGCCTAATCCGGCATGAACATAGTCACCATCCAAACCATAAACGCCATTTTCCTGTCTGAACCAGGATGGGAGCTCAGGATCAGGGTCAGCAGTTGGGGCGGCATCCAAAGTACTGGTTCTTTTTTGTGTCCATCCTTCGGGTAATAAACCCTCTGAAGCATTTGGTGAAGTTTCAAAGCCTTCATAAAACTGAGTGCTTTTATTCGCTTTGTTCAATACTTGGAGATTAACTCTACTGGTAGAATTTTCAATCAATGAAGTATTGGTTTCTTTGGTAAGATGTTTACTTTTTGCCTTGAGCATAGACTCCTGAGCAAAAGTGAAGCCAGTAAAAAGTACTGACAGGAATACGAGTAAAGTAAATTTTCTCATGTTGATTTGATTTAGTTTGTAAGAATTTGTTTTATTTCTGTTCGAAATGATTGAAGTTTGTAAATTTACAAAATTAATCGTTACGTAATAACCTAAGTAACATCAAAGAGAGATATAACGTTTAAAAAGTATGTATTTTTGAAGTTTTTATGGATTTAAACATGTGTTTACTAAAAAAAAGTTATGAGTTTTAGCATGCGGAATGATATTTAGGGGGTGATGCGTGAAAAATAATTAGTTATCAAGAAATAAAAACAATGAGTTCACTCCGAAACTACCTATAACCCCTTTAAAGTGGGCTCAACTATTAATTGTCATAGTCGTTTGGTTAAGATTATTCGACCCTGAATGGGGTCGCAGGATTTTAGAAAACAATGGCTTTACATGTGACTCCAAAGGAGTCAAACCCATTTCGAAAACCAAACAACATTTTCTAACTAAACAACAGTGTATTAATAGCACTCAATTCCATTCGTGTTTAGGTTGAAAGAGCCTTAATTCCATAGATCTTATCACTACGTCTGACCAATGATGGCACTTTTAGAGAACACAACTCTCCTTTAATTGTTTTTTTAACGGGCTGCAGGTTTACCCGAATTTCTTCTACTTTCATTTCTATAACACCGGTTGTGGGGCCGGTTATATAAATATCATCGTTCACTGAAAGGCTATTGGTTTCTATTTTCACCTCTGCTACACCCAGATTGGAAAAGTAATTGGTTACTTTTCCTACGTAAATTTTTTTGGTGGTGGCCTGTGAACCGTAATTTTCGGTCCATTCGCCTATTTTTCTGCCCAGGTAGTAACCATCCCAGAAGCCGCGGTTGTAAACTTTATTGAGCTCGCTGGTCCATATTTCGGCTTTTTCGGGGGTAAAGGTTCCGTTAAGACAGGCATCGGCAGCCTGCCGGTAAGCCCGGGTAACGGTTTTCACATATTCGGGGCCACGTCCACGGCCTTCAATTTTGAATACAGTAACACCAGCTTTCACAATCTTGTCAATAAAACCAATGGTGCAAAGGTCTTTGGGCGACATAATGTATTCGTTTTCAATAGTCAGTTCAAGATCGGTTTCTTTATCTTTTACGGTATATCCCCTGCGACATACCTGCAAACATGCTCCCCGGTTGGCAGAATGGTTCAGATTGTCGAGGCTTAGGTAGCATTTGCCACTCACGGCCATGCATAAGGCACCGTGTACAAATATCTCGATACGAACCAATTCACCAGAAGGCCCTTTGATCTGCTGTTGCTCAATACCTTTTACGATTTCTGCCACTTGTTGCAGGCTAAGTTCGCGGGCAGTTACCATTACATCAGCATAGCGGCTGAAAAACTTTACTGATGAAAGGTTGGTAATATTGGCCTGGGTCGACATATGCACTTCTACACCTACCTGGCGGGCATATTCAATCACGCTCAGGTCGGCGGCAATAATGGCTGTAATACCGGCCTGCTTTGCCCTGTTAATGGTTTCCTGCATTTCATCCATCTCATTGTCGTAAATAACGGTATTTAGGGTTAAATAGGTTTTGATGTTGTTCTCGCGGGTTATACCTACGATCTGATCGAGATCGTCAAAACTAAAGTTTTTCGATGACCGCGACCGCATATTAAGTTTCCCGATTCCAAAATACACCGAGTTGGCACCGCCTTGTATGGCTGCCATTAGCGATTCGAAGGAACCTACGGGGGACATTATTTCGATAGTTGGGGGCAAGGTTTAGGCTAAGGTTAAGGTTAAGGTTGAGAAAGTTGGAAGTCCGAAGTCGGAAGTTGAATATCGAAAGCAAATAATAAATAGATGTTTATGATAGTTTTCCTTTGTAGTCTTCGTAGCCGAAGAAGCGGCAGGGGGCGAAGGTGTTGTCTTCTTTCCAGATGCCGATGGCAGGGTGCTTTACTCCGTTGAAGTAGGTGGTTTTCACCATGGTGTAATGAATCATGTCATCAAATATCACTTTATCGCCCACTTTCAGATCTTTTTCAAAGGAATAATCTCCCATACCCATATAGTCGCCGGCAAGGCAGGTAAGTCCGCCCATACGGTAGCGGGTTTTCCCTTCTACGAAGTCGGTGGCGCCAAGTATTTTGGGTTTGTAGGGCATTTCGAGGCAATCGGGCATATGGGCAGAGAAACTTACATCGAGCATAGCTACTTTTATTCCCTGGTTGTCGATAATGTCCTGCACGGTTGATACCAGGTAGCCTGTTTGCCAGCCAACTGCTTCGCCGGGTTCAAGGATAACTTTTTCGAGATTGGGATTACGCCTGCGGAAATCTTTTAGCAGCTCTACCAAATGTTTTACATCGTAATCCTTTCGTGTAATGTGATGCCCTCCACCCATGTTGAACCATTTAACCTGCTTTATGAGGTCTCCGAATTTCTCTTCTACTTTGGCCAGGGTGCGCTCCAGAACGAAAGAATCATTTTCGCACAATACATGGAAATGGAGCCCGTCAATATCGTCCGGTAGGTGATCTGGCAGCTGATCCCTGGTAATTCCAAGCCTTGAGCCCGGAATGGCAGGGTTGTAAAGGTCGGTTTCTACTTCGGAGTATTCAGGGTTGATGCGCAGGCCCATACTCACGGGTTTATGAAAGTTCCTCACTTTATCTTTGAACCGCTCATACTGGCTCAATGAATTAAAAGAGATGTGGCTGCTGTAATGCAATATGTCGTTCAGTTCATTTTCAAAGAAAACCGGGCAGTAGGTGTGTGCCTCGGTGCCCATTTCTTCGAAAATAAGCCTGGCTTCGTTGAGAGAACTGGCCGTGGCACCGCTGAGATATTCCTTGATCAGCGGGAATGTTGACCACATGGCATATCCCTTCAGCGCGCAGATGATCTCTACATTGGCTTCTTTTTGTACCAGGTTGAGAATCTCCAGGTTAATCCTTAGCAGGCTTTCATCCAAAATGAAACAGGGCGATGGAATTTGATCAAAATCTATGTTCATTTTTCAACTGGCAGGGGTTGGTCAATCAGTTCGTGCCATGGGAGGCCATAAACGGGTAGTTTTTCCATAAATGGATCCGGGTTAAATTCTTCTACATTAAAAACACCTTTTCCTGTCCATTTTCCGGTAAGCATCATCATGGCGCCAATCATGGCGGGCACGCCGGTGGTAAAGGAGATAGCCTGCGCTTTCACATCGCGGTAAGCTTCGGCATGTGAACAGTTGTTCCACACATAATAGGTTCTTTCTTTTCCGTCTTTAACACCTTTAATCTGGCAACCTATGGAAGTTTGCCCTTTGTATCCTTCGCCCAGTGATGAGGGTTCTGGCAGAATGGCTTTCAGGAATTCGAGCGGAACAATGTCCATCCCTTTGAAGTTAATGGGTTTGATGCTGGTCATCCCTACTTCCTGTAAAACATTGAGGAAGTTGATGTATTTTTCGCCAAAGGTCATCCAGAATCTTGCTTTTTTCAAAGAAGGGAAGTTTTTTACCAGGGATTCTAGTTCTTCATGGTAAAGCAGGTATGATTCGCGGGGGCCGATTTCAGGATATTCGATGGGTTTATGAATTTCCAGTGGTTTGGTTTCTACCCACTGCCCGTTTTCCCAGTAGCGTCCGTTCTGGGTTATTTCGCGGATGTTGATTTCGGGGTTGAAGTTGGTGGCGAAAGATTTTCCGTGATCACCGGCATTGCAATCCACAATGTCGAGGTGGTGCATTTCATCAAAGTAATGCTTGGCTGCATAGGCAGTGAACACGCCTGTTACACCGGGATCGAAGCCACATCCAAGAACAGCCAGAATTCCCGCTTCCTTAAATCTTTCATGATAGGCCCATTGCCATTTGTATTCAAACTTTGCCACATCTTTGGGCTCATAATTGGCAGTGTCCAGATAGTGGGTTTTAGTTTGTAGGCAGGCATCCATAATGGTAAGGTCCTGGTAGGGAAGGGCCACGTTGATCACCAGATCAGGTTTAAAATCTTCGATCAGTTCAACCAGTTCGGGTACGTTATCTGCATCCACCTTTGCTGTTCTAACTCTGTCGCCGCCAATTTCATGGGCAATGGCATCACACTTTTCCAATGTTCGACTAGCCAGAAGGATGTCTGAGAATACTTCGGGAACTGCTGCACATTTGCGGGTAACCACATTGCCTACTCCGCCGGCTCCAATTATCAATACCTTACTCATAATTGTTTTATTTTATGTTTATAATTTAATATTGGGTCCACTCCAAAAAGTTTATTGTCCACAAATTACACAAATTTACACTAATTTTAATTCCTGAAAATCAGGTAATTAAAAGCATTTAATTGCCACAAATTTGCCGAAAACTAGTTTTCGGAGTGAGCTCAAAATTGTTTGTTCTTTATTTTTTACAATGGATTGATGATCAATTACGGAAGCAACTCAATCACACATCTGCAAAAATAGGAAATTCCTGTGAGCTGCAGCAAAATTTCAGACAGTTATGATGGGTACTTCCTTTGATGGGAAGCTCTTTTTTTTATAATTACCAAACATAATCCATTAGAAGTATGTTTCCAATAAAGTTTATCGAAAAAAAAGCCCATGCAATTAAGAAACAGACCCATAAAATCCCCTTGTAAAGATATTTGTATTACCCGCGAGGGTATGTGCATCGGATGTTACCGAACCCTTGAAGAGATGGCATCATGGAGAACCATGAGCGAAGCAGAAAAAGCAGAAGTATTGGAAAAGATAAAAGAACGTCGTGGATCGCAGGATTATTATGGTGGGCCGGTGGGGTGATGGGTTGGATTTTCAGGGTCTGGATTAATAAAACTTAAAGATCATTATTCGTTTAATTTCTCCATTACAAATTCCCAACTGATAGTCTTTCCGGTTTTCAATTACCAGAAAGTGTTTACGAGCTCTGCTAAGCGCTTTTTATTCGGATACACTTAAGAGAAAAAAGGAGACTATATGCCAGATAATCTCCTTTTTACTGCTATAATTGAGTTGATTAATTCAGATGTTGCTGCACCACTTCCACCAACTCAGGCAGATCCATGCCGATCTCTTTCAGATGTTCGATGGTGGGTATACCATCTTTGGTCCATCCGCGGCGTTGGTAAACGGCATCGAGAAGTTGTTCGTAGCGATCTTCGCGATAAACTCTTAGCGCAGCCATTTTTTCTTCGGTAGTTTTTCCTTCCGGATTAAAACCTACATCTTCTTTCAGCTGTTTGTCGTACCGCTCAGCTCTCGATTCGTATTCTTCAACCGTAACAGGGCCACAGGCTCTGTAGGGTTGCGCATCGTGAATTCTTTTGCCATAACCACGACGCAGGTTGAAGATACGCTGGAAGTTGTAAACCCGTTCGCTCTGGCGTATCATTTCTTCCTTGCTGAAGGGTTTTCCGGTAACCGCTTCAAAAACGGCTACGTAGTTTTCAACATGATCAGGTATTTTATGCGGCTCATCGGTAAGTTCATTTCCCTTGGGTACCACGTCATTCCAGCAAAGTTTGCACATGCCCACCAGTCCGAACCAGGTACGGAACATAGGGAAATAATGCAGTGCTTCGGCCTTGTCTTCAAAGGATGGGATTTGATTATTCACCATATCCATAAAGATCAACCAGGCTTCGTCGTGCTGCGGGCCTTTGTTGGTCATAGCATAGCCACCCTGTTGTGCCAGTGATTCTTTGGATACATACTGAGAATATTCCAGTCCTTTATTTTCCATGCCTATATCGTTAAGGAAACGTGGGTCGGCATGGTATTTTTCAACAAAATACTCTTTCATTTTTCTCACACCCAGGCCGGCGACTAAGCCAAAACCTTCTCCACGTGCCACCTGGTGGAGTAATTCGAGCGAAGCATCTATGTTTCCGAAATTCAGTTCCAGTCCGCCGGTGCGTTCTTTGTTCAGGATACCTGCCTCATAGCACTCCATAATGAAGGCTACAATGGTTCCCCATGAAATGGTACAAATGCCATAGGTATCGCAATAGAAATTGGCTTCTATAATCGCTTCCGGATCAAAAATACCCAGGTTGGAACCCAACCCGGCAACAGTTTCGTATTCGGGGCCATCTACAATTACAGGATCGCCTTTGTAGGGGCCGGTTTTCAGAATAAAATCATCAACCCCCTTGGCACACGACATGGCACAACCTATCCAGCAACCATCAGGTACGTTTTGGGTAAAGTATTTATCGCGGAAAATATTGCTGTGGATCTTGAGTCCGTCGTCATGAGAACCAAACTTGAAGTTGTGGGTAGGAAGCAGGTCGTAATCGTTCATTACATTGGCAATGTTGGCCGTACCTTTTTTGCGCATCTGGCATTGGTGGTCGTCGAGCTCGCGCATTTCCTTCTGAAACTTACGCCCTTTTTCCTTAATCGTATCCAGATCGGCTACGTTGTTAAGGTTTCCGGTAACGCCTTCAATTTTGGCAACAATGGCTTTGATTTTTTTATCGCGCAAAACGGTGCCAATACCACCACGGCCGGCTTGCTTAAGCCTTATTTTTTTGCGTTTCATGTCGTAGAAGGTGAAATTTACCATTCCGATGAGTGAATGGTCAGCTGCCGCGCCTGTTGAAACGATGCCAATGTTTTTGGCATCTTTTTCACTTTCGCTGAATAGTTCAGTTAGTTCTTCAGCAAGAATATGGGTGTCTTTGGAAAACCCTGGGTCTTCTATGATTTCAATTTTTTGTTTGGTGGCATCAATGAATATGATGATGTCTTTTTCAGCTTTGCCTTGCAATTCAAGCGCATCGTAGCCTGAGAATTTCAAAAACGGGCCAAAGAACCCACCCACATTAGAGTCCATAACAGAATCAGTCTGTGGCGAAATGGTAACCAGCAATGATTTGCCTGACCCTGCATACTGCGTAATACCACCCACCGGGCCTGAAGAAATGATCACTTCATTTTCGGGGTCGTTCCACTTTGTGTCGGGTTTGGTGGCATCCCAGAGCAATTTTAGTCCGTAACCTTTCCCTCCGATAAATTTTTCTTTCATGAGGGCAGGCACCGGTTTTTCCTTAATCTCTTTGCTACCTACATTGATATAAAGTATCTTGTCGGTATAACCTTTGTCTAAAGGTTTGAGCGAATAATCGATCTCCTTTAGTTTTTTGTAAGAGTGTTTTAAATCTGTGATATTCATAACATTAAATAATTTAAGGGTGTGTTTCTTATCTGTTGGCAAAACTACAAAATTTATAATACAGGGCTGATATTATTCGTCATTTTATAATTTATCGTGCAGAAAGTATTAGTGTAATGAAGTCATTTGCTGATTAATATCAATCAACCAGTTTCGATGTATATGATAAAAAATAGGTGCAATTTATGTGATCTCGTTTTTATGACTGAACATACTTATAAGTGTTAAATATTGATTGTGAAAGTTGATCATTTTTTTTTTTTTGATGCATCAAATGTGCTTATAGTCAATATGATAGAATGCTATTAAGAATGATTCTAAATTAGTAATTATATGTTTATATGTGAAATGAATGATTTATTTTTGGTGGGAAGATGATAAATATTGGAGATCTTTTTTAACATAAATATATATTCACTGCAAAGTAAAAGCAATTGCATATAATTGGAAGTCCTTGTTTTATTGGTAATGTTATTATTTATTGACATATAGTAATACTCCTGTAATTAATTAAAATAAAGCTAAAAGAAGAAATACTAATTAATATCCTTAAAAACCAACCCTATGAATAAGTTAATAATTATAATGCTATTGGTCTTCAACTTTTCTGCATGTGACAAAAAGGAAGAAATTCATACCATCTCGGTTGAAGGTATTCAATTCATAACTCATAATTCATTTATTATAGATTTTGTATCATCGGCTTATGATCCTACTTTTGGTATTGGGATAATGGCTAGTAAAGCCGGAGTACCTTCTTCTGAAAACAACTTGTTGACGCCAGAAATGTATGCATGGAACCAATTCGAAAATCATTGGCAGATTAATGATCTTGAGCCTGGTACTAAATATAATGTCATGTTATATATAGAAGATACAAGGAACAATAGAACTTTTTACAGTTCGGTAGAAAGTGTTACCACTTCAAATGTGGAATATTTTACGGATAGCCGGGATCAAAGAGTTTACCCGGTTGTTAAAATCGGTGAGCAGGATTGGTTTGCAGCTGATCTGGAATATGTACCTGAGGGTGTTTCCTGGGATGGACCCAATGGCAGGTTATACACATTGGAAGCAGCATTGGCTGCTGTTCCTGAAGGTTGGCGTCTCCCCACCGATGAAGATTGGATAAATATGGAGAAACACCTGGGTATGGAGGATTCCCTGCTTTATAAAAAAATGAATAGAGGCCTGGAAGCACATAAACTAATGCAAATTGCTAATTATTGGTCATTATCATTTTATAACAATACAAATGAAACCGGTTTTTCTGCTGTACCCACCGGCAAGTACTCAAGGTCATCATCAGTTGGTAATGACCAAAATACAGAAGGAATTGTGCACGATGGATGGTCAGCTTATTATTTAAGCTCTTCTTTGTTTGATGAGGATAATGTATGGATCAGGTCGTTTGTGGATGGGATGGATGGAATTTATCGTTTATCTTCCCCAACCGAATTTGGTTATGCAGTAAGATGTGTAAGGGATTAAGAATTCAATTTGACCCTTTTGAAAAATGTCGTCCTACGACCTGGAGTCGTGGGACGACATGCTCACCGGGTAAAGTGCCCGCGAAACAATGTTCTCGTCGGACGACTTTGAGTTCGTCCCACGAGTATTTTAAATGCAAGTGTTTTCTTTGCCAAACTTATTTCTTTTTATACAACCTTAGTAGCTTTTTGTATTACACAAAAAACGAAACCTTATTACCTTTAACCTTTTCCCCAATGCGCTGCAATCACCCGATTTCAATTTCAGGTCATAGCCAAAATGCCTGAAAAGTTACCAAAAAGAAAATCAGGAAATAATTTTTGATTGCACATCAATAGATTCTTTGTGAATTAAATCGAGCATATTGCGCACAAAATTTTCATTCAGGCCCAGTTTCATGGCTTCTTCAGTCCTGGCTTCTACAATACTGTTCCATCTATTGATCTGCAGCACGGTCATTTTGCAATCTTTTTTGATTTTTGCGATTTCCTTTACCATTTCCATCCTTTTGGAAAGAATAGTAACCAGAGAACTGTCAAGGTCGTCAATTTTATTGCGCAGATGATCGATATCGCGACAGGGATTATCTTCAGAGTGAACCGGGATGTTTAGCTTGGAGACGAGTTCCTGAAGTTTTTCCGGGGTGATTTGTTGTGCTGCATCGGTGAGAGCGTTATCGGGGTCGAAATGTGTTTCGATCATAAAACCTTCCATATCGAGCAGCAAAGCTTTCTGGGCAACTTCCAGCAGCAGGTCTCTGCGCCCGGCAATGTGGCTGGGATCGCAGAGGATGGGAAGTTTCGGGAAAATGCTTTTCAGCTTTACGGGGATATCCCATAGGGGATCGTTTCTGAAACGGGACTTTTCCCAGGTGTTAAATCCCCTGTGGATGGCAGCAATTTTTGTTATCCCTGAAAGGATAAATCTTTCGATAACCCCTACCCAAAGAGAAAGATCGGGGTTGAGTGGGTTTTTCACCATTACCGGTACATCAACACCTTTGAGTGCTTCGGCAAGTTCCTGCACCGAAAAGGGGTTAACACTGGTTCGGGCACCTATCCAAAAAATATCGATACCGGCTTTCAGGCATGCTTCAATGTGGCGGGGAGTTGCTACTTCCACTACGAGTGGGAATCCATATTTTTCTTTCACTTCCACGAGCCAATGCAGGGCGTTTTCTCCATGTCCTTCAAAGGCACCGGGACGGGTTCTGGGTTTCCACAAGCCACTGCGAAAAGCCGAGGCAACACCTGTTGCATAAAGTCTTTTTGCTGTGGCCAACACCTGTTCTCGGTTTTCTGCACTGCACGGGCCACTGATAATCAGAGGCTTACTTTTATGTGGTAACCATTGGTTGATAGATTGTATCCGAATCGAATCTTCACTGATTTGCATTTTTCCAAATATTACGAATGAATATTTGCAAAGGTAATATCTCTTGATAAAACAATGCTTATTTGTTTAATAGATTCCTTAGCAATAGTTGTATTGTTAATAAAATACAAATAACTGTTTTGGAGATGTTTAAGCTTCTTCAAAAGGGGTAAAAACGGGTCAATAACAATATACTATTATTACCTTTTGAGTTTTCTGTAACTTTGTTTATCAAAATCAATAATCAATCCTGTAATATGAAGGTTTTTGTCGCTGGAGGAGCCGGTTATATCGGTAATGAATTAATCGTAAAACTGGTAAAGAACAGATCTGTCAGCAGTATAGTTGTTTACGATAATTTAGGCAGGAGAAGTTACAATCTTTTTCTCGATAAAAGAATTGAGACAGATAAAATTCATTTTGTTAATGGTAGTATTCTGGATGGGCATAAGCTCAAGGGTGCACTTAAAAATATTGATGTTGTTTTTCATCTGGCCGGAGCAGTTCCTGATACAACCACACGCGAAAAACCATATTTATTTGAACAGATAAACTATTGGGGGACAGCAGAACTGGCTAGAATGGCAAAAAACGCATGTGTAAAGAAGTTCGTTTTTTTGAGTTCTGATACTGTATATGGATTTTCTGATATAGCCATAGATTTTACTTCCCTGCCCGATCCATCTTCTTTATATGCAGTTAGCAAATACAACGGTGAGCGTTATGTTTTAAATCTTGCCGATGATATGGATTATTATGTTCTGAGATGTTCCAATATTTATGGCTACAGTCCAAGTGTAAGATTCGAACCGCTGATTAATCGTTTTATGTTTGAGGCAAATTACCTTGGGCGTGTTCAGATCAAAGGCAATGGAGCACAAAAAAGATCATTTATTCACATAGATCATGTGGTAAATATTTTGGAGAATCTGCTTGATCAGAAAGAGAATCTAAATTCGGGTATTTATAATATTGTTGATAAAGTTTTGGCAATCAGGGAGATTACAGATGTAGTAAAAGAGATTTATCCATTTGCAGAAATTATTTTCTCAACGCGTCAACATTCTCTTAGAAATAGAATTATAAAGCCTGATATGCGAATAAATAATCTCAGAAGCATAAACTCACTTTCTTTAAAAGAAGAACTCTTGAATTTTGCCACGAATTATTCCTTTTCGTCACCATTTAAAAAGGCAAAAACATCATAGAGTGTTTATCAGGCTTTGTTACATTAGCATAAAACGGAAACTAAATCCAGCATGTGTATTGGCCGTTTTAAACTGGTTGGAAATAAAGGGGTTGGTTACGTTTCGGTCATAGAAGAGTCTCATGTTTACCCTTGGGCTAACCTGGTAATCGGCAGAGAAGTTTATACCAATAGCATTTTGCCCGGAGGAAATGATATTTTGCTCTTCAACAATTTTTCTCAATACAGTCATATTTCTTCTGAAAGACATATCAAAGCGTAATACCAAATCGCTCTGGATGCGTTGTGTATTTCCGCCCTGAGCTATATTAAATGCCAGGTCTTTAAACCGATAACCCGTGCCAATGATGATCTCGCGGGATTTTACATCCGTTATCTGATTGTTGGCAAAACTCAGGCCTATATTTCTTGAACTGCGATATTCGAAGCGGGTCATCAGGCTGTTTACCCAGGTCATATCAAAACTGATCAGGGGGCTGAATTGCTCGTTAATGGTTACCTGTCCAATTTCATATTCTGAAATAAAATTACCTGCGTTATCAATTTCAGAGGGGAAACCCGGATGATTTTCTGATTCTCCATATCTTGCCAAACTTCTGTACGAACCAATGGTAAAAGTATTTCGGTAGCCATGCGCAATGGTAATGGTTTGGAAATATTTTTTCAGCGCTTCAATTTTGGACAACCCGTCGTAAGTAAGACGCCAATTGGGCATGGGTATGTTCAGGAAGGGGTTCATTTTCGATTTGGATGGGTCCCAGCCTGCATAAGCTGCCATAAATGCCGGGATAAGTACTTCCTGCGAAGTGGCACCATAGCCCAGAGGAAATCCTACACTGTCTACTTCATTAAAACTGTTGGGGTTATCTCTGTCAAGTCTTTGAGCAATAATGAGCCGGTTATCTTTAAAATCTTCAAATGCCTGCGATCTGTAGGTTGAGTCGGTAGTTTCAAAAGCTGTTGCCAGGCTAAAGAACGAGATACTGAAGTTACCTGTTGTTTGGGGGCTAAAGGAATCAAAATTTCCTGATGCATCGGCTTTAAAGTATTCTGATCTGGAACGGGCAAAATTTCTTAACGCGGTAAATTCAACTTTTAGGTTGGGTAATGGTTCAAATTGTGATCGTGCGGAGATGTTTTGCGTGTAGTTGTTGATGTAGGCCTGATTTAGGAGCGTATCCTGGGTAAGCCAACCGTAGGTTATAGCATTATCTCTTATGTCTTGCTGGCTACCAAATACAAATCCAAGACCTGGTGAACCATAGCCGGGCTGGTTAAAATTCCAGTCCATGCCTAAAGCATCAGGCGATTGTGTAAAACCTGGAAGCCTTGTTCCGTTACTTTCGGAATAGTTTACACTGAAATTTCTTACACCCATCAACATCCTAACAAACCCTTCTGCAAGAATTTTGGCATAATTTACTCTTTCTTCTTCAATGGGTTCTTCGTCAGCCTGTGGTTGTCTTGGTTGTGGCCTTTGTGGTGCCCTTTGGGGGGTCCGGGTATTTCCCTTCTGATTAATGGTGCGTAAAAAGCCAACTTTGTTGTACAGGTTTACGAAGTTGGCATTCATATTAAGGCGTTTGGTATTGGCATTTTCGATGGTGTTACCCAGTTGTTGTGCAGAAAGGGGTGCTGTTTGCCAGTCGAAGTTAGCCGTATATCCTGCATTGGCAGTAACCCAGTCGAGCAGGGGAAGTTTATTTATTGGAATATTGTAGGTAAGATTCGTGCGATGGTTATAAAAGGTTGTTCTACCCAAACTACGGATGTTTTGCATGATAGAATCCCTTATCATGGCATAGTTTTCATCGCTTCTGTTTATTCTTCCGGGTGGTTCATCAATACGGGCATTATTGGTTGCCTGAAATTCAAGTTTCAGCGCCCGGGTAAGATCCCAGCGCAGGTCGTAGATACGATCCCATGAGAATGTTTTAACAAAGTTGGGTTGCAGGATAATCTGATACTGGCTCTTATCGCGCATCAGAGATTCAGCGTACCTGCGGTCTACCGTAGTTCTGAAAGATACCAGCCTGGGCATGTAAGCAAAATTGAAATCTCTGATAATGCGGAAGGCATTGTTAGAAAGAAACCCAACAGAAGCAAAGGGAGTGACACTTTCAGGTGTGGTTTGCCAGTTGTAGCCCAGGCCACCGCGCCAGGTTTTCTGGGTGTCGAATTCAATGTCTATATTTCGGAAAAATATTTCAGAAAATGTATAGGTAAAATCGAAATTTTCAATTTGCCAGAACCGGTTTTTCCCACCAGGGGTTAGTCGGGTTTTTCCTACATTGGTAAAATTGATGTTTCGTCGCCGAACATAATCCTGTGCGATAGATCTTATAGAATCCCGCTGACTGTCATTTTGGTATGAGTCAAGGTCATCTTTGAAAAGAATGTCGGGATTCATCGGGTTATATTGTGGGTCAGTAAATGATTCGGAGAAACTAAAATGGAAGGGAATCCGAAGGCCAAAGTTTTCGGGGAAGAACTTACCGAGTTCCAGGTTGGAGGCAACATCATAAGATTTAACGAACTCCTGGCTTCTTTCGTTTACCTTTTGTTCTATACTACCAAAACCTGGGGTACTGGTAAATCCAACCAATGTTATGTTTCCCAAATCAGCCAATTGGGCATTCATTCGTCCGGTAGCAGCCCAACCTCCCTGGTCTTCAAATTCGTACAAACGTAGCTCATTAATCCAAATTTCTGCCGATTTTACCATTCCGTCATCTTTGGGTGTGCCAAATGATTTTCTGGGATTTCTTACACCGATCATAATCACTTTTACGTTGCTAAGGGTAGGTGTTCCAATAACAGTCATTTTGTTGCTGCCATCAAACTCCTGGTAAGGATTATTGATGCTTACGCCAGAATTTACATCCCTTGTCAGTGTGTTGCGAGCCAGCTTTAAGTTGGTAAGTTTATCCAGATCAATATCAAATTCGTTCTCATCAGGCCAAACAAGATCGCGAATGGGGCCAGTTCCCCATGGGGTAACTTTTAGGGGAACTTCGTATTCGTAGTAGTTACTGGTAAAATCGGCTCCCAGTCTTATAAAAACAGTAAGGTCTTCATCATTCAGAGCAAGTTCATCCATAAAGGCTTCTGCATGGGCAAACATCCTCAGGCGTCGGTATTGACGCATATCCAAATCTGCAGTTTTGTATACTGCCCGGGCATCGCCATCTTTTAGGTCGGTAAGACGCATTGCCAGCGATTGTTCGTTTCTTCTTTGGAGGGATGTTGTTCCCAGGTCTTGTTCGCGTTCAATACCGGGGGGTAATACATAAGGTATGGGTGATCGGGTACCGTTTTCTTCTATATTTACGGTAAAAACTTCAAAAGATGTGTCATCATTGTCAACCGGAACATACTCTCCGGCAGCGGTAAGGCTTCTTTCAAAGGTGCGCCAGTTTCCGCGAACCAGCTCAAGGGTGGCAAAGCGCAGGAAAACAGGTTGCTCAAAATCCTTCAGCATCATACGTAAAAACCGGATCGATTTAAAATCCTGGATGTTATTCACAGCCTGTCGGTTGGGGTCGCGAAGCGGAATTTTAAACTGATACCAATGCACTACTTCGTTTTCTCTGTTTTTAAGGGTAACGCGGGCTTCCATCTTATCAGTTATGTAATTTTGGCCTACCACCATATCTTCAGGTCTGAGACTTACCTTGTATTGCCAGTATCTTTCTGCTTCATTGAGCGTACCATCCAGGTTAACATCTTCTGTATTGGGCAGGTTGGTTGCCTGGGTGGGGTAGGGTTCCGACGACATATCAGATGTGGGACTATTGCCTTCCATTCCGTTATATCTTTTGTAGCGATCAAGAATACTTACCTGTTGCTGATCGAGATTTGAACCTCTGAAGTACTGAAAATCGTCTGCTGCCGGATCTTGAAAGGCATCCTGATATGCCTGAGCTTCCTGATCATGAAGGGTCAGCAATCTGTCCATAAATTGTTCGGCATAAAAATCACGTTCCTGTTCTGAATTAAGGCCATTTAATCCGATATCCTGAAACTGCCGTGATGTAGGATTATTATCGAAAGCATTAACAATGGCCTGCACAGTTGGTACAATACCCCATTGTGTTTCTTCAACATCTTCTACCACTGCTGATGTAGGTAGTCCGTTTTCAAAGGCTTTTCTTCCATCGCGCAAAACATCTTCAGAAACATCACCCAGGTTGAAATAAAGATCGCCCCCTTCATGTTCAGGATCGTAAATGAAGGGATCGAGCATCCAGAATTCAATATATTCAATATTGGATGATTCGAAATCGGTATTGATCATTGATCTCATGATTCCTCCCCAGCGACTTTCAGGGTTATTTAGAAAGCCGTCGCGGCCAAGTCCTGCTGAGTATTCAGAAGGGTAGGTGTCGAAATTATACATACCGCGTTCGCTGGGATAATAAGCTAAATTAAGCACCGGTATTGTTGATGGGAGACCCGTTGGATTGTCTTTATTGGGCCATATTTCGTTTTCGCGCACTTCGCGCACGTAATGATTCGATTGTTGGTCGGGATCGTTGCGTATGTGTGCTGGTGTTAGGGCGTTATTATCCCAAAAAAGTCTGTCAATAATATACCATGCCAGTCGGGCATTGTTGTAACGGAAAGCCAGTCCGGTGCTGGGTGCGCCCTCAGGCCAGAAGCCAGGGTTGGTCTGGAACTGGGGAGTACTTGCTGCCGACCATGAGTGGACATTTTTCATGTCGATAGATGATTTACTTCCTTCAAAGTCGTCGATATAGGCAGTACCTGCCTGACCTATGAGTCTTGAGTGACCCGGAATAAGGTGGGCAAACTCTCCAACAAAGGTAATTCGTGAAGGCGCGGTTGTTGAGTAGAAGGGCAGCTTATCGAGCATCCGGGTAAGAAACAGCGACTCGGTTTGATAGGTAGTATTTAACCCCCAAATGGTATTGGCAATCGGCTCATCGCCATAGTTAACTTTTTGGGTAAGTGGCCTTTCTGATAAACGCATAATGGTACCGCCAACATTGAGTTTCTCATTTACCTGATGGTCAACGTGTGTTCCCATTAGGGTGCGTGTTTGGATATTAAATAAGCTTGAGCTTTCGAGCGAGATACGGATGGGGGTTCCGGATTGTAGAATCCCTTCATTGATAATCCGTACCCTACCCAGGGTGTAATCAACTGTATAATCTGTGTTTTCGGTAAGGGGAACACCTCCGGCAGTTACTACAACTGATCCCGGAGGTATATTGAGGGCATTAAGAGGTATTTCAGAGCCCGAAGCTGACTTGTAGCGCCCTTCCATAAGGAACCGGTTTTTCTCCGGAAATTCCTGGGCTCGGAATTTTGTTGTAGTGTAAAGAGAATCGAAAGCATATTTATCACCAAGATCAGGATCATCAAGCATTTTTCTCAAATGTGAACCAAAAGGTTCTACTACGGGGAAATATATTCGTCCGTTAGATGATTGAATAGTACCACCTTGGGTTGCAGCATTGTCAACAAAATCAAAAACACCATCCGGAACGGGGTCTAATTGAACATTAAGCCTGTCAAGTCCCATTACTCTGATAAGTGGCTGGCCTTCCACATCTTCGGGGCCTTCATTGAGGAAGCCGATAGGCACTCCCAGTTCCTGATCTTCATACAGAATGTTAAGTCGGAAATCCTGCCTGTTGATCTGGAAAGCGCCCATGCTGTAAACGTTCTTCATCATCAAATCCCAACGCGGGTGGCGTGTATCGATTGTAGTGCTCTTTAGAAGTTTTACGATTATGGAATTGGGAGCTGCAATGTCAGTAGAAAACTCACCCACCTGGTAAACATTGTCATCGCCAATAATGGTATATTCAAAGGCCACACCGAGCACATGGTCAGGACTGACAGTCTGGTTCAGTGAGATGAATCCAAGCTGTGCATTGAAAGTATATTCATTTTCACGCAGGCGACGGGCATTTTCAATATTTTCGTAATCCTGGCCTGCTGAAAAACCTTCGGGCCGGGTACCCAGGGTATTGTTAACCTGAGAAATATCTCTGATAGGTGAATTTTCGAAGAGCGCGTAAAGGTTGTTGGAAGAATTGGCAGGTTGAGAGGAACTTGATGAGCCAATATTCTGATTATAGGGGGCTGCCTCACCAAGGTCAGAAAAGGCAACAATGTTGCGGTTGTTTTCTGTAGCGGCTCCAATATTGGTTATCCAAACTTCAATTTTATTGATAATTACATTGGATCCGACAATCGGCAGGCTTTCCAGGGCTCTGTCATAATTCTCGCGAAAATACTGGGCAAGAAAATAGTGTCTGTTTTCTTCGTATTCGTCGGCTTTAAACTCATACTCGGTGGTTTGTGCGCCTCCCTGTACTTCAATGGATTTTGATTCAGTACGTTGCTGAGAGAAAACACTGGTGACGGTTGTATTTCCGAACCGCAACTGGGTTTTAAACCCGAACAAACCCTGATTACCCGAAATAAGTGTTCCGGGTAAGGGAAGTGTTACATCACCAGCTTCAATAAGTTGTAGTATTTCATCTTCATTACCTCTGTATTCCAGCTTCATTTTGTTTTCAAAATCGAAACTGGCTTCGGTATTATAATTGGTTTGTATTTCAATTTTTTCACCAATTTTTGCCTGTACTGAGAGTTGTATTTTTTGTTGAAAGTCGAAATTGGTTTGTCTTTTTCTTCTTTCATCAAGCTGGGGGTCTTCGCGACGGTTGGACAGAACCCCAAATATTAATTCGGCAGAACCCGTGGGTCTTATATCAATGGTGCTACCTCCAAAAATACGGTCGAAAACTTCTCCGCCCACATAAATTTGCGGAATGATGCCATCTTGTCTTTCAAAGGCCTGGGGCTGAGCTTTTTCTCTCCAGTATCGATTCAGGCCCTTTTCCATGTCGTAATCCAGATACTCATCAAAAGAAACCACTACAGGGATGCCTATTGCCCGATCGCCAACTTTCCGAATTTTATAATATTGGTTGGTTTGTGGGTCGTAATGTATTTCTGTTGTAATGTTTTCAGGTTCCGCTAAAATGGAAGGATTAGCAGGAGGATCGTCGAACATAAAATCAGATGGACTGGCAACAGATGGTGGAAGGTTAACGTTATTGGTATCAACAGACAGGGTATCCTGCAATGGTGAAAAACCGGCAGAAATTTCTGCATTGCTTGTCTGAGCAAGGGGAAGATTAGCAAGCCAGAAGATAACTACAAAACATGATAAAAGGCAGGGCCGGTATTTTTGAAGTGTTAGCAAGATGTTAAGCACCAATATGTTAATTTTTAAAAATATGGCAATGTTTTAAGAATATTTCAACGCTTCCTTTATTAGTTGCTCAACACTGGCGGAAGCAATAGGATTATTTTTAATAATCTGGTTGAGTGTTTTTTGCGCAGCAATTTTATTGTAACCAAGCATAACTAAAGCAGATAACGCTTCCTGTCTTATTGTATTGTTTACGGGGGTAATATTTTCGGTAGCAACAACACCCTGTTTTTCCAGTTTATCTTTCAAATCGAGAACAATACGTTGGGCTGATTTGGCACCAATACCTTTAACAGATTGCAGGGCTGCCACATCATTTGAAACGATAGCCATACTGAGTTCGTCAACAGTCATGGAAGACAGAATCATACGTGCAGTATTGGGCCCTACGCCATTAACAGAGATAAGATGTCGGAAGAGAGTGCGTTCATCGGTAGTAATAAACCCGTAGAGTGTTTGTGAATCTTCTCTAACAATAAATTCGCTGTGCAGCCTTACCTGCTTTTTGTTTTGAATGGCAGAGAAAGTATTAAGAGATATCTGAAGCATATAACCAACGCCATTGCAGTTAATTACAACATATGCCGGGTTAATTTCAGTTATTTCTCCTTCGATAAAAGCAATCATAGAAGCCGTAGTTTACAATAAGCGGCAAATTTAATAAATAAATTGGTGCTTTAAAAAGGTATATGGTTAAGAGTTATTGTTGTAGCTTAACCTTTCTTATGGCTGTATCGAGGCAATTTTGGATTATATCCTGTGATGGGTATGTAATAAAATTTTGGTCCTGCATCATATTAACAACATCTCTTGTATTCATGATGTCTTTTTTTGCCATATCATAGGCTTGTTGCCAGGTAATGGTTGTTCGGGCAACATTTTCTTTTATAGCCTGCATGGCAACATCAGCAGCTACGTGTGGGAAAACGTTCGTTTCATCCATATGGGCAATGATATTTTCGGAGTGAATGCCTCGTTTTTCTGAAAAGGCTGCTATAGATTCTGCCGCAGCAATGGCCATTTCGTCCGTAATTTTTTTCGCTCTAACCAGCAAAGCTCCTTTCAATATCCCCGGGAAACCCACAGAGTTATTAACCTGATTAGGAAAGTCGCCCCGTCCAGTTGCAACAATATATGCACCGGCTTCTTTGGCGGCATAAGGGTATATTTCGGGCACCGGGTTTGCACAAACAAATACTATAGGTTTATCTGCCATACCTTTTATCCATTCCGGATTTACTGTATCAGGGCCAGGTTTGGAAAGTGATATTAACACATCTGCTTCCTTCAAGGCTTCTTCTTTGCTTTCGATCTTATTGGGGTTTGTGATGGAGCAAATTTCCCATTTTCTATAGAAGCGGTGATCAGTGGCAATGTCTTTTCGCCCCAAATGTAAAGCCCCTTTTGAGTCGAACATGACGGCTTTTGCCGGATCAGCGCCTGCATGATTGATAATGCGTGCAATGGTTGTGTTTGAAGCTCCTGCCCCCAAATAGACAATTCGGATATCTCCTATTTTTTTATTTACCAGTTTAAGTGCATTGATAAGACCCGCCAAAGTTACACAGGCTGTGCCCTGGGCATCATCGTGCCAAACAGGAATTTCACATTCTTCCCTAAGCACATCGAGCACGCGGTAGCAATTAGGCTGTGAGATATCTTCAAGGTTTATGGCTCCAAAGCTGGGCTGAACCATTTTTACAAACTCAATGATCTTGTCAGCATCGTGCTCTCCCAAGGCATTGCGACTATCAATGCATAAAGCAACAGCATCTATTCCTCCCAGGTATTTCATCAGGAACGCTTTTCCTTCCATAACACCTAGTCCACCTGCAGGGGTGCAGTCGCCATCGCCTAAAACGCGGGTAGAGTCGCTTACAACGGCAACCATATTTCCCCGGTTTGATAGTTCGTAAGATGTATCGTTATTGTCGCGGATGGTAGTACTTATTCGCGATACCCCAGGTGTATACCAGGCGTTGAACCAATTGAAGCCGTAAACAGGGGCTTTGGGTAGTGTTTGCATTTTACCCTGATACATTTTATGCATTTTTACTGCAAAAATTTTGTAAAAGAGTGTTTTGGCACATGCCCTTTGATTAGGGGTAAAATCATCGGGAAAACACTCTTCGAAATTGTCGAGTGATAAGTTTAACTTGTTCATTGTGCTTTTTTTTGTGTTTTGATTATTGATGTTTGGATAAATAAAGTGCTTTCTAAAAGTTTGATTTTTAGTTCATTTCAATAATTTGCAGCAGTTGATCAATTTTGGGAGTAAGAATAATTTCTGTACGACGGTTTTTGCGTCTGGCTTCTGCCGTTTTACCTGGGTCAAGAGGCATAAACTCGCCCCGGCCTGCCGCAGTAAGCCTGATGGGATCGGTGGATGAGTTTTGTAGAATAATTCGTACAATGGCTGTAGCTCTTAGCACGCTTAAATCCCAGTTATCTTTGATCTGACTGCCGGGTCTGAATGGCACATCGTCGGTATGCCCTTCAATAAGAACATTAATGTCGGGGTTATTTTCAAGTACTTTGGCCAATTCTTTCAATGCATTTACTCCACGCGGATCAACGCTGGTACTTCCGGTAGCAAACAGTAGGCTCTCTGCCATTGATACGTAAACCTTCCCGTTTTTAATTTCTATGGTAAGCCCCTGCCCTTCGAAACCCAGCAGTGCTTTCGATACAGAGCTTCGGAGTGCTTTTACCGTAGAGTCCTGTTTTGCAATGATGGTTTCCAGCTCATTTACACGAGATTCTTTTGCTGATAGTTCTGATGCAAATCTTTGCAGGCGTTCGTTTAGGGCATTAAGGTCGTTTTCTTTTCGGTTCATAAGTTCAGTTGCCTTTCTTAATTCATCTTCCCGCATGTAAAGGTCTTCCTGGGTTCCCTGCAACTGATTTAAAATTTGTCTGGTCTCAAGGTCTTTTCCGGCCATCAGCTGCTCGTTTTGGTCCAATAAAATTTCATAGGTTTTGGCCAGTCTGTTATAGTTTTCCATAATTCGCCTGAACATATTTCCGGTGTTGGTGGTATCTGTTCTAAGTTGTGCAACCTGTTGTTGAAGTTGGTCGCGTAGATTAGTAAGCTCATTATTTTGTGTGTTGAGATTCTCGTTTATTTTCCTCAATTCGGTATTGCGGGTTTCACAATTATTGCGGCGCTCAACTATCTCTTCGTATTTGCGTGCGGGCACACAGCCCATAATAACCAGCGAAGCAGTAAGCAGGGTTATTGTAATTTTGATTGTTCTTTTGTAGTTCATAACATTTTTTTTAGTTCTACCACAAAAGTACGAACACCGGGTAATTTTTGTTTATTTTTTAAAAAAATATGTAAAAGTTTAAGTAAGGAGTTTATGTAAATCCAAAGCAACATTATTTCTTTCCATCTTTTGGTTGTTGTAATAAACACCCAAGCTAATGTCATCCAGCTAATGTGAGATTTTAACTCATTTTTTAAAAACCATGCATCACCATGTTATTGGTTTTTAGCAAACACAGCATAACTCAAAAATACAATTGCAGGATTCTATAAATAGAAGTTAAAATTGGGGGAGACGAGTTAAGGAACCAACTAGATTTATAAAAAAAGGAACTGCCCGATGAGAGCAGTTCCTTTAAATATGAGTTGTTTTCAATGATTCTAATTATATCCAGGATTTTGTTCAAGGGAAGGATTTGCTTCAATTTCTCTGAAAGGAATGGGAAAGACAAGCTCGTTGGCATTATATGGGCGGCTTGCAACAGTAAGTTTGAGCCTTTTCACATCATGCATTTTAAATCCTTCGTGTGCAAGTTCCAAACGTCTTTCGAGAAGGATATCATCAAGTGTTACTGTTGCAAAATGATTGGCACCAAATCCAGCTCTCTCTCTTAGGGCATTAATGTCATCTAAGGGTGCTGCACCAATAGTGGTTCCAAGACGAAAATTTGCTTCGGCTCTGATCAGGTGCATTTCAGCCAATCGAATAAGGTTAACCACGCCATATTGGTTATTCCATTTTCCTGATCGCATCCTTCCATTTCCTTCAAAGAAAAGTGCCAATCGTTGATCAGCTGGATCATACAATGCAAGATGTGCATCAAGAACATCCACATCACCATCACGTCCACCAAATTCAGGGACAGAGAAAAACTCTGTCATGGCAGAAAATCTGTCCTGATTGGTAATGTAGGTAACAAAAATATCTTCAGAAGAAGGTTCGTCGTTATTAAATACAGATGCGTAATCTGACATAAGGGTATAACCAGAACCTATGGCAGTATTAGCTCTGTCGCGTGCATTTGTATAATCGCCCTTTTGCAGATAAACCCTTGCAAGCAAGGCATTTGCTGATCCACTTGTAGCAAAAACATTATTTGAAGAGGGAAGAACAGATGCAGCTCTGGTAAGGTCATTGATTATCTGATCATACACAGCATCAACTGTCGCTCTGGGAACATCATTGCTTTCGTCGATTCCTTTGGTTGGGGTGAGTACAATTGGAACTCCAGGTTGAGAATTTGCTGAAACGGCAGCATCATAGGGCAAAGCAAAGAAGCGTACCAGATCAAAGTACATCATGGACCGGAGGAATAATGCTTCTCCTTCAACTCTGCCACGATCATCTTCATCAACTACCTCAAGGGCAGAAAGTACGTTGTTGGTGATATTGATAACATTGTAGGCAGACATCCAGTGTTGCCGTACATACTGGTTAGAAACTCCAAGCTGCTTATTGAAAAGCTCGCGTATATCTGTGTATGTGCCGGCAAACAAAACTTCACCATCACCTGACATTAGTTCACTAAAAAGCAAAATATGGCCGCCATAAAGCTCAGGATTATCAAATATACTGTATGCACCAAGCAATACATTTTTAACATTCTGGTCGGTTTGGAGAACAACATCTTCACTTATTTCCTGTGAAGGCTCGAGCTCAAGATACTTTTCGCAACTTGCTGTAAAGATCAACATAGCTGCCAATACCGGTAATATATATTTACGTTTCATAGTCATTATTATTTGAGTTTTTAAAGGCCGAGATTAACACCAATTGTAAATGAACGAGGCTGCGGTGGTGAATAGAAATCTACCCCCGAAACTACGTTGTCAACCACAAAATCTGAAGAAACTTCAGGATCCCAACCAGAATATTTGGTAAATGTTAAAAGATTTTGACCTACAACATAAATTCTAAGTTTTTCCAATCCCATACGCGCAACAACTGAGCGAGGTAATTCGTAGCCAAAATTTAAAGAACGTAGTTTTATATAGGAACCATCTTCCAGATAACGGCTGTTGCGTCCCTGCACACCATTGGCATATCCCAATCTGGCCTGGGGAATATCTGTCACATCACCAGGTTCTTTCCAGCTATCCAACTGGCTGCGAAGCTGATTGTCGAACCATTCACCGTTAGCAGCCATATAAGAGTCACCAGAAAGGTGGACCATGTTGCCTGTTACCCCCTGAAAAGTAAAACTCAAATCGAAACCCATGAATCTGAATGTATTGGTAATGGATCCCATATAATCTGGCTGTGGTTTTCCCAGTACAACGTAGTTTGCTTCATTAAAGGCATTGGTAGTTGCATCAGGATCAACAATGTTTCCATCTTCATCCTTTTCATTCACATACCATAATGCATCACCATTATCGGGATCAACCCCTGCATACTCAGCTCCAAAAAACACACCCAGAGGCTGATCAAGCATGGTAACATTCATGAAACGAGAACTTCCCGGATCAATGATGTCTTGTCCTGCAATATCGGTAACCGTATTTTTATTATAGCTAAAATTTAAGCTTGTATTCCATTTGAAGGCTCCGACAGTGTTATTGGTGTTGAGCAAAAATTCAAAGCCCTTATTTTCCATTGAGCCCACATTGCGGAGCTGTGAGCCATACCCGCTGGTTCCTGGAACTGGCACACTTAAAAGAAGATCGTCTGTATTTTTAATGTAATAATCAATTTCACCACTAACACGATTGTTAAACAATCCAAAATCAATTCCAATATCGGTAGTAGTAGTTGATTCCCAACCCAAATCCGGGTTTGGAATTTGATTAGGGATCAAACCTGATTGATTATTATAGTTATTTACACCATAAAGACCAAGGTGTGCAAAGTTCCCAATAGCTGCATTACCGGTCTTTCCATAACTTGTTCTGAATTTCAAAAAGCTTAACAGAGAGTTATCCGCCAGGAAATCTTCCTTGCTCATAACCCATGCCACACCAACAGCAGGAAAGAACCCAAAACGGTTGTTTGCACCAAATCGTGAAGATCCGTCAACCCGACCAGATAAAGTAACAAGGTATTTATCTTCGTAGTCAATATTTAATCGTGTGAAGTAAGAGAGAAAACTATATTGATTTACAGTCTGATATCCGCCAGTAATACTTCCTGCACTAGCCAGAGTTTTAAATTCGTCAAGAGGAAATTGCTCGCCTTCAACATAAGTATCATCCAGTAAAGTATAGGTCAACTCTGTACCAGCAACTGCATCAAGCGAAATATCTCCAAATTTATCTGTATAATTAACGAATGATTTTCCCATTATATTTTGGGTCTGGGCATAATTAGAAAACCCATAACCATTTACAGACTCTCCTGTATTGGTTAATGTTCCGTATTTATTATTTTCCTGCAAGGTATAGGAATCATAGGCAATTTCATTTCTCCAGTTCATTTTATTGATAATCCGGAAATTAATAAATCCATTTGTACCTGTTCTGAGTTCATTCATTTGACGATCAGCATACTCGGCATGACGAATGGGGTTATAATAGGTAGTAACGGGAACATTTGATGAAATACCTTCCTGATCACGGAGGGGCGATATGGGAACAAGGGCAACCAACTGCATGGGATTGGCAAATGCATTGTCTGCATTTATCTGTTCAATATCGGTACGCGCGATGCTGAGATTCATACCCATGGTAATCCATGAATTCACCTTGTTATCAACGTTTAACCTGGCGCTGATACGCTCAAATCCATTACCCAGTACAATACCTTCCTGATTGGAATAACCACCACTTAGATAGTAAGTGATATTTTCCGTTCCTCCTGAAGTAGATAAATCGATCATGGTAATATCTGCCTGTTGAAAAGCCTGATCCTGCCAATTGGTATTGGATTCGGACCCCAGATATTCATCATTCGCACCTATTATAGCGGTATGTCCTGAGTATCTTTTGAAACGACCTTCAACAAATCCTCTCCAGAAATCGTTGGTACCTGGAGCATCACCATAAAGAAAATCTTCATATGCATCAGCATTGGCGGCTGCATGTCGGTAATAATCAATATACTCTTCGGAATTCAGAAAATCCCTTTTATTGGATGGATTTGCGAATCCTCTCTGATAATTGAAATCCAATTTCGATTTTCCGGCTTTACCTTTTTTGGTTGTAATCAAAATAACACCATTGGTGGCTCTTGATCCATAAATAGCGGAAGCTGAAGCGTCTTTAAGAATCTGAACGGATTCAATATCATTAGGATTGATAGATGACAGGGGGTTTATGGCTCCCCCATGGATATTTCTTGCTTCCATTGCGAAAGGAATACCATCAACCACGTACAAGGGTTCATTACTGGCACTTATTGATGATGCACCACGAATCCTTACACGTGCAGCGCTGGTTACCTTACCTGTAACCGATTCAATAAATACACCTGCTGCTTTTCCCTGCAGAGCAAGTTGTACGGAAGGTACTGGCATATTCTGTATTTCATCTCCTGAAACACTTGCAATATTACCGGTAAGTTTAGATTTAATTTGGCTACCGTATCCTACTACAATTATTTCATCGAGCATGGAAACATCCGAGACCATCGTAATGTCAATAATGTTACGTTGTCCAACTTCTACTTCTTCGGTGTTCATCCCGATGAATGAGAAGACAAGGGTAGCATTCTCAGGAACATTTAGTTCATACTTACCATCCAAATCAGTAACTGTTCCTAAAGTAGTTCCTTTTACAAGAACAGTGACACCTGGTATTGATGAGCCATCATCACCGTTTGTAACCGTTCCGGTTACACGTTGGTTCTGCGCGTTAAGACTGTTGCCAATAAGGCTCAGAATAACGAAAAAAATCAGGTAAATTTTCTTCATGTTGTTTTTGTTTTGGGTTTTGTGAATACTATAATTGTGATCAAATGCTTTTTAACATTTGACTTTGGGATTAAAAGTAGTAAATATTTAAATTTTTATTTTTTTTTGCCATACTTTAACTTTGAAAAACCAATAAATTGTTATTTATTTCCCATATTGCATATTTGATGTTATATTTTAAACGTATTTAACCCCGCAAGGAATTACAAAAAAAGCAATTATACGAAATATTTATATGTTTCTTTGAGAATAAAATGGTTTTTCAAGGGTATTAATGAATTTATGTATGGTTATTTATTTAAATACCCCCTATTTTTGACCCCGAAACAATATATTTTTATGAGTTATAATTGTGCGTTGATCAATCTAACAATGGCAATATAAAACTCTTTCCCGGAAAACGTTAAAGGGTTTTCTGGAAAGTTAAAAATTTTAGATAAGATTTAATTAAGTAATTAGCTTTTAACTAAAAAATATTTCTATGTTTGCCGCCAGGTTCTAATTTTGTAAAACAATCAAATCATAAATCAATGAAGTCTCTATTAATCCTTTTGGGTATTGTTTTCCTTACTTTTTGTGGATGTATTGGATGTGACCGGGGAAGTGTTACTCGCAATACGCAGAGCCATGAAACAACAGAAAGAGAAAAATTAATCGATATTCCTGTTTTTAATGCAGATTCGGCCTATTTTTATACGGATAAGCAGGTTTCATTTGGTCCGCGCGTTCCTAATACCGAAGCTCATATTGCCTGTGGCAACTGGCTGCAACAAAAGCTTGAGAAATTCTCAGATACGGTTTATGTACAGACGGCCCGTGTAAGGGCTTACGATGGTACAATACTCAATATCAGAAACCTTATTGGCAGCTTTCAGCCCGAAAAAAAGAACAGGATTTTGTTATGTGCCCATTGGGATACTCGTCCATGGGCTGATCATGATCCTGATCCGGAAAATCATTTTATCCCTTTCGATGGAGCCAACGATGGGGCCAGTGGGGTTGGGGTCTTGCTGGAGATTGCCCGTTTGCTTAGCCTTACAGATATCCGGGTTGGAGTTGATATTGTTTTTTTTGATGCAGAAGATTACGGAAAGCATCGTTTATCGAAGGATCAGGATCAGGATAGCTGGGCTTTGGGCAGTCAGTACTGGTCAAGAAACCCACATCGGTCAGACTATTTTGCCAATTATGGAATTTTGCTGGATATGGTTGGCGCTTACAATGCATCATTCAAACATGAAGGATATTCAATGATGTATGCCCCCAATTATGTAAGAAAGGTGTGGGATATAGCCAAAAGCCAGGGGTTCGACAATTATTTTCTCAATACGGAAGGGGGCTTCATTATTGATGACCATTATTATATAAATACCATCCGTAAAATTCCTGTAATTAATATTATAGATCAAAGAAATGATACACCACATGGCTTTTTTGCCTACTGGCATACCCTTGGCGATAACATGGATGCCATTGATCCACTAACCTTGCAGGCTGTTGGGCAAACTGTTATATCTGTAATCTTTCAGGAATAGTATCGTTCTGGTCCAGCTATAAACTATTGGCCAGATTTGCCAGTTCTGAGCGCTCGCCTTTTTCCAGCCTGATATGAGCATAAATTTTATTTCCTTTTACCCGATCTATCAAATAAGAGAGACCATTACTCTGTGAATCAAGGTAAGGAGTATCGATCTGGAATATATCGCCGGTAAAAATCATTTTGGTATTTTCTCCTGCACGTGTAATGATGGTTTTTACTTCGTGAGGGGTTAAATTCTGAGCTTCATCAATAATAAAAATTATGTTGGAAAGGCTTCTTCCCCTGATATAGGCTAAAGGAGCAACAACAATATGTTCATTTTCAAGAGCGTCTGTAATATTTTTAAACTCCTTTTCTTTTTCTTTGTATTGCGAATGGATGAATTTCAGATTATCGTATAGTGGTTCCATATAAGGGCTGATTTTGGAACTTACATCACCGGGCAGAAACCCAATATCACGGTTTGACAAGGGGATGATAGGCCTTGCAACAAAAAGCTGTTCGAAATTATCTCTTTGTTCCAAAGCACCTGCCAGGGCCAATAGGGTTTTTCCGGTTCCCGCAATGCCCTGCAGGGTAACAAGTTTTACTTCGGGGTTTAAAATTGCATCGAGAGCAAATACCTGCTCAGCATTACGAGGAGTAATTCTTTGAATGGTTTTTTTATCTACCCTTTCAATGGTATTTTCAAATGGATTGTAACAAGCCAGAACAGATGCTTTTTCACTTTTAAGTATATAATAATGGTTAGGCACAGGATCTTTAACATTAATATCGGTGGGAGAACAAAATCCTTTTTCGTAAAGCATCTCAACAGACTTATTATTTTTGAGAATGATTTCACTTTTCCCGGAATATAACTCGTCAACATTTTTTACTTTTCCTGTTTCAAAGTCTTCTGCTGCAATATTGAGTGATTTTGCCTTAAGCCTTAAATTGATATCTTTAGAAACCAGGATCACTCTTCTATCTGGATTTTCTCTGGCAAGGAAAAGTGCCGTATTGAGAATTCTGTGGTCGGGTTTATCTTCGCCAAAAACCTGTGTTGCATCCAGACCGTTGGGTTTATTCATTACCACGCGTATGTGCCCCCCTTTAGGATTACCAATGGGCACCCAATCCTGCAGAGGCGTTGACTGAGAAAGTTTGTCGAGTTTACGGGTAAACTCACGTGCTTCAAAGTTTTTGGTGTCATTACCTTTTTTAAACTGATCCAATTCTTCCAGCACGGTTATGGGGATAGCCACATCATTTTCTTCAAAACTCATTATGGCATCATGGTTATATAAGATAACTGATGTATCGATTACAAAAACTTTTGCTTTTAGGGATGAATTTTTTTTAAGCGTTGAACTTTGGGTAGCTTTGGCAGACGAAACCTTTGGTTTTGATTTGGTCATTTTTTCCATTATAAAAAATTGTTACTATTTATAAATACCTTTACAGGCAACTGCTTTTGCTACAAAGAATAATACATTAGAAGCTACGTTCAGTATTTTATATAGAGTTTTGAGCAAAAACGTGCCAAAGGTAAATAAGAATAAAGATGCAAGATAGAGGCGGGATTAATTGTTTTTAACCACTTGTTGTTAACATCGATGTAAGGATCAGAGCTACAGAAGAAAAACAAGACTGGCGAAAGAACAATTTATATGGAGATTTGAATTTGCATAATTGGTAAAAAATTGCTGATTTGCCTAAAAATTCTATGTTTGTTATTTATGTTTCGATTTTTTTGTATTTTAGCACCTTGAAAAAAGCTTGATATTTAAAGTTCTTAAATGCAATTGAAAGTAATCTGGAGAGATGGCCGAGTGGTCGAAGGCGCACGCCTGGAAAGTGTGTATACCTCACAAGGGTATCAAGGGTTCGAATCCCTTTCTCTCCGCCAGATTTTATAATTTTTAATCTTGTTAACTACTAAATTAAAGTCAAAACAAAATCAATTGAATCTACTATGAAAAAATTATTTGTCTACTTGACCTTGGCAGGGATGCTTGCTTTCGGATTAACAACCAACATGCAGGCTCAGGAAGAGCCAGCCGAAGCTGATACCACACAGGTGGAAGCTACCGAAGAAGTCTCACCTGCTGACGCAGCCGCTATGACTGCCAGTACTGATGATGAAGAAGAAAAAACTTTTCACTACATTTTGAAAGAAAAGTTTATTGAAGGTGGTGCCGGATTTATGGGTGTTATCCTTTTAACTTTGATCATTGGTTTAGGATTAAGCATTGAAAGAATCATTTATTTGAATTTTTCAAGTGTAAACACTACCAAATTGCTCAACAAAGTAGAGCAAGAACTTCAAAGTGGCGGAGTGGATGCAGCCAAGGAACTGTGCAGAAAAACACGTGGTCCGGTAGCAAGCATTTACTTCCAGGCTTTAGACCGTTATAATGAAGGTATGGAGATTGTAGAAAAGTCAGTTGTTTCTTATGGCAGTGTTTTAATGGGCCGCCTGGAAATGAACCTTTCATGGATTTCCCTTTTTATTGCTATTGCCCCTATGCTTGGTTTCATGGGTACGGTAATTGGTATGATCAACGCCTTTGATGCGATTGCCAAAGCCGGTGACATTTCACCCACTATTGTTGCGAGCGGTATCCAGCAAGCTCTTTTGACTACAGTATTTGGTCTTATCGTTGCTGTTATTCTTCAGATCTTCTTTAACTATATTGTTGCAAAAGTTGACGGTATCGTTAACAGCATGGAAGAAGCCACCATTTCTTTCATGGATATACTTATTAAGTACAACAAATAAAATTCTGTCTTATGAACGAAACGGTAATAAATACCGGGATGATCGTATCTTATATATTGTTGGGGTTAGCAACCCTGGTAGCGATTATTGGCCCGGCTGTTCAATTGGTTACAAATTTTAAAAAAGCGAGAACTGCGTTATTAGGTATTGTAATTCTGGCAGCAATTTTATTTTTAGGTTTTAGCCTGGCTACCAATGAAACCTACGATAGCGTTGGTGCAGTTGCATCACAATGGATTGGTGGTGGAATTATTGCCACTATGATTCTTATTGGCCTTACCCTTGCAACAGCAGTATTTGTTGAAATCGCAAAATTTTTTAAATAATTAAAATAATTAGGAGAACTCCCTATGGCAAGAATGAGCCCAGAAATCAATGCCGGTTCTATGGCAGATATCGCATTCCTGCTCCTTATCTTTTTCCTCGTAACTACTACTATGGATGTTGATACAGGACTCAGGAGGCTTTTGCCGCCACCCATCAATCCTAATCAACCACCACCACCACCTGTGCGTGAAAGAAACGTATTTGTGGTACTGGTTGATCAAAATGACCGATTGCTGGTAGAAGGCGAACTTGGCAATATTCGCGAACTACGCGAAAAAACCAAATTTTTTCTCCTGAACCCATCCAATGATCCAACCATGCCTGAAAGAGTAATGCGTGATGTCGAAAACCTTGGTGAAGTGGAAGTTTCAAGAGGTATCATTTCTCTTCAAAATGACAGAGGTACGTCTTATGATATGTATATAGCGGTACAAAATGAACTGGCTGCTGCTATTAATGAAATCCGGAATGAACTCTCACAGGAAAAGTTTGGAGTCAGATTCGATCAGCTTACTGATCAGGATCTTGTAAGAGCTGTCAGGGAGGCCGTTCCAATGGCTATCTCTGAAGCAGAACCTAAAGATATAGGAGGTGGATCACGATGATAAAAGGAAGATTTAAGAAAGAATCAGAAAATAAATCGCAGAAAATTAATACAGCTTCTTTGCCTGATATTATTTTCATGTTGCTTTTCTTTTTCATGGTAACAACTACCATGCGCGAAACTACACTCTTTGTTCAAAATAAGTTGCCATCTGCAACTGAGATTCAAAAACTTGAACGAAAGTCGCTGGTAAGCTTTATTTATATTGGCCCCCCACTTCAGGCAAATATCTTTGGAACCGAGCCACGAATTCAGCTCAACGATGCATTTGGTACTGTCAACGAAATCGCTTCATTTGTAGAAGCTGAAAGACAAGCCCGACCAGAAGCTGAAAGGCCTCTTATGATTACATCAATGAAAATTGATAGTGAAACCAAGATGGGTATAGTTACCGATGTGAAACAAGAACTCAGACTAGTAGGTGCTCTTAACATCAACTACTCTACTACCAGAGGCGATGTAGCTGGTTTATAATTTGAGAAAACACTTTTTTAAAATAGCCTTGATATACTCAGGGCTTTTTTTTGCCCTTTTGTTTCTAAATACTATTGCTAACTACGCAGGGGTTTTATTTCCATTCGTAAATATATGGCTTATTTACTTCCATAAACATTCCAATGATTTAATAGCTTTCTTTTAAACAAAGATTGAACAAGAAAGGTGATTGGTTTTTATCTGAATCATAAAACCTTCAGCCTTCAGGCTAACTAATCTATATAGTTACCTCCAACTTAAAATAGGGTGCTAAAACATTTTCGAATTGTTTTCAATTCATTTAACTTTTATAGTTGTGGATTCGTGTTGCTTTTTTAATTTTGCACCAGCTATCGCGTTACTCTCTCAAATTATATTTCTTGCTTTATGTTAATTAAAGAAATCTTTTCGATACGTTGGAGTATTCTGTTTCTCTGTTTTTCTCTTACGGTTTTACCGGTTTTCGGGCAAACACCATCTGTTAGTTTGCAGGATGAAGGGCTTTTTGGCCAGGGTTCATTTCAAGAGGGAGAGAAAGACGGCCTATGGCAATATTTTGACCAGAATGATGTTTTGAAGCGTCAGGGTTACTATTCTAAAGGTAAGCGTGTGGGTTTATGGGATTTTTTTAATGAAGAATATCAGAAAATATCGGAAATCGATTATGAAAATAATATCTATCGGGGGTATTATGCTGATGGAATTGTTAGCGAAGTTGGTCCATGGGGCGAATTGGGCAAGACCGGCGATTGGCAGTATTACCACCCGAACGGTGCTCTTGAATCTGAAGGAACATACGAAAATGGAAACAAAACGGGTATTTGGGTATCGTACTCACCAGAAATGATAAAAGAAGAAATATTTAACTACGAAACCAACGAATATGAAGCCTTTTATCCGGATGGTAGCATCAGGGAGAAAGGCTGCAGGGTTGATGGCATGAAATCAGGCGAATATTCCTATTATTACAGAGGAGGCGTTTTATGGTCGAAAGGTAATTATGAAGATGATGAGAAGGAAGGTTTATGGAAATTCTGGTATGAAGACGGTCAGAAATGGGCTGAAATAGAATATGGAACCGGGGTTTCATCTACATGGTATCCCGATGGTACACTGGAAATGCAGGGTGGTATTGAGCAGGGGCGTAAGAGTGGCAAATGGGAGTATTTTTATAAAGATGGTTCTCCCAAAGAGATTACCCATTATACCAAAGATAGGAGAAATGGCCATTCTGTATTATACTTTCCAAATGGGAAAAAGCAGTTTGATGGTAACTACATAGACAGTAAGTATCATGGCTACGCTACCTGGTGGTTTGAAGACGGGTTTAAAGAGATGGAAGGGAAATTTAAGGATAACAGGCGTGATAGTATATGGAAATTTTATTTCGAAGAGGGTATTCTGGCAAGCACAGGACCATTTGTTAATAATATGCGGGATGGTGACTGGACATTCTACTATTTTTCAGGAGAAAAGCTAAGGGAAGGCAGTTATAAAAATGACAAACGAAATGGGCTATGGACCGTTTGGTATGAAACCGGAGAGAAAAGTCACGAAGGAACATTTACAGATGATAAAGAGCATGGTATCTGGACCAGCTGGTATGAAAGCGGACAAATAAATGATCGGGGCAAATTTAATCAGGCTCGTATGGATAGTTTATGGACAGGCTGGTATGAAAATGGAAACCGTCGGTACGAAGTTTCTTACATCATAATTCCTGATTCACTCCAAAGTATCAGGCATGGTAAGGCAACCAACTGGTTTGAAAATGGCTCTCTTAACAGAGTTGCTTATTACGAAAAAGGCATTTTACATGGCCCTTTTCAACAATGGTATGCCAATGGACAAATGATGGAAGATGGGAATTATGAAAATAATATGAAAGAGGGATTATGGTTATTCTATGATGAAAGGGGAAGAAAAATACGAGAAATGTATTTCAAAGACAACCGAATACATGGTAATTTTATTTCTTTTCACGAAAATGGCCAAAAACAGGAAGAGGGTTCATATGTTGAAGGTGTAAAACAGGGAAGATGGGCCATTTATGATGATCAGGGAAAAAGAATACGGCGAATGACATTCAAAGACGGACGTGTAATCGGGATGAAAACGTATTGATTATTTGTTAACCAGTTTCTTAATGAAATTTTGGATGGTTTCATCTGTATAGGTAAACATATCTTCTTTTATGGAATAAAACTGAATTGAAGCTTCATAAAAATTATCGTGAGGATTCATTTCTATTTTTATCTCATTAACAGCAATAATCCATGGCATTTCCAGCATTTTTTTCCTGATCAGTTTTTCAATATTATGTATGCTGCGATGTTCTGGTATTAATACCCTGATGGTGTTGCTCTTACCCGGATTTTTCCCGGTTGCTTTACTTATTGATTGATTGGAAAGCTTGCTGTAAGGTACAACCAAAACTTCCCCATTATTCATTTTAAGCTCCATTGATAAATAACCCAGAGAGATGATCGTTCCCGACAGCTGGTCAGTTTTGATCTGTATTCCCTTTTCGAGCGCCAAATCGGAGCGTAAAACCGCACCAGCAATAAAATCTTTTATAACAAACCAGCCCAGAAATATGATAAAGACTGAAGCTATAGCTGCCACTATAAGATTATAACTGCTATTATTTGGTATATTAAAGTTGATGGCCCAAAATGCAAAAGTAACCCATACAAATACTTCTACCCAGGGAAATATACGAATCAGATACTGGTGCAGAACTCTTTTTCTGGTTAACAGAGTTAAAAAATATCTTGAGCTGCGCAGTAACACCATTATTGATAAGGCCAATAATATTGTATAAAATATCTTCATAAGAAACTTTTTTCAGTAAGTTTTGCTACCAATGCATTGTTTAAAGCGGGGTTTATGGCATAAATTCCAGGAAATCTTTCCTGTAGAATACCTGGTTGCCAAAGATTAAGGATATGGTTCTCCAGAGTACTTTCTTCATAGAGCAACATTTCAGACAGTGATTTAATGCTTAAGCGCATGTGGTAAACAAATTGCAGCAATATGTATATTTGTTCATCGGTTAGCTTGTTAAGAAATTCAGGGCTATCATTATCCGGTTTCTTAAGATATATAACTTTATTGCTCACTTTTTCTATTGATGAGAGCCAAATATTAATGGCAAGGCCTGGATTTCCTTTGCTGATATCGAAAATCCTGTTGAAAAGACGGGCCATATCCCATTCAGAGAGCTGTGTTTCATGTTTTTTGTCAAGGTAGAAACTCATTCCTCCTGCCTGATGTCTAATCATTATCAGATCGCGTAATTCGCGTGCGTCAAATCCAGTGCAGGTAACCATTCCGAGCGTCCATGATTGTAATCCCGAAATCTGATTGATCAATTGCAATGCATAAACGTTTACATTAACAATAAAAAGTACCTTCCCTGCATATTTTCGGATCAATTCAATAAGACGCTCAATAACCCTGGTGCCATTCTCGGTTCTTTCCCACCAGAGTTCCAAATCATTAACAATGAAAATGGTTGGGCTTTGCAGGTCATTTAAACAAGGTTCTAATTGAGTATGATGGGTATGTAAAGAACTGAGGAGCGTACTTTCGAATAGCCCGATATCGGCAGTGCACTCTCTGGGTGCCCTGATGCTGTGAACATCTTCAACCGGGAAGTTTTTTTTGGCCACATATTTAGAAAGGCTTGTTTTTCCTGAGTTTCGATGACCACTGATAATAACACAACCGGCATGTTGATCTTTAAAGCGGGCAATAGCCTTTTCAGCTTCTTTGGCTTCGGATTCCATTCCAATCCAGAAGTCGTCTCCAATGCCTGACTGCCCTGAGAATAGCTTACTATAGTAAAAGGGAAGTTGTTCTTTTACATCTTTTTTGGGCGAGAATTTCTCTAACCAGACAAACATATCTTCTTTCGAAGTATTTGCCTGCCAGTTAGGTCTCTCCATCCGGCCCATCCACAAAATCCCTTCGCTTTTTGAGTAGATTAGCCCTACCACGCTTTTTTGTATTCTCTGGATGGCTTCCTTATGCCAGCTATTAATTTTATCAAATAGTTTTTGGTTGCGTTTTTCGGTAAATGTTTTCTGAATTTTTCCTGACGTTTTTGCTATTACCGCTGAAGATAGGGGAGCAAATGTGTTTTTAAGCCCTTTGGTAAATTCGTTTTCAAGCAATATTATGCAATTCTCAATGGCTTTTTCCTGTTTTTTTAGGGTCTTGATAAAATCTTTGGTTATATTTTGTTTTCCATCCCAATCCTGTATTTCAGCCTCTGTTTCATCAAAAAGATTAAAATTGATCAGGCCAATATTATCCTTAATCTTTGCGGTTATCTTGCCCAGCGAAACTGAAGATTCCATCACCTGCTTTTTCATATAGTCAATGAGCTCAGAAGAAATTGAAAACTCTACAGTTTTTCGCACACTTATAATCACTTCATTCATTTCTTCAAATTTTTTCTCATCAAAATTTTCTGAAAAATCATCACCGGTAATCGAAATTACAAGGGGAAGATCAGCAAACAACGCCATTATTTCGTTGAAAAGCTTGTTGTAATGTTCTTCGGGCGAGGGAAGTTTGAATTGACTTTTGTCGGGCTTTTTGTCAAGTGTTTGTGTGGTTAGGTAAGAGTCGAGTTGCTGCTGAAGGTTGTGTAATGGAGAAATCACTGTTGCATTAATGGCCGTATTGTAATCGAAGTTGTACTTTTTAATCTTGGATTCTATCCTGTTTTTTAATGATTGCAGCAAAAAGTCGAGATATATTTTGTTAATGAACAGGTTGGTGTTAATCAACCATGTTTCGGGGAACGACTCAATGTTTTCAAGAATCTCTTTGTCTTTTCTGCACGGTTTCAGAAAGGGTTTCGACATAAAATTGGCCCCCGATCTGGCCAGAATATTATTGAGATTCTGAAGATCGCCCAACAATTCATCTTCAAAGGTTGAGCCCAGTTGGTGATAAAAGTTCTTGTTGGTATCTTTCTGAATAGAAATGGATGCGGAGAACCGATCTTTCTCCATGAGAATGATATTTTTAATTTTATCCATGTTGTCGGAAGAGATCTTTCCTTTCTCAGCCATAGAATACACTCCTTCAAGTACCTTACGGATAACGATGATGTTCCTGAAATTGTGCATAGCAAACTCATGGAAGATCTTTTGGATAAGAAGTAGCCTTTTATGATAAACAAGATAACGTGCCGGACGTGTTACTTTAATTTTGTAGGTCACCTTCTTTCCTGTTACAGAGGCTGCAAAGAGCTTCCAGATTTTATTAGCCGAGGTGGCAAACGAATCCGATTTAAGACGGGCGTATTCTTTTCTGTTGTATTTTACCCTGATATGTGGTGGCAACCCAGAAATGGTTTTCTGCAGCAGATCCAGGTATTTCTCTGTCCCCGATTCCAGGTCCTGTTTTTGCCAGGCAATTACTTCCTTCTTCAGGTTTTTAAGATTATTCTGGGCCCTGAAGGAAAAATCATTGATAATTCTTAAAAATTCTGCCTGGGTATTCTTAATATCTTCAGGATTACATGCCTTGTAAAGTTGATCCGATGTTTTTTCCATAACCCCCAGCAATTCGTCAAAATACTGGTCGGTTTTGTTGAGCTGGCTTAAGAAAGTTCTTTGAAAATACTCTGAAGTAAAGGGCTCGAGGTTTTGGGCAAGGTTGAATACTTCATTGGCAATTATTTCTCTTTCTGCAAGTTTTATTTTTTCAGCAATCCTGAAAGTGGGTAGTTCTGTCTTCTCTGGTAAGGTTTTCGGCTCCTTTTCAAGTCTCGAAACTACCGAGTGTTCTTCAAAATCTGACGATGCTGATATTACCAATGAAGAGGGAAGGCTTTCGGTGAGTTGATTTACCGTAGCAAAGAATTCGTCGCCACTGTCATCAACATCTAATATGGCCAAATCGGTGTTGATCGATTCAGAGCGCATGATCTGGGTAACAGGCAAACTTTCCACACTGTTGTTGATCACTTTTATTTCTGCATTCATCCTTAGGTTTTCCAGTATCTGCTCCAGTAATTCGTAATACTTTTCGGTATGAGCCGTTAGATTGTTGATAACCAGTATTCTTACGGTGGCAGTGCGCCATTCGTGAGAAGAATGAATGAATTTTAACAGCGTAATTGCCAGGCTTATGTTTCTCCCCTTTCCACTCCACCAGATATCAATGTGCTTTCTTTTGCCAAAATGGAAAGTTTTGTCAATATTCAGAAAGATCTGATTCAGGTCTAACTTTTTAAATTTCCTGTAAAGCCGGGCAAATGCTTCGGGGTCTTTGCTGTTTCGGGGCCATCCCATCAGAATAGTGTTGGGTTCAAAGCCTGAAAATCCGTAGATCTTGGCAATGGATTCCATCCCCTCGTAAATGTTTCTGCATACATGCCGGCGGGTAAAAATTCCCTTACGTGGCCCTTCTTCTTCAATAACCTGCTGGCTTTTGCTAAAGAGGGTTTTTTCTTCGCGGTTTTCTATCAGTTCAAAATTGGTGAATATTCCCAGTTTTCCGGCAAGTGCTTTGGATATTTCCACCAGATGGGGCCGGTTTTTGATGCCCCCGCTAAACAGAATAATGTTGGGCCTCCAGTTGCGCGACTGCCGATTGCCCGATATCAGTTTGCCGAGCCCGGTTTTCACCATCGAAGCCCAAACGCTGTTCCACGTATCGCCTGAGTGCAGGGTAAGTTCTCTCTTCTTAAGAAACAAAAACAGCCCAAACAAAATGATTGATGCACCTATCATGGCTACCACATCTAATTGAATCATGATGATGATACTGGTAACTGCCCCAATAACACTGATAATGGGGTGGATCCGGAATGATGGCCTGAAATCGGTTCCTGCCCAGCTCTCAACGGCGTAGGTAATATTGAGAAATCCGTAAGTAATGATGAAGAAAATGGTTACAATGCGGGCAATCACATTCAGTTCGCCAATAAGAATACCGGAAAGGGCAATGAAAAAAGTAAACAGCAGGGCATTGCGTGGTTCGTTGGATGCACCAATGCCTTTGCCCAGAAATCCGGGCGTAATGCGGTCTATGGCTGTTGCCTGCAATATCCGGGGAGCGCCAAGGATACTGCCCAGGGCCGAAGACAGCGTGGCACCCAATATACCTGCCAGTACCAGCTGTGGGATCCATGAAATAGTAAAAAGTATATTGGGGTCATTAACCAGTAGATCTCTTCCTACGCGGTGCGAAAAGAAAAAAGCCAAACCGATGTAAACAACAAGTCCCGTAAGTACTGCGGCTATGGTACCCATCGGAATATTTTTCCTAGGGTCTTTCAGATCGCCAGACATGGATACGCCTGCTTCAAACCCGGTAACCGCAGGAAAGAAAATCGCAAATAACGCTATCCAGGGCAAGGATCCCGTCATGGATTGAATTAACGGTGCTTCGGGTATGGGTTGGTTGCCCAGGAAAACCGACAGCAGGGAAAGGACCAGGGCCGTAAGGATAATATACTGTGCCTTTATGGCCAACGATGTACTTATAAATGTAACAATGGTTAATGCAAGCAGGGCCAGCACTCCGGCAATACGTATATTATTTATGGTTACATCAAAACCGAAATATCCCAGCAAAACCTCAGCGAAACCGATAAGGTATAAGCTTATACTAAAAGACAACCCGATAAACAAGGCAATACCCAAAGTGCCACCAATTGGCAATCCCAAACTTCGCGATATTATGTAGTAGCTACCGCCAGTTTCAACCTTTTTGTCAGTAGCAATGGATGCAACACTTAGCCCGGTAGCGAGAGAAATGATGTGCGCCACCAGTATAATGCCAATGGTGGCCCACAAACCCGCCTGGCCTACAATCCAGGGCAAGCGCAAATACATAATAACACCCAGTATGGTTAAAATGGAAGGAGTAAAAACCCCACTTATTGCACCAAATTTTTTTGCTTTTGCCATTCGCTTTTGTTTTGTGTTTATTCAAAGGTAAGCGATTTAATTATACACAATCAATTAAACAATCGTCCAACTCTCATTTATTTTTGTTAACTTTATTTGAATTAACCTATATTGGAGCATTTACCCATTTTGATTAAAAACAAGCAAAGCAGCATAACATGGAAAATCCTTTACGAATATTAATCGTTGAAGACGAAATGGTGATCGGAGCAAATATATCGCTGCAACTTTCCAAATTTGGTTACGAAGTTACCGGCATTTTGCCCAGGGGCGAAGAAGCAATTATTCATGTTAGGGAGAACCAACCCGACATTGTGCTGCTTGACATAAATCTGAAAGGAAATATTGATGGCATTCAAACAGCAGAAATCATGCAAAAAGAACATGATATTCCTGTAATTTACCTTACTGCCAATGCTGATGATGCCAATTTTAACCGGGCAAAAAGTACTCATCCCTATGCTTTTATTTCAAAACCTTATAAAAGCCTTGATCTGAAACGTGCCATTGAACTAACTGCTAGCCGTTTACAATCAGAATCTGATTCGGAAACAATTACAGTGGAAGACAATCAGGTTAAATTAGACAAAGCGTCTTTCGTTTTAACAGATTCTGTGTTCGTAAGAAGTCATGAGAAAATGGTGAAAATAATAGTAAAAGACATTTACTATATCGAGGCTGAGCGAAATTATTGTCGTATCTATTCCAAAGATAAAGAATATATGCTGGTGATGACCCTCAAAGATATGAACGAAAAACTCCCACATGGACATTTCGTAAGGGTTCATCGCTCCTACGTTGTAAATATTGAGCATGTAGATGAAGTAGCCCTCAGCCATGTTGCCGTAGCCAAAAAAGCCATCCCTTTGAGTAAATCCTTCAGAGATGATCTCTTAAACAGACTACAAACAATTTAGCCTTTTATTAAAACCCTTATAAACTGTCTGTAACATTCCTTCAGATTGAAACAATGACCAAAATTCTGAAAATGAAACCCTTTCAATCCTATTTTCCTGCAAATAATCCTCCTTTGGTAAAGAAACAATACCCTTAGGACAATTCAACTGTCGTTTCGTCCTAACCCGCTTTACTTAGCTTTTATTAAAGTGTTACTTTATTCATGAATCAACGACAAAGTTGGCTCATTATCTATAAACCTATTAATAATATATCAAGAATTAATGAACGCCGGAAAGAAAACAATAAATGTTGCCTGCTTATATAAATAACATTTAAGTGGCATATTTTAAGAAGCTTTAATTATCGTTTAAAACAGAAAGTAAGAAATGAAGAATCATCAAACGATTTACTTCTTAATCTGGTCAGTATTCTTACTCCTGACCCTTTTTTCCTGTAACAAAAGACCAAAAGCTGTCAATATCGTCAAAGTTCATAACACTATAAGCCCCCCCGTGGTTAATACTGCAACCAAACCAGTTATTCATAAACTAAGCGATAATCCGCCCCCCGAAATTATTGATTTAAAGACAAAACCGGAACCTGCTAAAATTCAAGCCAGCTTTTTTATTACCATGCAAAACTTCAATACCGAACATGGCCTGGCTTTGAGCAGTATTCGCAGTGGGTTCAAAGACAAAGCCGGAAATCTTTGGTTTGGAACCTTCGGTAATGGAGTAAGCAAATACGATGGAAAATCGTTTACAAATTACAATTCATCTCATGGATTGATTCACAATTATATCGAAACCATCACCCAGGATAGCGATGGCAATATCTGGTTCGGCTCTTATGGCGGGGCAAGCAGATACAACGGCGTATTTTTTGAAAATTTCACCACTGAACATGGGCTTCCCCATAACCATATCATTAAAATTCTTGAAGACAAAAGGGGAAATATCTGGTTTGCAACGCGCAGCGGATTGAGCCGGTACAACCCGGACATGCATGACACAGAATTGAGTCAATTTATCAATTATGATGAGAAACAAGGTTTTACCGGCAATTTTGCAGGAGATATTATTGAAGACCATAAAGGGTTTCTATGGATTACGGGAGAAAAAGGAGTAATAAAATTTGACCCTGTTGCAAGGGAAGAAATCGCATTTTCTGATTATACTGAAATCACCGGCCTTGAAAATAAAACGGTTCATTGCATTGCTGAAGATCGCGATGGTGCACTATGGTTTGGAACCAGCGAAGGAGTAATCACGTTCAATTCCGCTGAAGTGGAAGGAGGCAAATCTTCTGTCATAACTTATACAATGGACGACGGGCTTATAAGTAATTCGATTACGGACATTCTGGAGGACAGTGCAGGCAATATCTGGTTAGGTGCAGAAGAAGGTGTATCTGAATTTATTAAAGATGGCTCCTTTTTTATTAATTATACAACCCAACAGGGGTTGGCAAGCAACTTTATTGTCTGCATGGTTGAAGACAATACAGGCAGCCTTTGGTTTGGCACAAAGGGCAAGGGTTTAAGCAGATTTGATGGTAGAAGCACAATCGAATATACTGCTAAACAGGGACTTCCGGGCCAAACTGTTTATTCGGTGGCAGGGGGTAAAAATGGCGACATATGGATAGGTTCAGAAAACGGAGGGATCACAAAACTGATACAACAGGATAAGAATAAGGTATACTTTGTTAACTACTCAATCCAACAGGGACTTACTAAAACTGATGCCATGCACATGATTGTAGATCGGGCAGGCAATGTGTGGTTTGGGTCAAATTATGGATTAAATAAACTCGATGGTAAGTCTGTTACTACCTGGAAAACAGAACAAGGCCTGCTTTCAAACAGGGTGATAAGCCTTAAAGAAGACAGAAAAGGGAACATCTGGTTTGGAACCTTTGAAGGTGGATTAAGCAGGTTCGATGGCAAATCGATTTCAAATTATACTACTGAGCAGGGCCTTGTGCATAATACTGTGTGGAATATTCATGAAGACAACACGGGTGCCATCTGGTTGGCAACAAGAGGCGGATTAAGCAGGTTTGATGGAAAAAACTTCATCAACTTTACCACGGAACAGGGACTTCCCGACAATAAATTATCTATAGTAACGCAAGACATAGCAGGCAACCTGCTTATTGGAAGCTGGGGTGGCGGTGTATCCATTATTCGGAAAGAATGGGTGGAAAAGTTGAGTCATGGAGATGTTTCACAGATTGAGGAAAATATCTTCGAAAGCTACAACACCTCTCATGGCCTGCCTAACGATGTGGTTTATGGCATCCTGGAAGATGATGACGGCAATATTATCATTGGTACCAGTTATGGGTTTACAATACTCAAGGGGGGATTAAGTGCTGACAAAGAAACCATTGCAAAAGAAGGCGTTGAAATTTTTAACGAACAAACTGGCTTTCCCATAAAAGATGTCAGCAACACGCACACCATGATTATCGACATACATGGACATATCTGGGCCGGAACGGGAGATAAATTGGTTCGTTTTGACTATAACCAGGTTCGCAGAAATAGCCAGGCTCCCAATGTGTTTATCCAGAAGGTGGGCATCAATCATGAAAAAATCAGTTGGCATAGTCTCCAGAGAGCAAGAGTTTCTAAAAGCGAAATACCTGATGCGCCACAAAGCATTCCATCATATGTGCATGATGAACTAAAAGTATTTGGCAAACAACTCAATGAAAACGACCGCGATACTTTGATCAGCAGATTCAGCAAAATCCACTTCGACCATATAAACCCCTTTAATGCGATTCCTCAAAATCTGGTGTTGCCCTACACACACAATATTATTAGTTTCGATTTTGTGGGTATTGAAACCGCAAGACCGTTTCTGGTTCAATACCAGTTTATGCTGGAAGGTAGCGAAAAGCAATGGAGCCCCCCGGACAACAAAACTTCGGTTGAATACAGCAACCTCAGGCAGGGAAAATACACCTTTAAGCTACGCGCCATAGGTCCTGACGGTATTTGGAGCGAACCCATAAGTTATAGTTTCAAAGTGCTGCCACCATGGTGGTTTACCTGGTGGGCATTTGTATTATACCTGATGTTGTTTTCATTTGCAATTTTGGGGATCAGGCGCTATGAAATGAACAGAATCATGCTTCAGAACCAGCTGAAGGTTGAGAAAGTGACCACTGACTCACTGCGCAATTTAGATCAATTGAAATCACACTTTTTCGCCAACATATCCCATGAATTCCGTACACCGCTTACTTTAATCTTAGGACAGATTGAAAGCGTAATGACTTCGGGCATCGAAATAAAAGAAAAAGGAAAACTCCAGGTAGCCAACCGCAACGCAAAACGGCTGCTAACCCTTATCAATGAGTTGCTCGATTTGTCGAAACTAGAATCGGGTAGCATGGAACTTGCCGCAACCCGTCAAAACATTGTTTCGTTCCTGAAAAGTCTTTTCTTCTCTTTTGAATCGCTTGCAGAAACTAAAAGCATCCAACTGGTCTTTGAATCTGAAGCTAAATACATCCCTGTTTCTTTTGATTCCGATAAAATGGAAAAGATATTTTACAACCTTGTGTCCAATGCATTCAAGTTTACAAATAAAAATGGTGGAATTATTGTAAAGATAAGCAAAGAGCAAAATCAAACGGTTGTTATCCGTGTAAAAGACACAGGAATTGGCATCCCTCAAGACAGGATAGAACATATATTCGATCGTTTTTACCAGGTAGATCCATCGAGCACCCGCGAATATGAAGGATCAGGGATTGGGCTGGCGCTTACAAGGGAACTGGTGCTACTGCACAAAGGAGAGATTACGGCAAGCAGTAAAGAAGGTATTGGTAGCGAATTTATTATCTCACTTCCATTGGATACCAATGAATCCAAAAAAGTGAAAACCTTGGAGAGCAACGAGAATGCTAGCTTAACTGAGCGATTGGATATGACCCCCGAACCTGTTCAAGAGTTTCATATTCAGGAAAACTCAGTAACAGAAAAAAGAGTAAACCGCGAACTGGTATTGGTGGTTGAAGACAACCCCGATGTCCGGTCTTATATCTGCGAGCAACTTGAAGAGATTTACCAGGTTGCCCAGGCCTCCAATGGAGAAGAAGGAATAAAAATGGCACAGGATCATATGCCTGACCTTATCATTTCGGATGTGATGATGCCCAAAATGGATGGCTATCAGTTTTGTAAAGCCATCAGGAATGATGAAAAGACCAGCCATATCCCCATCATAATGCTTACTGCAAGGGCAGGTCTTGATGACAAAATTGACGGATTGGAAACCGGTGTGGATGCTTATCTGACCAAACCTTTCAATGCCAGAGAGCTGAAAGCCAATGTGAAAAACCTGATCCATCAGCGCCTACAATTACGTAAACGTTTCAGCAAATCCACAGTGATCAGGCCTTCTGAAGTTAGCTCTGTTTCTGTTGATCAGGCGTTCCTTGAAAAAATCGTGAAAACCATTGAAACGCATTTTGAAGATGAGCAATTCTCGGTCGAAAGCCTTGCCGAGCATGTTAACATGAGTGTTTCACAGCTCAACCGTAAACTTAATGCACTTATCGACCAGCCCCCCGGTCAGCTGATTCGTTCTCTCCGTCTTCAGAGGGCAGCCGATCTACTTGCACAAAAAGCCGGGTCGGTTTCTGAAATTTGTTATAAAGTGGGCTTTAATGACAATGCCTATTTTTCTCGCACATTTAAGAAACAGTTTGGTTGCAGCCCGTCGGAATACAAGGCATGATGGGTGCCTGCAAGAAAAGTCCAACACTTTGCAATCAAAATCCTACCCCTTTGCCTTACTCAAGGCTACTTTTACTCAAGTTTTTTTTGAACTGAGGAGCAAGTATTAACTTGACATACGGTTCTAACCGCAACAAACCATATGCGAAACCGTTACCGGCAATTTAAAAACCCAATTATGAAAAGAACATTGAGAAATATACTATTATCTTTTGTAGTAATTTTCAGCTTATTTATCAGTTGTCAGTCAAATCAAGACAAAACTATATTGACCGAAAAGGTTATTGAAGAAGTAAAAACACTAAATCCAGAGGAACAAGAAATTATAGCTATTGTAGAAAAGTTTTTGATGGTTGCAGGTAATTATGACCTGCAGGCTATGGATTTTTTGATTTTAGACAAGGCAAATCTGGGAATTTCAATAGTTCGGGACGGAATCTGGAAAAATTCCGTTTCTACGATAGGTGAATATTTTGAACGTGTTAACCACAGTGAACTTCAGCCTTATTACGAACCCGTGAATGAATACAAAATCCTTATAAATAAGGGACAAATTGCTTTTGTTTGGGCTGATGCTACTCTATATAGATATGGTGTCCCAAGGACAAATAACATCAACAATTTCACCCTAATCAAGGAAGATGGTGAATGGAAATTCATTAATCTCTCATTCACGAATACACGTTTACCAGAAGAGTTGAAAAAATTTGATTTGGAGGTTTTCGCCAGAAGTTATGCACAAGAGTGGTGCAGTCAAAGACCCAATTTTGTCTCATACTTTTTCTCTGAAGATGGAGTGCTGCAGATAAATGATGGCTCATCAGCAGAAGGTACTGAAGCGATAGCAAATGTTGCAAAAGGATTTATGGAGGCTTTTCCGGATATGGTTGTTTCAATGGATAGTGTAATTATTGAAGGGGTAACAAATAAGCCCTTTTATGAAGTCATGAGAGAACTTCTCAGGTACGATGAGCTTGATTTTACCGATACCTGGTTTCCAACTCTGGAAGAGAAAGGTGAAAACACAAAGACGTTAATCCATCAATATTGGGGTGCAAAGGGTTGGGATACATATAATAGGGATAATTCCTGGGATTTATATGGAGGTGGCGGAACCGCAACTACTACAAAAGAAATAGCCCGGTTTTATTATAACCTGTTTACCGGGAAAATCATTGAAGACCCAAACATTTTAAATCTGATTTTAACCGAAATCAATACGAAAGATGGAAGTGGAGCAAATTATTTCCTGGGTGTATCAGAAGGAAACGTAAGAGGTTACAAAAGCTATGGCCACGGAGGTTTTTGGGGCACCAATGTTTTATACTTCCCGGAAATAAAAACTTCAATTGCTGTTTTTGTTTCAGAACGTGACTATAGTGCATTACGACAAGAAATACCCTATCGGATCATTGGAATATTGAATAAGTAAAAAACAGCATACAATCGGGAAGCCCTTTTGACCGAAAAGTCCAACACTATGCAATTATAATCCTACCCTTTTACCTTACTCCAGGCCTACTTTTACTTCAGTTCTTTTTTGAACTGAGGAGCAAGCCGAAAATCCTTTTAACAGAGTAAGCAATTATTAAACTTATTTATTATGAGAACAATTACATCAGGTATTGCAAAACTGGTATTTGCTTTTATTTTTATTGCTGTTTCAACAATTTTGAGCAATAGAGTGCAGGCACAGGAAACCGAAAGAGGATTTATCCTTTCGATGACAGAATTTACCATTAAGCCCGGCCATAACAATCAGTTCCGCGAAGGTGTTAAAGCCTGGAAAGCATGTTACCTCGAAAATGAAGGAGAATGGACATGGAATATGTGGAGCAGGGTAAATGGCGAAGGGAATGTGTATGTTTTGACTTCAACAATGAGCAATTGGGCTGAAATGGATGAAACTGATGAATCTGGCATGAAATGCCGAGACGTTGCCCGCGACCTTATTAACCCGCACGTTGAATCAGCCGAAAACAATTATTTAAGATTCCTGCCGGAGCATAGTAAAACATACCCCAATCCGGACCAGGTGCTATGGGTAACCTACTGGCAGACAAAAAATCGTTTAAAATTCCTGGAAATTGTAAAAGAAGTAACAGCTGAAACAACCAAAGTAGAAGGTGCTCCACGTAGTTTTTGGTATAGTGTAATGGGCGGAGGAAAAGATGCTGCTGATTTCCTTGCCGCTACCCCTTTTGCAAACTTTGCCGCAATGGATGTGGAACGGGAAAATGTATGGACTAATTATGAGAAAATTTTTGGAAAGGAAAAAAGAGATGAGATGCAGAGCACCTTTCGTGAAATAACCGATGTATCCTGGTCATATATCTATAGGCTCGCTGTTGATCTGAGTCATATCCCACCAACAGAATAAAAATTCATTTTATCATTCCCAATGGGAACTCCTAACATCTTATCCATGATATTGATAAAAAAAACAGGAATATTCAACCCGGATGGAGCAATTGTGCTCCATCCGGATATTTCCATCTCATGGGAGTTGCTTCGCGGTAAAAACGTAACGGAACTACCCCGGGGAATCCCCGTTGATATTGTTATTTCAATAGATGAACAAATTCTTGTTTCAGGCGAATATGGCATTGTTTGGGCTTCATGGGATCAACGGCAGATAGATGTTTTACACAATGCCCTGCTTGCACAGAACATTATTTCAGCAATAGGAAAAATGGAACTGGATGAAGGATTTCTGCTGCTGATAATCATTGACAACAAAAAAGATATAGTAGAAGCGCTGGATTTTATCTGGAGAAAGGAAACCGGCCTCAGGCTAAAACCCGACTGGAGCTATCCTGTTGGAGAGCCTAACAGGAGTTTTGAGAAGTGGTTGAATGGATAATGTTGCTTCGTGCAACCAATAATCCTGTTCGGACAAAATAACAACCCATTCGTCCTAAGTCACTTTGGAAATGCTTTGTCTTTTTGCAACTTTAAATAACTAATTAAACATTAAAGTTATGCTTCATCTAAAAACACCACTAAAAATCCCATCCACAATTCAATTTTCACTTAACCCAAATTCTAAACCCTATGAAAAAACTAACTTTTATTGCTTTAGCAATTGTATTTTTGGCCGCATGCACTTCCAACCAACCTGTTCAATATGCATCTTCATCACCGGAAATTGATGTATTCAAATCATCGATCAAACATTACCTGGCGCAAAACTGGGATGAGTACCGATTGCATTATGCAGATACAGCCATATTTCAGAATAATGTACCCGAAGACAAAAAAATATCTCTTGATTCGGTAATTAATAACTGGAAGCAGGAGCGTGAGATGTTTTCAGACATTCAATATGTAGCCGATGAAGACTTTTTTGAAATGGTTGTTACCGACGAAGGTGAAACCTGGGTAAATTTCTGGGGTCTTTGGTCAGCAGTTTTGAAAGCCAACGGACAAAAATTTGAAATACCCGTTCACGTAACTGCCCGGTTTGAAAATGGGAAAATTGTAGAAGAACATGGCTACTGGAACAGCTCTGAAATAGCCCTGGTATTGCGTGACCTTGAAACAACCGACGAATAAAAAATGGCACAATACAGATCAATTCCAATCACTTACGGCAGGTTTCCGGCACTTGCTCAAAACAAAGTGTTGCGATATCTCTCCTTTTCGGCTTTGTATCTTGCCCAGGGCATTCCCGAAGGTCTCTTATGGTTTGGACTGCCCGCATGGATGGCCATGAACGGGAAAACTCCGGCTGAGATTGGTGGCTTTGTTGCCATCCTGGGCCTGCCATGGAGTTTTAAAATAATTGCTGCGCCTATCATCGACAGGTTTACATGGCTGATCATGGGCAGAAGAAGACCCTGGATCATCTTTGGCCAGCTTGGACTGGCAGTAAGTTTTTTGTCCATGGCATTTATTGATGATCCACTCAACAACATGGGCATGCTCAGGTTGTTGGGTTTTTTCGTGGGGTTCTTTGCCGTTATCCAGGACATTGCTGTTGACGGGATGGCTATTGATATTCTTCCTGTTGATCAGCAGGCACGGGCAAACGGCTTGATGTGGGGTTCTAAAACTGTTGGAATATCAGCATCTGTGGCGGCAGGTGTTTTTATTATCAACCAGTTTGGGTTCTTTTATGCCATTACTTCTTTCTCGGCTTTGGTGTTTCTGATTATGTTTATCCCACTGTTGATCAAAGAAAGGCCGTGCGAAAAAAAGCTGCCCTGGAGCAAAAAAGGAGGAATTTCAAGAAATGCTGCCAAAATTCAGGTGCAAAGCTGGAAGGCTGTTTTTCTTAGTCTCTTTAGGGTATTTATTTTACCGGTGAGCCTGGTTATGGGGGTAGCCGCATTTAGCTTTTCTGTAGGACGCGGGTTAATGGACACCCTGTTACCCGTTTTTGCAGTGCAAAATCTGGGCTGGACAGACGGGGCCTATTCTCAGGTTTTCTCCGTAGTAAACCTTGTGTCAGGTGTTCTGGGAATGTTTGTGGCCGGTGCGCTCATCGACTTGTTTGGCAAAATCCGAATGATGCGTATTTATTTGGTTCTTCTTATTGCAGTAATTATCTCAGCTGCTTTGGCAAAGCCCTGGTGGGATCAACCCATAGTGATAAAGTCGTTTATAGCAGTTTTTTATGTGCTTACTACATTTATTACTATTGCCATATTTGCTGCAGCCATGAATTTGTGCTGGAAACGTATTTCGGCCACACAGTTTACCCTGTATATGGCCGTTTCAAACCTTGGTCTTGCAACAGGTGCATGGCTGCTGGGCCCCCTTACCAATCTTTTGAGCTGGGAATATGTACTTTTAGCCATTACAGTATTTCCCCTAATCATGTTGGTTCTTACCTCATTTATCCATTTTGAAAACCATACCAAAAGAGTGGATATACTTGATGCAAAATATGAAATACCCATTGATGAATCTATTTTGAAGGAAACGGCATGAAGAACCTGAAAATCCCCCACGTTTTTATTTTCCTGTCGGCCATTATTCTGTTTAGCAGCATAATGACATACATTGTTCCCAGCGGTAAGTTTGAACGAACCACTCGTGTTGTGGATAATGTAGAGCAAACACTGGTGCTTCCGGGCAGCTATCAGCAAATACCAAAGCATTTTTCTGTTCAGGGCGTAATTTTGGGGGATGATGTACCCGGAAAATCAACCCCCATTGGCTTGTTGGGTCTGTTTACATCTATCCCCAAGGGATTGAACTCTGCCGGGGCACTGATATTTTTTGTATTTATCATCGGTGCGGTGCTGGCATTGATTCAGCATACAGGTACTATCAGCGTATTCATCAACCTGTTGCTGCATAAATTTGGTAGCTCTCCCATCCTGCTAAGCTTTATCCTGTTCATTTTCATTGCATCCGCTTCAACATTCATGGGCATGGGGGCAGAATTTATCCCGCTGATCCCCATCTTCCTGATGATCTCCAAACGATTGGGCTACGACCGCCTGTTTGGGCTTGGCGTATTGACTATTGCGACAGGAGTGGGGTGGTCAACCGCCATTACCAACCCTTTTACGGTTCAGATAGCCCAACGAATTGCTGAACTGCCTATTGGTAGTGGTATGGGTTTACGAATCATCTTTTTTGTAGTGGCTGTTTTCATTGGTTTTGGTTTTCTGGTTTGGTATGGCAAAAGGGTGAAGAAAGACAGGTTACGGTCGGTAATGCCCGACGATGATTTTATTCTTGAAGGAAATGGTATTGTTATCGAAGACCATAAGCCCACCCGCAAGCATATTGGTATTGCAGTTTCAGGCCTTGTACTTTTCGCTATGATCCTTTATGCCGTTCAAACCATGGGTTGGGGGCTGATTGAGATGACAGGCGGGTTTTTTGCAGTGGGTGTCTGTACCATCCTCATCAGCGGCATGTCGGGCGATGAAGCAATGAAAAGTTTTATAAAGGGGCTGGAGATGATGCTGGTGCCGGCTTTGATTGTTGGCTTTGCCCGTGGCATCCAGGTGGTCATGGAAGAAGGTATGATCATCGACACCATCCTGTTTCAGGCATCTAACATGTTGGAGGGAAGACACCCAATAGTTTCTGCACAGGGAATGTTTGCATTTCAAACCATCCTGAACTTCTTCATCCCATCAGCTTCAGGGCAGGCTATGGTGTCTATGCCACTGATGGTTCCATTGTCTGATCTGTTGGGCATTTCCAGGCAAACAGCAGTGTTGATCTTTATTTCGGGTGATGGGTTCTCCAATATGATCATCCCAACCAATGGAGTGCTCATGGCATCATTGGCCATTGCCGGTGTTCCATTCGATAAATGGGTAAAATTTGTTTGGCCACTATTTCTTATTCTTTCGGTGGTGGCAGGGCTGTTTATTGCGGGAGCGTTGTATTTGAATTATTGATAAACAAAATCCCTTTAAACCTAACACATTATAAATCATGCAAAAGTCAGTAACCCCTGCTAATTCATCAGCTGGTTCAAAGGATAACATCCGCCTTTTCACCACCGACCACCCCGATATTCCTGTACCCAATAAAGAGCGGATTCAATACCTTGATATTTTACGCGGAATAGCCATTTTATTTATTCTTACAGCCAATATACGGTACCTTTCGGGTGAGTATTTTATTCCTGAGGTACAAAAGGCGGCTATGAAAACCGCTTCATTGGATTATATAATGGAAATACTGGCCTTTATTTTTGTGGATGGTAAGTTCTATTCTGTTTTTTCGATTCTCTTCGGAATTGGATTTGCGGTGCAATACCAACGGATGATTAAGGATGACAGGGTGTTTGTCCCGTTTTTCAGAAAAAGAATGCTGGGATTGCTAATCATTGGCAGCGTGCATCTGTTTCTGATCTGGCTGGGCGATATCCTTACCTTGTATGCTCTCGTTGGTTTTACCCTGGTCTGGTTTCGGCATTTCTCCGACAAACGCCTGCTGATTTGGGCAGGCATATTGCTTTTAATGCCTGTGGTTCACTGGCTGGCCATGTACCTGACTGATACTTTCTACCCTCGGTATTTTTTCCGTCTTCACAATCAACTGGTTGCTCCTTACATAATGGATATGACCGGTGAAAATAACAATCCGGAATTTTCAATTGCCGGGTATTTGGCCATTTCCGATGTAAAACAACTTCTGGAAGCAAATCTTCTGATGCCGCTCCGTCGCCTGGGAGGGATACTCATGGAAGGCAGAATGTTTAAAGTCCTGGCCCTTTTTCTTCTGGGTATATATGCCGGCCGGAAAATACTGGAAAATAATATCCTTTCCAATACTTCCCGGCTCAAAAAAATCATTCTTTGGGGCCTGGGCATTGGTATCCCAATGAATCTTCTGCGCACCTGGGTAGAATATGGAAGTCTGGAAGGTGCATTCTGGCAGTTTGCTGAGTATATGCTAAATGCCCTTGCCCTTACGCCTTTGGCTGTGGCTTATTGTGCAATGATTGCTTTGATAGTAACCCGTCGCCCCACCTGGCTGGCCTGGTTCGGGCCTGTAGGAAGAACAGCCCTTTCCAATTACTTATTTCAAAGCCTTATCTGTATTTTCATTTTTTACGGTGTGGGGCTGGGGTATGCTGGCACGCTGGGATATTCAGGTATTTTGCTGGTTGCATGGGTGCTTTTTGGATGGCAGATAGTTTTCAGCACTTTCTGGCTCCGGCATTTTCGCTTTGGTCCTGTAGAATGGATATGGCGGCAACTCACCTATGGAAAGCTAATCAAATTGAGAGAATAATATGAATTCAGTCGGGTGAAAGGAACGTATTTGTATTTATAGGGATCATATATCTGTTTGACTTCATTAGACAACTCAATGAGATTCATCTTCCCGTCTCTTAGCCTTACGGCGTCATAGCACCTTATATGACTTTGGCCTGCAAATGCGAGATTTGTGCAATTATATGCGAGATTTATCCTATCATTTGCCCTATTGTCTGGAGTAATTTTACCCAATCATTTTGATGTAAGCTTTTGAACAGATAAGTATTTCTATCGGATTTTTGGAACAGATTGATCATGCAGATTTCATTCTTCATTTAACCAATATTACTGTTCGGACAATAAAACAGCCCATTCGTCCTAACCCACTTTGAAAGCAGTTCATTTCTGGGTAATTTTATGTAAGACAGTTTAGTCTGGTTCTTTGAAATCCCTGTCACCTAAATCTTAGCAAGGGATTACGGAATCTTATAAAAATAACAATGAAAATAAAAACAAAACAGTTGAAACCTTCATGATTGGCTTAAAACACACACGAAGATGATTATTTGGAAAACCAACTGTGAATCAAAGCAATAAAGGAGCTTTGGAGGTTCTCTCGCTATAAAAAGCGAGACAAGCTATCTGACCAATAAAAACAAATTATAAACAGATAAATCAACTTAAAACAAAAATAATTATGAAGTATTTGATTATTACCATAGGATTGCTGACCCTTTCTCTTGGTTTCTCGATGGCGCAGCATTCAAGCGATCAACGCATACCCCTGATCGGCTCGCAGGCACCTGCTTTTAAATCTACATCCACCAATGGGCCAGTTTCATTTCCTGAAGATTTTGGCAACGACTGGAAAATCCTTTTTGCCCATCCGCGCGATTTTACACCGGTTTGCTCATCAGAAATATTGGAGCTCGCTTACGCCCAGGAAGAATTTAAACAACTGGGAACACACTTGTTGGTAATCTCTGTAGATCGCATGGCATCGCACCAAAGCTGGAAGGCTGATTTGGAAAGTATAGACTATAAAGGCAGAGGTACTGTTGCCATAAATTTTCCTTTGGTGGTAGATAGCTCGGCAGTTATTTCAAGAAGTTATGGTATGATTGATCCCCGAACCAACAGTGGACAAAGCATACGAGGTATATTTTTTGTAAATCCCGACAACCTGATCAGCGCTTTTTATTTTTATCCCAACGAAGTGGGCCGTGGTACCGATGAGATACTCAGAACCCTGAAAGCCCTGCAAACCCAATACAACAGTAAAAATACCGTAATGCCCGCCAACTGGCGACCCGGCGACGATGTAATGATCCCAATCCTTACACCCGAAGACAAAGAAAAATTAAGAAACCCCGATTCTGGCATACACTACATTAACTGGTATATGATTTACAGAAAGCAAGAATAAACATGCTGTTGGAATAAACACCAAACAATCTAACCAAATTAATTACTCCTATGAAGTATTTAATGATCACCCTTTTCCTGAAAATCATTATTATATGCTTCAGTCATTATGCATATAGTCAGGAGCGTGGTGATGCACAGATAAGTGGCTACCTATACAACCCTGATAATCAACCGGCTATGTACTCAACAGTTATTCTGCTCAATGAAGATTCTGTGCTTGTTAAGGGTGCATTTAGCCAGGAGGATGGGTCGTTTTTAATTGAAAAAATAGCACCGGGGAAGTATTTCGTTTTTATCCGCAATATCGAATTTAAGCACTGGATTTCTGACACCCTTTTATTAGGCGGAGGTGAGAAGATGGTTTTGGATACCATCAAACTTGAATATGGCTCAAGTGAATTGCAGGAGGTGGTCATAAGCGCTGATAAACCTTTTGCAGAGATGAAAGTGGACAGAATGGTGATTAATGTTGCCAATGTTACAAATGCTGGTGGCAATGCACTTGAAGTGCTGGAACGATCGCCCGGGATTCTTATTAACCGGTTTTCCAAAACTATATCGATGTTTGGCAAAGAGGGCGTGGTCGTTATGATCAATGGAAAAATTTCCAGGATGTCACAAGATGCGGTTGTTCAAATGCTGGAGGGGATGAACGTGGCTAATATTGAACGGATTGAACTGATACATACACCACCTGCAAACTTTGAAGCTGAAGGTAATGCAGGTATTCTCAATATTGTATTGAAAAGCAACCTTGCCGATGGATTTAACGGAACCTGGTCATTAAACGGTGGAAGGGGTTTGGAATACAAATATGGCGGTGGTATTAATTTCAATTACCGAAGGGGTAAGGTGAATCTTTTTGGCGGATATGATCATAATTACGATTTACTTCCACAGGTATTTACCAATTACAGGGGAGTAAACCAAAGTCTGGATTTTATAGAAACCGAAACGCAAAGTGACAGGTTCCATACACCTACCACAGTTCAAAACGCCAGGATAGGGTTGGATTTACAGCTATCAGAAAATACTGTTTTGGGGGTTTTGGGTAGCTTTTTTGACCGCAACTGGTATATGGATGCACTAAACACCACAACCTTCAGCAGAAATGGTTTTATGGAGTCCAGCCTTAATATGCCCAATTCGGAAACGAATCATAACAGATCAGCTTCTGGGAATATCAACCTTAATCACAGGTTTTCGGAACATCACACCATTAATATGGATGCCGATTTTATTCGTTATGAAATGAATAACCCAAGCAATTACGCCATAAATCAAGGGGGTAATTCAGGTGAAATTGTGCCTCAATACAGTTTGAGAATAGGCAAGACAACCCCAATAAATATTGGTGTTGTAACCCTGGATTATACTTTTAATGCCAGCGACAAAATAATACTTGAAACTGGAGCTAAATATACGCTGATGGGGTTTGACAATGATTTTAAGGTTGACAGTTTGCCATTTGGTGGATATTGGACAGAGATACCGGATTACACTTCCAGATCATATCTTGATGAGGATATTCTGGGATCTTATGTCTCCATTTCGGTAAAGCCCAATGATAAAACTGACATAAAAGGTGGCCTTCGTTACGAGTATACAAACTCCAACCTGGGTTCTGTTGTTCAGCCCGATATTGTTGACAGGCATTATGGTTCATGGTTTCCAAGTTTGTTTATTACGCGCAGGATAACCGATTCGCAGAATATTAATTTCTCCTATGCAAGACGCATAGCCAGGCCACAAATATCGCAATTGGCTCCATTCTATATTTTTACTGATCCTTCTACTGTATTAACCGGTAATTCTGCATTGCAACCAGCAATATCAGATGCTGTAAGGCTTGACTATGGGTTCAAATCGTGGAGAATTGCGGTTTCTTATAGCTCGGAAGAAGGTTCAATGAGTTGGGTGCCCGTTATTGATGCTCAAAGAAACCGGCAGGTAAACACCATACAGAATATGAATTTTTCAAAGGTGCTCAATCTCAACCTGTATATGCCCCTTAAAATAACAACATGGTGGGAAGTTATAAATAACGTTTTTGTCAATAATACACTTACCAGTCTTACCCTTGAAGGAAACAACATCCAATCGCAAGGCATAAATTACGGATTCAATAGTTCCAGCACATTTAAAATACCATCAGGTTTTATTCTGGAATTGACGGGTAATTACAACTCTCCCGCCAAATGGGGTGTTGTAAATTGGAATGCCACCGGCGACCTCCATTTTGGTGTGCAGAAAGACCTGGGCAGCACCTGGGGTAAACTTCGCTTTAATGCTTCCAATCTTTTACAAACCGGCAATTGGTACGGAACTACCCGCCAGCCAGATAATAATCTTATGGTTGACCTGTCTTTCCAGTTTACTGAAAGGGTTTTCATGCTCACATGGTCCAATACTTTTGGAAGCGACAAAGTAAAAGCAGCAAGAAGCAGGCAAACAGGGGCTTCGGAAGAAAGACAGAGGTTATAGTCCGCTATTAAAATAGATATATAAATAAAAAACTAAGTAAAAACAGCTAATCAATACCATTAAGCAATGAATATTTTAAAATACACAACCATTCTCCTAATCATTTCCATGTTCTTCAGCAGCATGCTGATAGCCCAACAAAACCAGGCCCAGATAAGCGGATATGTCTTTAATCCCGATCGCGAACCCGCTTTATATTCTACAGTCATGCTGCTCAACAAGGACTCGGTACTGATAAAAGGGACATTAAGCGAGGAAGACGGACAATTTGTTCTTGAAAATATTAGTCCGGGAGAATACTTCATACAGGTGCGCAATTTAGAGTTCAAAACATATATTACTGATTTGATTACAGTTAAACAGAATGAGAAGTATATGATTGACTGGATCATTCTTTCACCGGCCAGTTATGATCTGGGAGAAGTAGTTATTACAGCAGAAAAATCACTGATTGAAATACATCCCGATAAGATGGTCTATAATGTATCGGCCAGCGCCAATTCATCGGGAAGCAACGGGCTTGAACTGCTGGCAAAAGCTCCCGGAGTAACCATAGATATGGACAACAACATAAGTGTGCAGGGTAAATCGGGTGTACTGATCTTTATCAATGGCCGGCCAACAAGGCTCTCAGGTACTGATCTGGCAAACATGCTCGAAGGAATGCGGTCTGACAATATCGAATCTATAGAGATTATTACCAACCCCTCTTCAAGGTATGATGCAGAAGGAACAGCCGGAATCATCAACATAATAATGAAGAAGAACATGAACACGGGTTTTAACGGCAACCTGGTTTCCAGCTATTCTCTGGGTAATCATGGCCGTGGTAGCCTGGGAACAACCTTCAATTACAATACGGATAAACTGACCTTTAACACAAGTATTGCTATTACAGATGCTGATTATCAGGACGATTTTGTTGAACTTTCAGAACAAAATACATATATGCTCGATATGGCTAATGATGCGTTGTATAGCAGAAGGGGATACAATTTTTCCAGTGGTATTGACTATACCATCAATGAAAAAAATTCTGTAAGCGTTGATGGAAGGGTGTTTTATACAGACAGAAGTGGCTTGTCTGTAAATAACACAGGTATTATTGATGCGGCAAGTGCCCTGCCCATTGAGTATCTTTTTGCCGAATCCATTGAGAAGGATCCATCAGAAAACTATATGCTAAATGTAAACTATCGCCATGTTCCCGGCAGTAATTCCACTCTTTCAACAGATATCAGCTTTGGCAAGTATGCAGTAAATGGTGGCACCGAGCAACCCAACACCTATTTTGATGAAAACAATAACGGAATAACCAGAACCGTAAACAGCCGTTTTGACACCCAAACCTATATCGATATTATCTCTGCTATGATTGACTATGAGCAGAAATTCGGATTCCTCACCTTTTCTACCGGAGCCAAGTATTCGTTTATAAGCACGGATAACAATCTGGAATTTTTTAACATCCCCGATGGCACCCCCGTATTGGATGTTAACCGCAGCAACGACTTTACCTACGAAGAAAATGTGGCAGCATTTTACTTTATGATGAATGCTACCCCCAATCAATATCTTTCGCTGAATGCGGGCATCCGCATGGAAAACACTACATCGCTGGGAGTTCTTGATAGCGAGATACCCACCAATGATGACAGAGTGCCAAGGAACTATAATGATTTCTTTCCCAATATAGGGATATCATACAACAATCAGAAAAAAAGTGTAATAAGTGCAAGTATTGGCCGACGGATTACCCGGCCCAACTATCAGTACCTGAACCCGTTTGAATCGAAAATGAGCGAACTCCAGTCGTGGAAAGGAAATCCTTTCCTACAGCCCAATTACATTACCAATTATCAGCTATCCTACTCCTGGAACAGAAGGCTGGTAATATCCAATACCTATAGCATAACACGCGATTTTTTTGCCAATATATTTTATATTGCAGGAGACCTGGGGAGTATTATGACCCCAAGAAACATGGATAAGGTTATCAATAACGGATTGTCGGTTACCTATCCGGTGCAGGCGTTTCCCTGGTGGCAATTCAATGCTTTTTTTAATTACAACTATTCAACCTACAATGGCGAAATGGATGGAACGGTTATAGACCTGAAAGCCAATACCTATAATGCCCGTATGCAGAATATGTTCAAACTGCCGGGAGGTGTTGGATTGGAACTGACCTACTCCTATAACAGCCCCTTAATCTGGAGAGGTTCAATAAAAGTAGAAAGTTTCCAGCGATTGAATGTAGGTTTAAGAAAGGACTTCATGAACCGGCAATTGCTTGTGCAAATTACCGGCAACGACGTATTCAGAACCAACAGCGACTATTTCTACAGCAGCAACTATGGCGGCCTGGTAACGGATGGTGTAAGAACTTTTGACAGCCAGCGGATTGGATTCAGTTTAACCTGGAACTTCGGCAACCAGCAGGCAAAAGCACGCCAGAGAAGCCGATCGGCCATAGATGAAGAGATGCAAAGAATATCGGAATAAGCAGATACAACAACCGGCTTATCAATTGTAAGAAGCTTACCATCTGAAATATGCCCTTTCAGGATATTTCTTTTACTTCACCCAGATCAATAAACACCAGGAATTTCTTTACGGTTGTATATCCCATTTCGGCAATAATGCCTGCATATTTATTTATTTGTACAATGTGTTCCGGTGCAGGGTTACCGGTTTTGTAATCAATAATAACCGCATTGTCTCCATCCAGAATTACCCTGTCGGTGCGGTAAAACCGACCGTTTTTATCATACATACCACATTCATTTTTAGCGCGGATATCTTGCTGAAAATATTTACTTAGGGCCGGGTGACTTACAATATTCAAAATTTTTGTTTCCAGAACATTCATCTCATCCTGATCTAACTGGCCCGATAATAAGTATTGCTGTAAAACACCTGATATATCTTCCTTTTTGTGGATTTTCTCCATGATATCATGAATCCGTGATCCTCTTTCTGATGCGGTTGTATGGATATCATGAGTTTCCAGTTGGCGCGAACGGATGGCTATTTTCCCTACCCAATTGGTACTTATATATTCACCGAAAATGGTTTCCATATTCCCATTCTGAGATGAGTCATCTCTTGCAATAATACAATTTTCATTTTCTCCAAAGCAATATGTTGCAGAATTCTCGTTCCATACTCCTTCTGTTTCAAGGAACTTTTGAAGCAGGCCGGCAAGATTTTTATCAGAAAATTTGCCTGAGGCGGGGTATTTGGAGAGGATAAAAAGCTTGTTTGCAGCCCTGGTAAATGCCACGTATACTACATTGATTATATCGAGAAAAGTTTTGCCTTTTTCTTTCAGCCATAGTTCTTCGTAAGGGGTACCTTCCATGGCAGAAGAAAGAGTAAGCCAGGCAATTGTTAGTGGGTTGGTTTCTTCCATGTTTTCCAGGCTTACCCACTCGCCCTGTTTACCAAGCTTTCTCGAAAAGTCTTTATCAACAAATGGAAAGATAACTACAGGAAATTCCAACCCTTTCGATTTGTGGATGGTCATTACCTGCACCGCATTTACCCCTTCGGGCACAACAACAGAATATTTTTGCGAGTTTTCATCCCACCACTCAAGAAAATCGGGTAAAGATGATACAAAACGGTTGCTGTAATCGAAAAGCACATCCATAAAAAAGGCAATAAAAGGATCGGGAGTATGGCTGGCGAAAAAACCCCGGACAATGGTTTCGCCCAACTCGTAAATACCCAGATAACGATATTTGCTGAGGGGGAAGAAAACCCCTCTGTGCTTTAAAAACAGCTCGAAGTTTGCCAGTTCTCCTATGTTCAATTCTGATGACTTATGATCCCGCCTATCATTTCTGTTCAGGGCTTTAAGGCTTGTAAGCAAATCATTAAGGGGTTCGGTAAGGGTTTTATTTTTGGCCAAAAAAGTAAGAATTTCTACTTTACTTACTTCATCGCGGGCATTAACAATGAGCCGCATAACTGACAGCATGAAATTTACCTTTGGCGATTGGTTAAGCAGCAAAGATTCTGACGAGATTACATTCACATCGTTTTCGAGCAAAAACTTCGCAATAGCGCTGGCTTCGCTATTTGATCTACACAGGATGGTTATATCGTTAAGTGGGTGTCCTGTGTCTTTAAGTTGGCCTATGATCTCAAAAATTTGCTGGTGCGTATTTTCTGTGTAACCGGGATCTTCTTCTGCCAGATTTTTCAGGAAATCTATCTGCACATAACCCCCTGTTTTTTCGGGTCTTGCATTTTGACGTTGGTTTGCATAAATACCTGCTAAACCAGGGGGAAGATAACTTTTTGCAAAATCAAAAAACCGGTTGTTAAAGTCTATAATTTTCTCTAACGATCTCCAGTTGGTATCCAGTTGCCTGGGTTCATAATTACGAATAAGAGTTTGTTCCCACAGTTCTTTTGATTCGGCGGTTATACTTTCCTGCAACCCGGGTAAATTAGCAAACTGCTCAACATCGCCGTTTCGCCAGCGGTAAATGGCTTGTTTACCATCGCCTACAATAAGGTTGGTGTTTGCCGATGCCAGCGAATTATCTATAAGTGGAAGCAGGTTTTGCCATTGCAGGCCCGATGTATCCTGAAATTCGTCAATCATAAAATGCTGGTAGCGTTCACCGATCCTTTCATAAATAAAGGGTGCCGATTCTACAGCTACAATTTCTGAAATCTTTTTATTAAAGTCGGAAATGTGCAGCAAAGATTGCTCCGATTTTATTTCATCCATTACCTTTTCGAGCTCGCAAAGCACGGCCATAGGGAAAAGGTGCTTTTTAACCAGGGTGTGTATCTTGTAATTACTCAACCCGTTTTGGGCCAGTTCCTGTATTTGTTGTGCATAGGCAGCCAGCTCACTTTTTATAGAATCAATAGCATTGGCAACAGATGCAGAAGCCTTGGTGGCAGTCCATTTATCGTCTTGTAGGGTGGTTAGTACATACGAATTGGGAATTATTTTCTGGGCTATAAGTCCTTTGGCCAGGTTGGCAAACCAGGTTCCGATACCGGTTTTTCCGCGGTAAAACATTTCAGCAGGTATTTGATTTTCTTCAATCAAAACCCAGGCTTTACCGGCGATTAATTTCACCGATTCTTCAAAATCCTGAATGCTTTTACGCAGGTTTCGGTGTATTTTGGAAAAATCGTCGAGTGTAATGTTTTTAAGTTGATCAATGTATATACCCCCTTTTTCATCCATTAAAGTGCGGGCCAGACGTGCCATGTCGTACTCAATAAAATGGCTTTGTTCGTCATCGGTACGCGATTCAATATAGTCTATCAGCAGCTTGGTAAGAGCAGGTTCTTCTCCGGCTCTGCTAACCATCAAATCGATGGCCTGCCCCAGCATCTGGTCCTGATCCAGTTCCACATCAAAGTTTACAGGCAATTTAAGGTCAAAGGCAAAACTCCTGATAATCCTATGGGCAAAACTATCGATGGTGCTTACACTAAAATCGGCGTAATTATGTAGAATAAGAGTGAGCGCCAGTTGCGCATTACGAATAATCTCTGAGCTATCCAGTTTTATTGACTCTTTCAATGAATTGAGAAGCTGAATAGTCTTCTTTGGCCGTTCATCTGATTTTTTACCGGCCAAAGATGTCAGATCGCCCAATGCTTCAATAATTCTTTCCTTCATTTCGGCAGCGGCAGCATTGGTGAAAGTAATGGCCAAAATACTACGGATTTTTTCCGGATTAACCAGGATGATCTGAAGATATTCGCTTACCAGGGTGTAAGTTTTGCCACTTCCGGCAGATGATTTGTAAACAATAAAGTTTTGCATAAGTATAGATGACGTTCTTGCTTCTTCAGAAAATAATTACCTTTATTGAATCTCCTGTATGATTTTGACTGCAATTTAGTTAATTTTGCTAAGCTATGGTTATTTTACCGGCTATTTTCATTCTACTTTGACATAATATGCTCCCTAATCTGAAACCGATTTCTAAACCAAATACACATCAATGAAAAATTATTTACACTTTTCCAGGAAAATTTCTTTCCTGATGTTTTTTATGATTGTTCCTTTTCTTACGAATGCACAATGGAATGTAAACACTCTCGGGAATTTGCTGATTTCCGATTTACAGGTGGCCAGTTTGCAAACTGCCGAAACGCATGATGGGAAATTATGGGTTTCTTACTATCATGAGTCGGGCTCCAACTATAATATGATGGCGCAGCTTTTTGATGCCGATGGTAAAAAATTACTGGGTGATAATGGTGTTTTGGTAAACAACAACCCGTCGGGCACCGCAATTTTTGTCTATAATGTAGCTGCTGATGCTGATGGCAACTTTATTATCGGCATGCAGGACCAGCGAGATGGTGGCCAAAAAGCTGTTCTTTATAAAATTGGGCAGGATGGAAATCATTTATGGTCACAAGAGGGTGTTCAGCTGGGAGAAGGTCTTGCTCCCTGGCCTGAAGTTCTCTCGAATGGAGATGTTGTGGTTTCATGGGAGAGTTTTTCAATTGGAACTATATCCATGCACAAACTATCTGCTGATGCTGATTTCTTGTGGGCCGAGCCCATCTCATTAAGGGTAGAATCTTCGAATACCACCCGGGCACAAATTGTTGCCAATCTCGATGGTAAATTTACCGTTGTATATCAGCGAAGAAGCTTTGGAATTTCTACTACTCTTTATGCACAGCAATTTGCCAACGATGGTACTCCCGCTTTTAATCCGTTGCAACTTGGTGAATATACCACCAGTGGAGCACGGTACTATTCCGTTCAGGCTGATGCTGATACTACCTATGTGGGTTATTATGCTGCCGCAGGGAATCGTTTTAATTCTTACCTGCAACGTATTAATCCTGATGGCACTACCCCCTATGGCATGAATGGTGCTAATTTTAATACAGAAACAGAACCTTTGGACAATTATCAGCAATTTACTTCCATTAAGCTTGATCATGAGTCAGACTATGTGTGGTCGGTTTGTGGTTTCAGCGATCCCAACCAGGATAACTATGGATTGTACGTTCAGAAATTTAACAAACTAACGGGCGCAAGGCAACTTACCGATCTGGGGAAAGAAATTTATCCTATAACCAGCAAACGCGATACTCCTGCCGGCTCATTGCTTTTAAATGACGACGCCCCTTTGATCATGTCTTACGATATCGATTACAAAATATACGTTACCAGGTTGGATAAAAACGGCGATTTTGCATGGGAGTATGAAAGGATGGAGATCAGTTCTACCACAGCTTCTCTGGCAAGTGGCAAAGGCCGGTTCGCTTTTAATCATGTGGGCCCCAATTGGGTTGCCGGCATCTGGACCGAAAAAAGGGGTGCAATTACCAATGGATTTATTCAGGGAGTATCTGTTAACGGGCTTATATCGATTGAGGTAGAAACCGATGGAGGTGTTCCTGCTGAAATTTCTGAAAATGGTGGCACTTTGCAGCTCATGTCCACTATCTATCCTTCTGTTGCCAATCAGATGGTAGAATGGAGTGCTGATGGCTATGAATCGCTGGTTGTTGTTGACGATAACGGGCTGGTTACAGCCGTTGGCAATGGTACTGCCTGGGTAAAGGCAACAGCTGTGCAAGATAATAATTTGGCAGACTCTGTTATGATAACCACAGGCTGCCAGGTTACGCAACCGATTGGGCCCATCGCAGGTACCGAAAATGTTTGCAACAATGCAACCGGGATAATTTTCTCAGTACCAGTGTTTGAAGGGGCAACCAGCTATGTTTGGTCAGTACCGGCAGGCTTTATAATTACATCCGGAGATGACACCAACGAAATTACCGTTGATTTTTCTGCAGAAGCAGTTTCCGGCGACATAACTGTTTACGTACTGTTTGGAACCGATTGTATGACCGACCCATCTGACGAATTTGCCGTTACTGTTTCAGAGATACCTGATGCTGCTGTTATTTCTCAGGAAGGAGATGTTCTTACCAGCAGTGCAACCGAAGGCAATCAATGGTATCTTGATGGTGTTGCCATTGATGGAGCAACCGGAAATCAGCATGTAGCTGTTGCGGAAGGTGACTATTATGTTGTTGTAACCGTTGGAAATTGCAGCTCAGAACCATCCAATACCATTAATGTTGTACCTGTTAATGTTTCTGAAGTGTTTTCTGCAGGGTCGTTCGATGTCTATCCAAATCCCAACCAGGGAAGATTCGATGTTAAAATGCCTTTTAAGACAGGCGAGTTAGTCTCTATCATGATTTATGATGTAAAAGGACAGCTAATTTTCCATGAACATCATTTTACGGTAAGCGAAAAACAGACTTCTAAAATTGATATGCAGACAGTTCCGGATGGGTTGTATATGATGGTATTGAAAGGTGAATCAAAATCCTGGTCAGGAAAGTTTGTTGTTTCCAATCCTTAAAGGATATTGCGATGCAGATACTAGATATGAATTGCATCAGGCATAGTTAGGATGTTTAATTCTTTAATTCTGCTGCCAGTTCGGCAGAAATGTAGTTGTCATATCCCTTGCACACATCTCCGGCAAAAGCCGAACCGAATTTGAGAATTTTTTCCCATTTTTCCGCAGGAAGGGAGTTTACATTTTTGGTATTGATTTTGAGTTTCAGAAGACCGTAAATAACTCCGGCATTAAAGTTATCGCCAGCGCCAATGGTGCTAACCACCTCAATTTTTGGGGTTGGGAAAAAGGCGCAGTTGGAGGATGTGTTCAGGTAAATGCCCGAAGCGCTATGGGTAACGATCAGGGGTTTTTCCATCAATTGTTCCACATGTGTCAGTTTCTGATGATTGCTTTCACCAAAAATTATTTTCAGATCTTCATTACTTGCCCGTATTACATCGGCTAGTCCCATATTCTCCAAAAGCATGGGACGTAGTTTTTCCAGTTCATGGGCATGAGGTTTTCTGAAATTCGGATCGTAAACAATCATGGCACCCTGTTCACGCGCTTTCTTCACAATTTTGATCACTGTGCTTCTTATGGCCGGATCAATGCCAAAGAACGAACCGAACAGAAAAATATCGTTCGGGGTAAACTCCGGTAGGGTTAGTTGTAGTCTCTTTTTTGGATATTGCTTGTAAAACTCATAGGAAGCATCGCCCTTTTCGTTGAGGAAGGCAAGAGCTAAAGGTGTTTTCCCTTCTGTGTATCGATATATATATTCAGTTTTTACCTTGTTTTGGCTTAGAAATTCTGCCAGGAAGTTCCCTCCCTGGTCCATACCAAACTCAGACAGGAAGCTTACATCAACACCTGCGCGTCCAAGCGAAATGGCACTGTTTAGCATTGACCCGCCTGCACGGGCAGCTTTTACATCTTGCTGGTTAAAAATAATGTCTATCAGGCTTTCTCCAATGGCATATACTTTTCTCACGGCTTTTAGGGTTTGGTTCATTACAAAAATATACCTTTTTTTAGGTTATTGACGTACGATTTCTATTTTTTTGAACCAAACGTTTAGATAATCTGTTTTTGTGAACAATGGTATTAATTTTGAGGTTTAAGAATCATATTATTTTAATTATTCGCAACCATGACTTACCGTAATATTTTAATATCCATTTCTTTACTATTCCTTATGCCTTTTTTGGGCCTGGCAAATGATGATGACGAAGTTGACGTAAAAGACCTGCCCATAAAGGAACGGATATTTGTTGGAGGAAACCTTGGGCTCCAGATCAGCAACATTAATACTTCTGTGGTGGTTTCTCCCATGGTGGGATTTCGGTTTACCAACAGAATTTCAGCGGGTGTTAACCTTACTTACCAATATTATAGAGACCGCGGCTGGGGAAATCTGGCCGGATTTACATCGGTTACCCATATTTACGGAGGGAGTGTTTTTGCACGATACCGCATTACGCGTCAGTTTTTCGCTCATGCCGAATATGAAGCACTTAACCTGGATTCGCAAATGGCATGGCAACTCAACACTCCCGGTACTTCAGGGCGTTTCTGGGAACAAAATTATTTTCTCGGAGGTGGATACCGGGCTCCGTTAGGACCAAGGGCCAATCTTAATCTTATGCTACTTTATAATTTTAACAACAATAGTGTTGTGTATTTCCAGAACCCGATTTTCAGGCTGGGTGTTGATGTTCGTCTATGATAAATTACTTCGGAATAAATATTATTGTTTTCCGAAGTATATTTTAAAAACTTTTCTGCTCAAAATTTGTTTTAACAATTAAATTCCCGACATACCATTCCTGAATTCTCTTAAAGAGTTTCAGGAATTTTTTTATAAAATCTACAACCCATAAAAAGCTGTCATTTGTTATGAACAACGCACAATTTTATTATTCCCGCCCCCAGAATGAGCCCATCCATCCCTACACCGAAGGTACCGCTGAAAGAATAGCACTTGAAAAAGAGCTCAAACGCCAAACCAATATGCAGGTGGAAATACCTTTGATAATTGGAGGAAAGGAAGTAAAAACCGGAAATCTTGGCAAAGTACTTAGTCCTCATAACCACCAAAATGTTATTGCCACCTACCACAAAGCAGGTGAAAAGGAAGTACAGATGGCCATTGATGCTTCTTTGGAGGCTCATAAAAAATGGGCGGTAATGTCGTGGGTAGAGAGAGCCTCTATCATTTTAAAGATTGCCGAGTTAATTAGTGTAAAACATCGATACTTAATAAATGCCGCCACCATGGTGGGGCAGAGTAAAAACGCCTACCAGGCCGAAATAGATTCCGTTTGTGAAACCATAGACTTTATCCGTTTCAATGCACACTATGTTTCAGAGATATACAACGATCAGCCCCACAGCGAGGTAGGAAACCTGAACCGGATCGAATATCGTCCGCTGGAAGGTTTTGTTTTTGCCATTACACCGTTTAATTTTACGGCCATCGCTTCCAACCTGGCCCTTGCGCCTGTAATATTGGGCAATACGGTAGTCTGGAAACCTGCTACCACTGCATTGCTATCTAACTATTACCTGATGCAGATTTACAAGGAAGCCGGTCTGCCTGATGGTGTTATCAACTTTATTCCCGGGCAAGGTGCCGTGGTAGGTGATATGGTTTTGAAACACAAAGATTTGGCGGGTATTCATTTTACCGGAAGCAATAATACCTTTAACCATTTGTGGCGGGGAGTGGCTAATAATCTGGAAAATTATCGCTCTTATCCGCGCGTAGTGGGCGAAACAGGGGGTAAAGATTTTGTTTTTGTTCATGCGTCAGCCCATGTTGATGAAGTAGCTACAGCATTGGTACGGGGAGCTTTTGAATACCAGGGGCAAAAGTGCTCTGCTGCATCAAGAGCCTATATTCCTGAAAGCTTATGGCCAGCCATTAGAAAGAAAATGGAGTCGAATATGAAACTTATCAAAAAGGGCGATGTGAAAGACTTCTGCAATTTTGTAAATGCCGTAATTGATCAGAAGGCATTTAAAAATATTACCGGGTATATTGAAAAGGCCAAAGCATCGGCTGATGCAGAAATTGTAATGGGAGGTTCTTATGATGATACCCTGGGTTATTTTATTGATCCTACAGTAATACTGACCACCAATCCAAAGTTTCTTACCATGGAGGAAGAAATTTTTGGTCCGGTATTAACCATCTACGTTTACAAAGACAATGAGTATGAGCAAACCCTTGAACTGTGCGACAATACTTCGCCCTATGGTTTAACCGGAAGTATCTTTTCACAGGATAGATATGCTACTGTAAAGGCTTGTCAGGTACTGAGGTATTCTGCAGGTAATTTCTATATGAATGATAAGCCTACAGGAGCTGTTGTGGGTCAACAACCTTTTGGCGGGTCGCGGCAATCAGGTACCAACGACAAGGCCGGCAGTTATCTTAATTTATTACGTTGGATTAGTCCCCGCACAATAAAAGAAACTTTCTTACCCCCAACCGATTTCAGGTATCCGCACATGCACGAGAAAAAATGTGGGTGTTAAAAGTCGAAATTGGTAAATCATAAAAAAACCTTGATTTTTCAGATCAAGGTTTTTTTTATGATTGTATTAAGCTTTCAATTGGCCATAAGGCTTTTTAGGGGCAGGGTTTAATGCTGTCTTTCAGCATCTGGGTAATATGGATTTTTCTATAGGCGATAAATTCCATAAAATCTGCTTCGTTGAGTTCGTTTTTATCCATAATTAATGGTTTTATGGCAAATGGAAAGGTGATCATGCTGATCATATCAACATAAAAATGAGAAGGATCGGTCTTTTTAATGGTACCTTTTTTCCCTTCATCGAGAATTTGTTGGGTAAATTTCTCTCTTCCATATAGATTGTGAATAACGTCCATTTCTGTAATTTTCTCGCGGCTGCGATGCAGTATGGCCATAAAGAATGAAACCAGCAGCGGATTTTCTATTAGAATATCAATGTAAGTAGAAACGTATTGGCTGATTTTGTCATTTAGTTCAAGATCGGAATCCATAATTTTGATTAGATCTTTGGTGTTCTTCTTCACCAAATTGGCAAAGATGGCATCGAAGAGATTTTCCTTGCTTCTGAAATAATAGTTCATCAGTGCCAGGTTAATTCCTGCTTTGGTGGCAATATCCCTTACGCTGGTGCGATCAACTCCTTTTTCAATAAACAGTTCGGTAGCAGCCTCAAAAATTTTTTGCTCTGTGTTTTTATTTTTCGACATGGTATATTTGATTAATAGGTGATTGAAAGGTAATTTATTCAGACACCAAAAATAAATAAAAATATTGTTTTAAACTAAATTTTAAACATAAAAGCAAAATATATTTTAAAAAATTTATTGTTGTTTAAGGTATAAAAGGGTTTAGTTAATCAAATGAGAATATCATTTAGTTAAAAATTAAGCACCGAACAGGTTTCATCATTGAAGAGGGAAACAAAGGGATGTATCAGGCATCTTCCATACTTAATTTTAAACTATCGGATCAATGCCTTAACACTTTCTATGGTGTCTATCTCATCAACAGACTTGTCGCGACGCCATCGGGCAATACGCGGAAATCGAACGGCCACACCCGATTTATGTCGCGAACTGTAGCCAATCCCTTCAAAGGCAATTTCAAAAACCAGTTCTGGCTTTACGGTTCTAACGGGGCCGAATTTCTCCAGGGAATTGTCGCGCACAAAACGGGTTATCTCCATAATTTCCTTGTCTGTTAAACCGGAATAGGCTTTGGCAATGGTGACCAGCTTGTCGTTGTCACGGATGGCAAAAGTATAATCGGTATAATATGCGCTGCGTCGTCCGCTCCCTTTTTGCGCGTATATCAACACCGCATCAATGGTCATGGGATCAACTTTCCATTTCCACCAATCCCCCCTTTTTCTGCCCGAATGGTAGGGTGAATCGAGTCTCTTAAGCATAATCCCTTCACTGTTCACTTCCCTTGATTGTTGTCTGATTTCGGCCAGATGATCCCAGGATTCGAAACCAAGGTTTTCTGACAATAATAGCCGACTGGTTTGTGGCCAGAAACTTCTGAGTTTATTTCTCCTTTCGGTTAATGGCCGGTTGCGAAGATCTTCAAAACCAAATTCGGGCAAATCATAAGCATAAAATCCGGCAGGCAATTCTTTTAGCATTTTCGCTGAAACGGTTTTCCTGTTGAGACGTTTTTGTAACTCGTTAAAGTTCATAACCCTGCCGTCTTTTACAACCAATATTTCGCCATCGGCAACAAAATCGTGGTTGATACCGGCTACGGCTTCCACAAGGTCAGGAAACTGATCTGTAACGAGCTCTTCGCCCCGGCTCCAAATAAAAATTTCGTTGTTGCGTTTAACGATCTGGCCACGTATGCCATCCCATTTGTATTCGGCAGACCAGTTTGTAATTTTACCCAGTTCTTCCGGCTCTCCTTCGAGCGGATAAGCCAGGCAGAAAGGATACGGGCGTGAATTGTCGGCATTGATGGTTTCGCCATTAATGAGTTCGGTAAACCGGGTGGTGGTAACATCCCATTTGCCCATTATGCTGTGCATGAGCGAGCTGGCATCTTCACCGGAGTATCTGGCCAGGGCATTCACCAGCATTTTATGAGAAACACCTATTCGGAAACTACCCCCAATAAGCTTGTTAAAGATGAACCTTTCGTTGGCATTCAGGCCATTCCAGGCTTCGGTTACATAGGCTTTTTTCTCTTCATCGGTATGGGGATATAGCATCTTGATTTCTTCCATCCATTGATGCAGCGGCTTATCATGGATCTGGGCCGGAGGAGGAAGCAACAGCGAGAGGGTTTCACCCAGGTCGCCAACAGTGCTGTAACATTCCAGAAACAACCAGTCAGGAATTTTAGATACCTCCACAACCCATTCTTTCATCAGGGTGGTTTTTACCGGGCGTTTAGGGCGTTTGCCGGTAAAAAGTGCCAGACACCAGATTTTATCCTTTTCGTCGGCGGATTCGAAATAATTTACCAGGGCGGCAATTTTATCGTTGGTTTTGTTTGATGATTCCAGTTCCGAAAAAAGTTGTGCAAATTTTTTCATTCTTCTCCCTCCCCAAATCGTGTTTTTACTACCTGTGCATTGAATCCGTTTTCGTTTAAATAGCGTGCAAAAGGCTCCGTGTATCCGTGGGTAACATGAATCTTTTCGGCTCCTGTGGCTTTAACCGCACTAATCAGACCGTCCCAGTCGGCATGATCGCTGATGGCAAAGCCTGCATCAGCTGATTGCCAGCGTCTGTGGCCTCGCACCTGCATCCAACCACTGCAAATGGCAGTGGCCGTTTTGGGCACTTTTCTAATCATTTCTGAATCGGAAGCCGCCGGCGGAACAATAACGATCTGACCCTGAACGTTTTTCCGGTCTGATCCCAGCTGAAAGGGAGAATACTCCGGCAATTGTACACCACTTTGAAGTATCACTTCATTTAATTTGGCAATGGCAGAATGTACGTATATACGGCCCAAACTCTGTAACGCCACCATGAGTCGTTGAGCTTTTCCCAGCGAGTAGGCTGTAAAAACACTGGTTTTGTTTTGTTGCTGGTTTTTTACCACCCAGTTGCGCATGTTTTCTTCTACTATCTTTCGGGGCAGCCACCGGTAAACAGGCAATCCAAATGTACTTTCAGTAACAAACTCGTGGCATGTTACCGGTTCAAAAGGGGTGGAGATGCCATCATCACCGGTTTTGTAATCTCCTGAAACCACCGAAACATATCCTTTGTATTCGAGTCGAACCTGTGCTGAACCTATGATGTGGCCTGCCGGATGCAAAGACAGTTTAACCCCGTTTATAGTTTTGGTTTTGCCATAGGAGATGCCCTCCACGGCGAAATCACCTGAAATGCGGCTCTGAATAATCGGTTTGCTGATTTCGTGGCACAGGTAGTTTTTCATTCCATACCTGGCATGATCGGCATGAGCATGGGTAACAACTGCCCTGTCAACAGCGTGCCACGGGTCGATATAAAAATCTCCCTGCGGGCAGTAAATACCATGTTTGGTAAAGGTGATGAGTGGTTTGTGGCTCACGATAAATTCTTTTTTTGCGGGGAAAATGTTATGCTATTAACGCGGAGGATAGTTTATTGTTTTTTGAAGGGTGCAAAGTGGTTGGGCGAATTCAAAGTTGTCCGATCATAGAACAAAGCCGAATTGCAAATTCGGCTTAGCGGTCCTGAAGTAACTTCTTTTTTAGGTTATTTTATCAAAAAATTGCGATTTATTAATATCTTTCATCTTTAATTATTAAATTTGGACAGGTAAAACAAAAGCACAGCCATGAAAAAGGGTTTTCTGCTATTCAACTGTATTTATTGGGAATGGTGAATGATAAAACACCATTTAAAGCCATCGGATGAAGTGTCAAAAGAAATCCGGAGTAATGTCTGTAGAGAATTAGGTCCTAACCAAAATCTTAAGGAAATGAAAACAAAACTTACCATTGCATCGGTACTTCTGGGGTTGTGTTTTACAGCACAGGCCCAATGGCAACAATTACATCCCCGTCCAACAGGATGGGCTGCCAAAAGCATCAGTATTCCGGGCGAAAACAGGGTGTATGCAGTTGCTGCTGCTCATATGCTAATGAGTAATAATATGGGGGCAACATGGGAAACCACAAATCCTACCCGGGATGAATCATACCTAAACCAGGTTGCATTTGGCAATCCTTTGCAGGGTTTGGCATGTTCCGACGACGGCAGGGTGTTTTCGACTGCTGATGGCGGAGAAACCTGGTCAGAAACCCAGCTTACCAGTTCATCCGGATTTCTTGCCATTAAACTGCTTCCGTCGGGTGTTGGTTTTGTTGGCGGGCAATACGGAAAACTATTCAAAACAACCGACTTTGGTGAAAACTGGGCTCAGGTAGAAGAAACATTTGATCAGGATAACATCAAGGATATATTTCTGCTCGATGATGAAAATGTATTCCTTTTTGACGATTGGGATGCCTTTTACTGGAGTAACGATGGTGGGCAAACCTGGAACGAATCCGAACTTTCTGGAATTAATCTACCCTTTTCCATGCACTTTTTTGATGCCACCAATGGCCTGATTGGTGATGACTATGGCACTCTAATTAAGACATCCAACGGTGGGCAGTCATGGCAAAGTATTTATGATGACGGAGAAACAGCGTTTTACTGCATTAGTTTTCTGAATGAAACCCAGGGCATTGTAGGCTCCTATGATAAAGTATTGATAACAAATGATGCCGGAAGCACCTGGACTCCGGTTGAGCTTCCGGGCTTTGAAACTTTTTATGATATTGAATGGAAGACCGATTCGATAATCTTTGCTACCTGCGAAAGGGGGGTAATCATCCGCTCGATGGATGGGGGTCAAACCTGGGAAAAGATAACAACAGGCCCATCTTTTGATGGAAGTATTAAAGCAGCAACCTGGTACGATGAAAATACCATTATGGCCTTCACAAATTATCCAAACGAAATCGTAAAGTCTGTAAACAAAGGATTTTTATGGGAAAAACTGTCAGCCCCGGCAGAAGGGTTTCTCAGATACAACAGTGCCAGCGCGATACCGGGAGAAGCTTTATTCGTTAGCACAATGGAAGGTTTGGTATTCAAAACCATCAATGGAGGAGAAAGCTGGCAAACTATTGAAACGGGTACAACCAACCCTATATCCACCATCCATTTTATCAATGCTGAAACAGGCATTTTCACTACCAACGACGGAAATATTTATCTTACCACCAATGGTGGTGATACCTGGGCCACCGTATCGTCCGGCACGCCAAACATTGCCGGCATAGCCTTTTACGATAACCAGCTGGGGCTGGCTGTAGGCGCTGAAGGAACCATTTTACGCACTACAGATGGTGGGCTCAACTGGATAAATATCAGCAATGACAATACAAAAACTTATTCCGATGTTATTTTTGTTGATCAGAACACCGTTTTGGCAGTAGGGGAAAGTGGCTCCATGTTTCGCTCACAGGATGCAGGCCTTACCTGGGTCCAGATAACTTCAGGCGTAAACTACAATCTGATCTCTGTCGAATTTATGACTCCGGAATTGGGAGTAGTAACCACAAGCCGTTTTGGATATTTATTGCAAACAGAGGATGGAGGCATCAATTGGAGCATAGAAAGATACATGGCTCCTTCCAATTCAAAAGTTCTAAAAATCCCCGATGGTTCTATCATGGCGTATGGTGATTATAATTACATCTCCATCCTTCCCAAAGAAGATACCTGGGTAGGCCCGTCGACACCGCTTGCACTCGAAGCATCGGATGTGGGTGAAACATCCTTCATTGCCCAATGGCAACCTGTTGAAGATGCCACTGCCTATTACCTGTTGGTTTCAAACGATGATTTTCTTACTTACCTGCCCGGCTACATTCCCAAATACTGCGAACAAACTTCAACCCTGGTGGATGGGATCGAACCCAATAAAACCTATCAATACAAAGTGATTGCAACCAATGCAGCAGGCAACTCCGATGAGTCAAACCCTATCAGCGTTCAAACTTTGCAAACCCATATTGGTGCAGAAAATGAACGGAGCTTCTCGATTTATCCCAATCCTGTCGAAAATTCTTTCACCATCACCATCCGTGATTCCGATCTGACAGGAATGGTTTGCCAGGTGTATGATTTTTTCGGGCGGCTGGTGAAAACCACCCCGGTTACAGGCACACATACCCAAATTGATGTAAGCGACCTGATTCCGGCAATATACCTTGTCAGAATTTTAACAGAAAACCAGGATGTAAAAACCTATAAGGTCATCAAAAAATAAGGGGTACTTGTTGTCGGAGGACTTCCAGCTCGTCCGGCCACTAAAAATGATTTCGTTACCGCTTCACTTACCCTGGGAATACGGCTAAACAGCGCCAGTGTTATTACATCGGGCACGGTGGTTTTTCCGCTGCCTGTGGGCCCGGTAATAGCAATCAGCCCGGCAGAATTGAGGGGCTCTTTACGGAAGTTGATGGTATGCTCCCCTTTAAGGCAGTTGATGTTTTCAAAACGTATTTGCGCAGGTCGGCATCGCACAGGTAGGGGATGCAGGCCACCACCCACTGCGGGGTGCCATCTTCCTGTGTTACAGGTACCAGCAATTCTGCCCTGTAAGTAGATAAACTGCCCGTAACGTGAATATCGAGATAGCGAAGCAGTTCAAAATAGATCTTTCGCGATTCGCTAGAAGGGTTGGCCATATCGAAAACATCCCCCTTGCTGCAAATGATATCGGTTCTCTGACCCTGTATTTAGGCCCGTTAACAAAAGAATCTGACTCCACAAATCATCCTGTGCAATGGCAAAATTTAATTTCTATTTAATAAATACAACCCTTTTTTATTAACGTCACTTAATGTTTTTCACCAATCCAATAGTATTTTGCCAGGAAATAAACAACGCCAAAAACCGGCTCAACTTTTTCCAATTCAACTCATGGTTGTTTTTGGATTGCTTGATACAATTATCTTTGTAAGCTATTAAAGGCAGATCAACCCGAAAGTTGTTCATTTTTAAAAATCAAATACTGACATGGATAAAAAGCTTTTAACATCGAAGGAGTACTTTACTTCTTTAACCATCGTTTATTTTGCCCTTTTGGCTGGACAGGTTCTTCTGGGCGCTGTATCCGTATTTCTTACACAATCTAATGCTGTTGAACTTACTGATGGATCCTTAGATGCAGTTTTGCTGATTGTAGTGAGTGTTTTTACGCTCGGTGGGCTTGCTGCCAGTCATCTATTGTTTAAAAACAGGCTGGCAAAGGTACAGGAATCCGACAGCCTGATTTTTAAAACAGGGCAATACCGCACCAGCCTGATTTTGAAGCTGGCCCTGATAGAAGGACCTACTTTTTTTGCAGCCATCGGGTATTTGCTTACCGGTAATTACCTGTTTTTACTCTTTTTTGGGGGTTTGGTTCTGTTTTATCTTACCCAGAAACCATCAAAACTCAAATTGATCAGCGACCTTCAACTAAATGCCGAAGAAGAAGAGATGATTTACCAGCCCGATGCTCTCATTTCTGAAGTGGTGGAACAACCGGGGTGAGATGTTTTTATTAGTGGTGGGACGAACAGGGAGTTTTTTATCTGTAAGGGATACCAGGTAGTATATGCATTTTTAAATCTGACAATTATTTATTCCTAATTCACAGTATTGTTTATTAGTAATGAACAAGTATGTTTATTGTTAGTGTTGGGACGAACTTGTAGTCGTCCAACCACGGGTGAGAAGGTATTAGTAGATGGACGAACCTTTAGTCGTCCGGGAAGAAAGAAACGATTACAATCAAAAAATTATCTGTAATTTTAATCAAATACCGAATATTGTTTAAAATAAAATATGTTGCACGTAATAATAAAAAGAACAAAATGGATATCAACAAGTACAGCAAAACAATAACACAGGATGAAAGCCTGCCCGCCGCGCAGGCCATGCTTTACGCCATTGGCATGAGTGAAGACGATCAGAAAAAAGCCCAGGTGGGCATTGTGAGCACCGGATTTCAGGGCAACCCCTGCAACATGCACCTGAACGATCTGGCTTACGGATTGAAAAATGAAGTAGATGCAGTGGAAGGATTGTACGGACTGGTTTTTCATACCATTGGCGTTAGTGATGGCATTACCAATGGTACGGAAGGAATGAAGTTTTCACTTCCCTCGCGCGATATTATTGCCGACTCGATAGAAACCGTGGTAAGTGCACAGTTTTATGATGCTGTTGTGGCCATTACCGGTTGCGATAAAAATATGCCAGGCGCTATGATCGCTATGGCCAGGCTAAATCGACCGGCCATTTTAATGTATGGTGGCACAGTGAGAAAAGGCAGTTGGAAGGAACAAGACCTGAATATCGTATCAGCCTTTGAAGCCTATGGGGCCAAAATGAGAGGAAATATAACCGACGAGGATTACAATGGCATTATTCGCAACAGTATTCCCGGAGCTGGTGCCTGTGGCGGAATGTACACCGCCAATACCATGGCAGCCGCCATTGAATGTATGGGTATGAGTTTGCCCTATACATCTTCCAACCCGGCACTGAGCAGTGAGAAAAATCACGAAGCCCAACAGATTGCCCAGGCTCTGAAGCTCATTCTTGAAAAAGATATCAAACCCCGCGATATCATGACCCGCAATGCGTTTGAAAATGCCATTACTCTGATCATGGCCCTGGGCGGGTCAACCAACGCAGTAATCCACCTTATTGCCATGGCAAAGGCTGCCAACGTGCAGCTATCGCTTGATGATTTTCAAAGCATTAGTGATAAAACGCCCTTCCTGGCCGATCTGAAACCCAGCGGTGCCTACCTGATGGAAAATCTTCATTATGCCGGCGGAATACCCGCCGTTATGAAATTACTTTTGAAGGAAGGATTCCTGGATGGCAACTGCCTTACCGTTACGGGGAAAACACTGGGCGAAAATCTCGAAAAGGTGAAAGAGCTTGACGAAGGACAGAAAATCATCCATTCAGTTACCAACCCCATCAAACAGACCGGGCATATTCAAATTCTTTACGGCAACCTGGCAGAGAAAGGGGCTGTGGCCAAGATCACCGGCAAGGAAGGACAACTTTTCAAAGGCCCGGCCATCGTATTTGAAGATGAAAATGAAGCCATCAAAGGTATTGGCTCGGTGGTAAAACCCGGCGAGGTAATCGTAATCAGAAACAGTGGTCCCAAAGGCGGCCCCGGCATGCCAGAAATGCTCAAACCTACCGGAGCTGTTATGGGCGCCGGATTGGGAAAAGATGTAGCATTGATCACCGATGGCCGTTTCTCCGGGGGTTCGCACGGCTTTGTAGTGGGCCACATAACCCCCGAAGCCTGGGAAGGGGGATTGATCGGGCTGGTGAAAAACGGCGACATCATCACCATCGATATCACCAGAAACCTGATAGAAGTAGAACTCACCAACGAAGAGATTGCCCGCCGCCGCAAGGAATGGAAACAACCCAAAGACAATCTGCAAAGCGGAATCCTGAAAAAATACCGTAAGCTTGTGGCATCGGCATCGGAAGGGTGTGTTACGGTTTAAGGAGCTGGAAGTGTGATGTGGGAAGCTAAAGAAGACATTCCAACTTCCGAAGGAATTGGAATCGTCTGGTTTAGAGTCTGATATTTTCGGATCAGCACTCCGAAAATATCGGATATTTGATTTGCCTTTACATTAGGTTTGCTGAAAACTAAAGCAAACATAAAGCAAAGTTATTCTACTAATTGATCAATTAAGCTTGCACTAACAAGATAAAAAAAAGGATATGTTAAATTTAAAAACAGTTCATTAAGTGTTTTTCAGTAAGCCCTAAACTACAATAAGAAGTTTTGAAACCGTTTCGTTTCGGGTTGTGATGGATAAAATATAGGTTCCCGGAGCCATGTAAATACCGTTTAAGCGCATGGTGTTATTGAAATCATCCATCTTTTTCCGAACCACCGATTTGCCTGCTTTGTCAAAGATGGTAAGGTTAACAGGTCCTGAGTAATCCGGAATATCAATGGTGATGCTGCTTCCCGACAAGGGCATGGGGTAAATTCTGACAAGGGTAAAACGCTCCGGCATATATATTTCTCCGGTAGTATTGGCCTTTTTGATTTCAAACCAGTTCAGATTGAAACCACCGGTTGTGGTGGTTATTTTGATTATCTGGGTACCTTCTTCCAGGGTGAATGGGGCTGAAATAACCGTTTGCCATCCCTGCCAGTTTCCGGTATTGGCAAGGGGTGTAGTTACCAAAAGATTGCCCTGGCTATCCTGTAGTGCCACAGAACGGTTGGAACTTGTGGATGCATACCGGTAACTGATGGTATATAATCCTGTTTCGGCCACATTGATGGTATATGTCATCCAATCGCCGTTATCTATCCACCCAACATTGGTACCCCCTCCCGCATCGATTGTGGTTTCCGTTTGAATGCCCTGCATCTGGGTATAATCTTCGGCCTGTATGCGGCCCGGAACCGGGAAAGCTACTATTTCGGTTGTAGAGAAGTCAATTTCTTCAATCTCCGATTCATTACCGGCTAAATCAATCGTCTGGATTCCCAGGGTATATTGGGTAAGGGGTTCAAGGTTTTGGAATGACCAGGTTACTCCGCGGGTCGTTCCTGCTAATTCGCCATCCAGGAAAACCCTGTACAGGTCAACACCCGCATTATCCCGCGCCATATGCCAGGATACATCCGCAGTATTCCATTTTGGAAGCAGGGTGAGGTTGGTAACCTGTTCGGGAGCAACGGTGTCGTTTTCGTGAAGTTTAAAATCATACATTTTTATGTAATCAACCACCAGTTGCTGGGGCCACTCACCGCTGTAGTTGATGGTTCCGCCCAGGTTGCCTCCTATGGCTATATTCATGATCAGATGAAAAGGTCGGTTAAAGGGCCATTCAGCCGGGGTTTCATAGTTATTGGCAAAATGGAAGATATGCTCATCATCAATGTACCAGTCCATGTAATCGGGATACCACTCCAGGGTATAGGTGTGAAAGACATCGGTAACGTTTTCTATATCAATACCCCCGCCCTGTTGTGTGCCCTGGATGTGATTGTAGGCGCCGGTGTGAATGGTGCCAAATACGTGCCCATAGTTGTTGCCGGTATGCTCCATAATATCTATTTCTCCACTGTTGGGCCACCCTCCGTAAGTGCTTGCTGTGGGCATCATCCATATAGCAGGCCAGGTGCCGCCGGTGCGTGGCAGCCGGGCGCGAACTTCCAGTCGCCCGTAAAGCATATCCACCTTGCCCGATGTATTCATGCGGGTGGAAGTGAAGGGGTTGTTTCCCATTTGTTCACGACGGGCTTCAATGATCAGGTTTCCCTCTTCAATCCAGACATTTTGTCCATTGGTATAGAACTGCACTTCATTGTTGCCCCAACCGCCTCCACCGGTCTGGTAGTTCCATTGGGCGGTGCTGGGGGCGCCATCTTCATTGAAATCTTCAAACCATTTTACCTCCCAGGGAAGGGGAAGTGTTGAAACAGAAAAATGGGACGTATCAGATACATTGCCAGCAATATCAAAAGCAACAAGGGAGTAATTGAATTCGCGATCGTGCGGAAGTTTGCCAAATGTGATGGATGGTTTGGATGAGAGGGCCACCATCTGATCTCCTTCAAAAAGCCTGTAGCCACCGGTAAATGTTGTTGGATCTTCCGGTTTTTCCCATTCAAGGATTACATCATGCACTGTACCTTCCGCCCTGGTAAGTTCAGGAACAGCCGGGCTGTCGGAATCAACCGGGTCAATCAACAAAAGGTGCCACCAGTTGATGTTGTAGCCGCCGGAGATCGCCCTGACACGAAAGGTGTATTCGCCAGATTCGATGAAAATGGTATCACCCTGCAATGTGGTCCAGTTCTGCCAGCCGCCCGTTTGGGGCACCGTGAGCGACATTACAGTTTCGGCACCTTTCGAGAACTGGATGGTGCGGCCGGTATTGGGAGAAGAAACCCTGAAATCGGCCCGGTATTGCCCGGTAAGGGGAATGTTCACCACATAATCCATCCAGTCGTTGTGGTCGAACCAGCCCACATTCATGCCACCCCCTTCATCGCTTGTGGCTTCCAACTGAATGCCCTGCATGTTGTCGTATTCAGCGGCATCGGTAAAGATCTGTGCCACTGCTGCATTGCAAAACAACATGATAACTATCCATTGTAAAACCATGACTGGTTGATAACGTTTTTCCCTGATCAGAAAAGAGTGTAGAATTTTTCTCATTGGTTTGTTTTTAGTAGGACCTAAAACGAAATGCCTTATAAGACAAATTTAATCATTAGTGTCCGGTAAAAATGAATTGATGAAATAATTTAAATAGAGATTGGCTTCGCCGAGCTTACGGTTCCTCACTCCGTTCGGAATGACAGTTACTTACGTTTTTAGGGGTGGGGTTGGTGGCGGCTTCGTCGCCACCAATCCCCACCCCCGAAAAAAACCACGAAAGCCTTGTCATTTCGACCGAAGGGAGAAAACCCGGAAGTTTTACCAGACAACACTAAAATTTGATATGCAAACAGATCACTGACAATAAATAAATAGCAGGATTACTTAGTTTATTATTTACACTAAGCCTGAATAACAGGCATAGAAATGTAATTAAAAAGCAAAGATCAGAATACAAAAACTATTTCAAAAAGGATTCTGTTTGCACGAAATACAGGCTATAAAGAACCGGAACAAAAATAATCATTTTTGCGACATTATGGTTCATTAACAAAGCAAAACGCGGTTGGGTGTTTGTGTACATTTTACACTTTTGGCCGAAATGCCGTGATTATGCATGCAATGCCGTGCATCGTGCCCGCAGTGCCTTGCCTTATGCCCGCAATGCCTTGCGGGCCTATCAGCCATTTCATTATTGGTGCGGCGACGCACACCGTGCGTCTGATTAACGATTGGTGGGACCACAAACGGTTAATCATTGCACACGGCTCCCCTTACTACACCGCCAAAGGGGTCATCCACATCACCCTGATAGCGGGGCACAAATGGCTTTTTAACTGCATTTATATCAGATAACATCGGATAGTATTTGGATATTTCGTAAGTTTGTATCGTATAAAAGAACTCAACATGGAAAAAGTTTATTATCGGTATAATCCCTGGTGGGAGAATGATTACCACACGTTGTCCTTAATCAACAGGCCTTCTGTACTACCCGCCCTATGGGAAAGCAGAAATTACAAAGGCATCAGTATTGTTACAGGACTTAGGCGGATAGGAAAAACATCCATCATGAAGCTGTTGATAAAGAAATTGCTTGAAGAAGGCATAATCCCCCAAAATATTTTCTTTATCAGCCTGGATGAATATACATTAAAGGATAAATCCATTGCAGAAATACTGGATGATTACCGTGGCATCATGAAGTTATCTGTTGATGAAAGGATATTCGTTTTTTTTGATGAAGTGACCTACAAGCCAGATTTTGACATTGAGTTAAAAAATCTGTATGATAGTCAAAATATTAAGGTTTTTGCATCTGCATCGAATTCATTATTGCTACAGGATAAAAAAGCCTTTTTAACAGGAAGGTCGAAACTCTTCGCAATTAATCCACTCACCTTTAGTGAATACCTTCTATTTAAAAATACTGAAATCAAAAAGAAGGATCAACACCTTGTTGAAAGCTATTTTGAAGATTATCTTAAAACGGGAGGAATCCCGGAATATGTGCTTACAGGTGATTTTGAATACATTAAAAATCTGGTGGATGATATCATTTACAAAGATATCGCTGCGGTTCATGGTATCCGCGATCTATCGTTGCTTAAAGATTTTTTTCTGCTTTTGATGGAACGTGCCGGAAAGCAACTCAGTATCAACAAAATGGCATCTATTCTTTCAACATCTGTTGATACAGCATCACGATATGTGGAGTTTTTTTCCCGGACATTTCTTATACAAACAATTCAAAGGCATGGGAAAACCAACGAAAGAATCCTTTCGCCCAAAAAAATATATGCTGCCGATACGGGTATAAGAAATCATTTTACCGGGTATCGTGATAAGGGCAGCCTCTTTGAAAATTATGTGTTCAACCGCATCAAACACCTTAATCCGCAATACATTTATCAGGATCAGACGGAGATTGATTTCCTGACCGACACCGGCATCCTGGCCGAAGCTAGATATCATAACGACCCGCTTTTGCCCAAACAGCAGAAGCTATTTGATGCTTTTACTGCCAGAGCAAAGTTCATTATCAGGAATGAGGATGATATTGAAGAAATGCTGAAAGATACATTCTGATAAACCTTAAGCGCGCGTTCGGTCCTTCATGCCTTTACCCCCCGTCACCCATACATCATCCTCCCCGGCACCACCCCTCTCACCCCGCCAAACGCATCTTCCACATCGCCTGTGTAGCGGGGGATGAGATGGATGTGGATGTGGGGGATGGATTGGCCGGCGGATTGGTTGATTTTGATGCCTTTTCATGACTTTTACCATCAACTTCCGCAATCCATAAAAGACCTTTTTCATCAGACCTTTGATACAGGGCATACCAACCCGATAAAAAGGGTAACCCCCGACCAATGGACAAACACCTTGCTTAAAGAATTAAATTCTATAAGCAACGCCCCCAGGCACTTCGCTGCTACTTCGTGGTCTCCCTTCGGTCGAAATGACCAGAGTTCAATACAACAATCCAAACAACCACATGGGAATTACATTCCAGGCTCCTGCCTCTATACCATCTTTTATAACATAAGAATTGGGAATATCTGAAATCTGAGCCCTTGTTTTTGATTTACCACCCACTTCCAGGGTATAATAATTTCCCACCAGGAAGTCACCTCGCAACGGCAATTGTATTTCATGACCAACAGAAAGATGCTGTAGCATAAATGTTTCTCGTAAAGAACCTGCTTCGGGTCTGTTACCCGAAATCGCATAATAAAGGTTTGTATTATGAAGCCAGATTTTATCAGGCTTGCTTAATGTACTGACACTTCGACCCTGAAAAGTAAGAGTATGAATAAGTTCTGCTTTTTCCATCATCTGTAACGATAACACCAGACTGTTTCTTGACAAACCAATTTTCTCGCTCAGCTTGCTTATATTGGGTGTAAAAGGTACATGAGAAGCTATGATATATAACAATTTTTTCATTTTTGCAATATGCTGATAATCTACAGACTCAATGCTCTGTATATCTATATCCATTATAAGATTAATGGTATTCAGCAATTTTTGATAATACTCATCCCTGTTACCTTCATAATAAGGATAACTACCAATTTGTAAATATGTCTGTAAATATTTAAGTGGTTTTAAATTTTTCGTGACTTTCACAACTATTTCTGTATGCTTTTGAAAAATATCATCAAGAGTAAGAACAGGCAGAGCAATGCCTTCATAAAACTGCAGATATTCTCTGAAAGACAATTCGGGTAGTTGCATACGTAAAGCCCTGCGACTCAAATCTGATTCACCCTTCTGGATATCAAGAATCGAGGAAGATGTGAAAACCACATTCAAATTGGGGAAATCATCGTAAATCAGTTTCAATTCGCGGGACCAACCGGGATATTTATGCACTTCATCCAACAAAAGAAAATGCCCACCATGGTTATTAAACATGGACGCGGTTTCGTAAAGGTTTTGATGTGTGAAAAACAAATCGTCCAGTGCTACATACAAAACATCATCAAGCTTTTTTTCTTTACCTAACTGCAACAGAAGTGTAGTCTTACCTGTTCCCCTTGCTCCTGCAACTGAAATTAACCGGCTTCCGGAACTCTGAATTTCCTTGTACAAATGCCTTTTAAATTCAATTGAAACTCTTGATATTTTCAGGTCAGATTTGGCTTTTATCTCTTCCATACAATTTCTTTTAATAAGGCAAATGTAATTCATTTTTGCTCTTTTTCCTAGCAATTACATCAGACTATTGCTATTATTATAAGCAATCAAACAATTTCATTACATGTTTATTCTGAACATAAGGTCACAGGCCAACACTGCCATTTTTCCGTGCTATTACGAATCACCACGATGCCCGCACCACCGTGCGGGCCTACAACGGCATTATTATTTCTGCGGCAGCGCACACCGTGCGCCTGGATTATGATCAGATGAATTTACCGGCAATGAAATTCATCGTTTTCCCACGATGACGGGTTATTCCTGATATAATCATCGATTTTCTGGTAAGATGCATCATCGTGGATGATGTGATCATTAAAACGTTCCTG
>JAABRR010000136.1 GCA_011390785.1 Sphingobacteriia bacterium
TCAGGCGCGACCGGGCGGCAGCATCGCGCGTAAACGCGCAACTCCGGGACACGCCCACAGGAGTTGCGACTGCAGGCGCGACCGGGCGGCAGCATCGCGCGTAAACGCGCAACTCCGGGACACGCACTACAGGAGTTGCGACTTCAGGCGCGATCCCGGGCGCAGCATCGCGGGTCAGGGCAGCCAGGGGAATTTGCCGAAATCCGGCTTGCGCTTGTCAACGTAGGCGCGGTGGCCTTCCTCGCCCTCCTCGGTAAGATAATACAGGAGGGTGGCGTTGCCGGAAAGTTCCTGCAGACCGGCCTGCCCGTCGACATCGGCATTGAACGCGCTCTTGAGGCAGCGGATTGCCAGCGGGCTCTTTTCCAGGATATCAAGGGCCCAGTCGATGCCTTCCTGTTCCAGCTGATCCACCGGGACGACCTTGTTGACCAGTCCCATCCGCTCCGCCTCATCAGCGTTGTATTGACGGCATAGATACCAGATCTCGCGGGCCTTCTTCTGGCCGACGATCCGGGCGAGGTAGCTGCTGCCGAACCCTCCGTCGAAGCTGCCCACGCGCGGGCCGGTCTGCCCAAACACGGCGTTGTCGGCGGCGATCGTCAGGTCGCAAATGACATGCAGGACGTGGCCGCCGCCGATGGCGTACCCGGCAACGAGGGCGATGACCGGCTTGGGCATGCTCCGGATCAGCCGCTGCAGCTCGAGGACGTTGAGCCGCGGAACACCGTCCTTGCCGACGTACCCGCCCTTCTGCTCGCCGCGGATTTTCTGGTCGCCGCCCGAGCAGAAGGCGTACTTGCCGTCGGTGTGCGGCCCCGCCCCGGTCAGCAGGACAACCCCCGTGCGCGTGTCGTTGGCGGCCTCGCGGAAGGCATCCAGCATCTCGTCGACCGTGTCCGGGGTGAAGGCGTTGCGCCGGTGCGGGCGGTTGATCGTCACCTTGGCGATCCCGTTCCACTTTTCGTAGAGAATATCTGAATACGTCTTGGCGGTTTTCCACTCAGCTTTCATGTCGGATTCCTAATCGGTTGTGCCGGTATTGATAAACTGGCGATGCAATTCCCGGCTGGCTTTCCGGTCAACGGCAATTTCGGCGACGGTCAATCCGCTGCCGTTCCACACCTCAATGGCCCACTGCAGTTCATCGAGCGAGTCAATCGACTGGTGCCGGCCGCCATGGGCCTCGACCAGCTGCTTGAAATCCACCTGCTGGGGCGTGGCGAAGAGGCGCTCAAACTCGGCGCTCTCGCCGGCCACCGGCAGGAACTCGAAGATTCCCCCGCCCTGGTTGTTGATGAGTATGACCAGCAGGCCGTGTTTGTCGGCTGCGGACCCGAGCAGGCCGTTTGTATCATGCAGGAAGGCGAGCTCGCCGGTGACCAGGCAGGCGGGGCGGCCGCTGCCGGCGGCGATCCCGCGGGCGAGGGACAGGGTGCCGTCGATGCCGTTGGCGCCGCGCTGGCTGAAGGGAACCAGCGGGCTCCCGCGGCGGGGCATGAACCATTCCGCGTCGCGGATGGCGAGGCTGCTGGCGAAACAGACCGGGACCCCTGCCGGCAGGCAGTTGCCCAGCAGGCGATGGATGTCGCCCTCAAACAGGGCGTGCGGCTGCGCGAGCGCGGTGGCCAGCGACGCCTCGATCCGGGCATCCTCGCGCGTCCACGCATCGGCATAACCGCCATGGCCTCCGCCCGTCCGGCCAAGGAATGCGGCGGCCGAAGCGCCGCCCCACTCGATCCGTCCGTGAAAGGGATTCATCCCGGGCTTGCCGCTGCCGATCTGGTAGCCCGGCACATCCAGGCCCGCCAGGCGCTGCCGCAGGACTTTGCTTGTCGGCGGCTCCCCCCACAGGATCACCGCATCCGGGGCAAGGGAATGCCACAGCGCTTCATTGCGGGCAATCCGGTCATGGTGGATCACAATGGGCGCGTCAGCGGGCTGGCCATAGCGCAACGGGTTGCTGCCATCAGTGAGGATGGGAAAGCCGCGGCGGCCCGCCAGCGACAGCAGGGCATCCAGCTCGGATTGCGGATCCCGGAAGGCTCTTGGCCCGGCCAGGATAAGGGTGCGTTCCGGCAATTCAGCGACCCGCCCGGGATCGGCACAAGGGCGCAAAACCGGCTGGAGACCGTCGACGAGCGACGGGTCCAAAGCGGCGCCATTGCCGGATTCCGAAAAAAAGGGCTCGCGGAACGGGCAGTTGAGATGGACCGGTCCACCGGGGGCGCCGAGGGCGCACTCGACCGCCCGTCGGCACAGCTCACGAACCTGCCGCAGCAGCAGGGGATCGCTGTCCGGCACCGGCAGCTCGGCATAAAACACCGGGTAGGACCCGTACAGCTTCTGCTGGTCGATTGTCTGCCCGTGGTGGCACTGGCGCAGCTCCGGCGGCCGGTCGGCCGTCAGGACAATCAGCGGAAGGGCCGCCTCGCGCGCCTCAATCACCGCCGGGAAATAATGGGCGCCCGCCGATCCGGAGGTGCACACCACGGCTGCCGGCTGCCCGGTGGCCTTGATCCGCCCGAGGGCGTAAAAGGCCGCGGAACGCTCGTCCAGGCAGACCGTCGAGCAGGACTCCCCAAGGGCGGCCACGGCCAGCGCGAGCGGAGTCGAGCGCGAGCCGGGGGACAGCACAAAATGCGTCACTCCCAGCCGTTGCAGGGCGTGGATGACCAACATGCCGAACGGCCGGTTGGCCTGCCCGGCGCCCACTGAAAGTTCATCTGCCATCGCGGGAAAAGTAGGTGTCCGGCCGCAAATGGCAACCCTCTCCATTACTTATCCTAAAGGGTTGCGTTGAAGGATTTCATCCTCC
>JAABRR010000137.1 GCA_011390785.1 Sphingobacteriia bacterium
GAAACCTACTGCAAGGCCTTCAGCATTGCCTGAAACAGCCACACCGTCAATTACATAAAGTGGCTCGCTGGTGCTGTTTATAGAATTGGAACCCCTGATTCTGATGGAAACACCACCACCGGGCTGCCCGGAATTCTGAAATACCTGCACACCTGCTGCACGTCCCTGCAAAGCCTGATCGATAGAAGTACTCACCGATGCCCTTAGCTTGTCTTCCGAAACAGAAACTACGGAGCCGGTAATATCGCTGCGTTGCATGGTACCGTAGCCTATCACAACCACTTCATCAAGAAACATAAGGTCGGGAACCAGGGCTATGTCAATAATGTTTCTCCCGTCAACACTTACTGCTTCTTTTAAAAAGCCCACATAAGAAATTACAAGGGTAACATTGGGGTCGGCTACTTCGAGTGAGTACCGGCCATTGGCATCTGTAGAGGTACCGGTTGTAGTACCTTCCACAACAATGGTAACGCCCGGAAGCGATTCGCCTGTTGCACTGTCGGTAATAGTTCCGGTAATTCGATGTGTCTGTTGATTATCTGCCGGAGTAATTACTACCAGGTTGTTGCTTAATATCTGGTAGGAAACATCTGCACTGGCAAAAATCTGATTGAGAACGTCTTCAACATTATTATTTTCAACATCAATTGAAATAATTCTGTCGAGATCAAGAAAATCATCATTGTAAAGGAATCGGTATTGACTTTGGCTTTCAACCTCTTTCAAAACCTCTTTTACAGATTTTTCCCGCATAGTTATGGAAACGTTTGCGCTTTGAGAAAATAATCCGGCTGAGACATTCATAATGCCTACAAAGCATAGTAAAATGGATAATTTCATAGCTAAAAAGTGTTTTGTGAAGACCCACCGGGTGAAAAGGGGATCAAAGAATGGTTTTTTTTTCATAATTTTGTTTTTGAAGGTTGATTTCTGATTTTTAGGTATGATCTGCCAGGAAAACACCTAAATTTTAGTTTGAACTCGATTGCAAGTTGGAGGAATGCCAGTTCCTCCAACTATTTTTTTGTTTTTTCAGGGGTTTTGGTCATAGGCTTACTGGTTTTGTTTTCTTAATAGTTGTTTATAGTTGTTGAGTTTGGCTGGGTTTATACTCAAATAAACCTTGTTATGTTTAACGTCGTAATTTATGGGCAAAGTAAGTTGCAGCGCCTGCATAACCTGTTCAATTGATTCTTCTTCAAGGGTTCCGGAAAGGTGAAACTCCTTTAATTCATCGTTTTCTAAAACAAACTCCATATCATAGTGTCTCTCCAGTTTTAGCACGAGGCTTCCCAGTTTTTCCCGTTCAAACACCCATCTCTTTTCTTTCCATGATGTGGAAACTTCTGTGTTGATATTGTTTTCAACCCTCACCCTGGCTGGCCTGGTTATTATGTCAGTCATGGCCAGATTGGTTTCAGCAGCAGGAGTTGTAGTTTCTGTTACCAAATGAGTATCGGTAAAGAAAGATGCCTTCTGGTTGGGTAACAATACAACACCATCAGACTCATCCCTCTGCCCGTTTCTTATTATGCTGACCGACCCTTTAACCAATGTGGTTTCTATGCGGTCTTCGCCCGGGTAAGCTTTTACATTGAATTCGGTTCCCAATGCTTTCACAACCAGACCTGATGCATGCACTTTAAAGGGGATGTTTTCGTTATGAGCCACCACAAAATAGCCTTCCCCTTCCAGGTAAAGGTTGCGGTTGTCCTGATTGAAATTCTTGGGGTACTTAAGCTTGCTGCCTGCATTAAGCCAAACTTCGCTGCCATCGGTAAGGGTAATGCGAGATTTTGCCCCCCGGGGTGCTTCTATGGTGTAGTACTCGCTGGCATCGGCCATTGTTTTTTCAAGATTGATATAGAGAAAAGTGCCCGTCCCACCAAAAATGAAGGCAAAAACAATAGCAGCAGCGAGCCTTGCCCATGGCATGGAGACATAAAAAGTTCCGTGTATGGCTGGTCTCTTTGGTGCTGTTTTTTGAGGGGTTTCCTTTTGAATTTTATTTTTGATCCGATTCCATGATGTTTCCATCTGTTGTGAAGAAACTTCCTGGTTAACGGCATTGGAAATCCAGGATTCCTTCAAACTTTCATAATATGCCGCGTGCGACTCATTTACGTGAATCCAGTCCCATGCAAACTGCATCTCTTCTGTTGTTGCTTCACCACTTAAACATTTAAGCAGCAATTCCTTCTCGTATGGTTTTATTTTTTGCATCAGTTTAAATACAGATCAATTATCCTTTTATAAACTAATGACAACCAAGTATTACCTACAGACTACAAAAACTAAAAAAAAAGTAACAATAATCAGGAATGTTTTATGGTGCCATTATGTTTATAATTATTGATAATTTTACCTCTCGTTAGAAATATGTCATTTTGCCTAATCTAAGACGTAATATTTCAGAATCAACCATTCTTTGGGGTTTTGGTATTATGGAAAATGGAATTAGAGTATTGTAATTTTGCATACAAATAAAAATTAAAAACAAAACCGGAGGTATATTATGTATGTTGTTTGTGTAACCATTTTTGTAAAAGAAGGTGAAGAGAAAAAATTTATTGAAGCAACCCTGGACAATTGCCGGGGAACAAGAAAAGAACCTGCAAATTTGCGGTTCGACTTTCTCAGATGTGATGATGACCCCCTGAGATTCTTTCTTTATGAAGTCTATAGTACCAAAGACGATTTTGCGCTCCATCAGCAAACCCCCCATTACCTGAAATGGAAAGAAACGGTAGCAGATATGATGGCACAACCAAGGCAGGGGGTAAAACATCATAACATTTTT
>JAABRR010000138.1 GCA_011390785.1 Sphingobacteriia bacterium
ACCCAACTGATGCCCGATATGCAGATGCTTAACGAATACATGAGCCTGATGATGTACATTGTGGTGGGAATAATATTGCTCGCACTGGGATTTGGGATTGTAAACACCATGCTTATGGTTATACTCGAAAGGGTAAAAGAGCTGGGAATGCTAATGGCTGTTGGCATGAACCGCCGACGGATCTTCATGATGATCGTGCTGGAATCGGTATTTCTCTCGCTTACCGGCGGGGTTATCGGTATTGTTCTGGCGCTCATCCTCACCACCATTACCGGCCATACCGGAGTAAATCTCAGCCTTTGGGCCGATGGGCTCAACTCCATGGGTTACGATGCTATGGTCTATCCCTGGATCGGAATGGAATCGCTGCTGGGTGTAGCGGCGCTGGTAGTCATAACCGGTATTTTATCCGCTCTCTACCCTGCCCGAAAAGCCATAAAACTCAATCCGGCAGAAGCTGTAAGAATTGATATGTAACCATATTCCACTCCGAAAACTCGTTTTCGGCAAATTTGTGCTAATTCCATGTTTTTAATTGTCCGATTTTCAAACAATATAATTAGTGTCAATTTGTGTAATTGGCTTCGCCGAGCTTACGGTTAGTGGACAACAAACATTTATTTGCGGACTCAAACATAAAAACTAATAACATCCATCATGAAAGTACTCGAAATAAAAAACCTGGTAAAGATCTATAACGATTCAGAAATAAAAGTAAAAGCCGTTGACGGCATCAACCTTGAAATTGAAAAGGGTGAATTCACAGCCATCGTTGGGCCATCGGGCAGTGGTAAAACCACCCTGCTCAACCTTATTGGCGGGCTCGACTCCATTACCGAAGGTGAAATTGTTGTAGATGGCACCAACATTGGCCATCTAAAAGCTTCCGAGCTGATCAACTTTCGCCTGCACAACATTGGCTTCGTTTTCCAGGCATACAACCTTATACCAGTAATGACTGCCAGGGAGAATATCGAATTTATTATGCAGCTGCAGGGCAAAGGCAAGGCCGAGCGCAACGAAAGAACCATGAATCTGCTGGAAGCCATTGGCCTGGCTGACCGGGCTGACTCAAGGCCATCACGCATGTCGGGCGGACAGCAACAACGTGTGGCTGTGGCCCGCGCCCTGGCATCAAGGCCCCGGTTTGTGCTGGCTGATGAGCCCACTGCCAACCTCGATTCCAAATCAGCCTCCACCCTACTCGATATCATGGAAAAACTCAACCAGGATGAGAATATCACCTTCATTTTCTCCACACATGACCAAAGGGTGGTAGAAAGAGCCCGAAGGGTAGTAACCGTGCAGGACGGCAAAATCTTATCTGACAAAAAACGGTAAAGACATGATCCGATTTCCCAAAATATTGCTCATCTGTGTTTTGATGGTTATTTCGGTCAGAGCGTTTGCTAAAACAAAATTGGAGATCAGCAAGGAAAGCACTGAAATTCAAACCAAAAAAACACAGGAAAGTGTTTTCTCCGGGATGCGGTTGGGTGGTTATATAAAATACATGAACACCGTAAACTTTAACAAAATTGACGAGCAGTGGATAACCGACAACCTTTACCACAACCGACTCAATTTCAGCTGGAGCATCTCCCCTGCCCTGTCATTCAATGCAGGTATGCGCAACCGTTTTATTTACAGCGATTATGTTACCCTATTCCCCGGCTACGACGAAATGATTGCTTTTGATGATGGCATTTTCGACTTCCTTACCCAAAACATCTGGACAGGGCAATCGGCATTATTTACAACCACTTTCGACAGGCTCAACCTGGAATACACATCAGGAAAAACCACCATTACCGCCGGAAGGCAGCGAATTAACTGGGGCCAATCATTTGCCTGGAACCCCAACGACATTTTTAACGCTTACTCCTTTCTCGATTTTGATTATGAAGAGAGGTCCGGAAGCGATGCTGTGAGAGTTCAGTTCTTCCCCAACTATTCATCAGTAGCCGAGGTAGCCGTAAAAATGGATAACCAGGAGCAGATAACGGCAGCTGCCCTTTACCGGTTCAACTTCAAAAGTTTTGACATACAGTTACTTTCAGGTGTGATTAAAGACGAAGATTATATTCTGGGCACAGGATTTACCGGAAACATTGGCTCAGTAGGTGTTACCGGCGAGGCATCGTGGTTTCAGCCGCAAAATAACTTCAATGATACTACGGGAATCCTGATTGCCAATGCCGGAGTCAACTATATGTTTAGTAATTCGCTCAACATCAGTGCAGAAGGAATCTACAACGGTTATTTTGAGAAGATAAACAACGCCAGCTTTACCGATCTGTATTTTATGCCCCTTTCGGTAAAAACGATTTCATTCAGCAAATTCAGCTGGTTTGCACAGGCAAGCTACCCAATCCACCCCCTTTTAAACGGCACCATTGCAGCCATGTATCTGCCATCACTCGATAATGGGTATATTCTGCTGCCCTCGTTGAGCTATTCTGCATCCAACAACATGGAGATATCCCTTCGCGGACAGATTTTCAACGGAGCCTTTGGTAACCAGAAGGAGCTGATCAATATGATTTTTTTGAGGGTGCGGTATAGTTTTTAGAATTTCAATAAGTTTATCATCCAGGATAACCCCAACCCAGATAATAGTCTGGAGACAACTTCAAGTTGGTCGCCAGGCTTTTTTTTTGGGGAAAACACTTCCTATCCCTGGTTTAACCGTCACATCCCAAAAACCATAAAGTACTGATTATATTATCATTGCACAAACTGACAAAAAGCAACATGTAACTTTACTTATAGAATTTGATCAATTCTTAATT
>JAABRR010000139.1 GCA_011390785.1 Sphingobacteriia bacterium
TGAACGGGCGCGAGGTCTTCAAGTTCGCGGTCCGGGTGATGAACACCGCCACCATCGAGGCGGTCGAGAAGGCGGGCATCACGTCCGACGACGTCTCGCTCTTCGTCCCCCATCAGGCCAACCTGCGCATCATCGACGCGGCGCGCGAGCGCCTCGGGCTGCCGGAGGAGCGGGTGGTCGTGACGGTCGACGAGTACGGGAACAACTCCACCGCCTCCATCCCGCTGGCGCTCGCGCACGCGCTCGACACCGGGCGCATCGCGGCGGGCGACCACCTGCTCCTCGTCAGCTTCGGCGCCGGGCTCACCTGGGCATCGGCGGTGTTGACCTGGGGGCCGTGGACCTCGACCGCGGGCGCCGCGTGAGGGGCACCCGGTGAGCGCGCCCTTCGCCGCCCTCTTCCCCGGCCAGGGCTCCCAGTCCGTCGGCATGGCCAAGGCCTTCTACGAGGCCAGCCCGGCCGCCCGCGCGGCGCTCGACGTGGCGGAGGCGGCCCTCCCGGGCCTCCTGGAGCTCATGTGGGCCGGCCCGGCCGAGGAGCTCCAGAAGACCGCCAACCAACAGCCGGCGCTCGTCGCCGCCGGCGCCGCCGCCTACGCCGCCTGGCTCGAGGCCGGGGGGCCGACCGCGGAGTACGTCGCCGGCCACTCGCTGGGCGAGTTCACGGCCCTCGTGGCCGCCGGCTCGCTCGACCTGGGCGAGGCCGTGCGGCTCGTGCGCGCCCGCGGCGAGGCCATGCAGCGGGCGGTTCCGGAGGGCGAGGGCGCCATGGCGGCGATCCTGAAGGTGCCGGCCGACGTGGTCGAGGCCGCCGTGGAGGCGGTCCGCACCGACGGGCTCGTCGTCGACGTGGCCAACTACAACGCGCCCGAGCAGACGGTGGTCTCGGGACGCCCCGACGGCGTCGCGGCCGCGGTGGCGCGCCTCAAGGAGGCCGGCGCCCGCGCCGTGCCGCTCAAGGTGTCGGCGCCGTTCCACTGCCGCCTGATGCAGCCGGCCGCCGAGGCGCTGAAGCCGCACTTGGCCGCGGTCTCCCTGCGCCCGCTCGGCGCCGGCCTGGTCGCCAACGTCAGCGCCGACCTGGTGCCCGACGTCGAGGTCGAGCGGCGCCTGCTGGCGCAGCAGGTCACCGCGCCCGTGCGCTGGACCGACTCGCTGCGGCGCCTCGCGGACCTGGGGGCGACCCGCTTCGTCGAGTTCGGCAGCGGCGCGGTCCTCACCGGGCTGGTCGGCCGCACCCTCGCGGGGGCGACGGCCGTCGCGGTCGCCGACCCCGAGGCGCTCAAGGAGGCGTTGCCATGACGGGTCCCCACCCCACGCGCGTCGCGCTCGTCACCGGCTCGAGCCGCGGGCTCGGGCGCGCGACCGCCCTCGAGCTCGCGCGCCAGGGCCACGCGGTCGCCGTCCATTACGTGCGCGGCGCCGAGGCGGCCGACGCGGTCGTCGCCCAGGTCCGCTCCGCGGGCGGGCGGGCCGAGGCCTTCGGCGCCGACGTCGCCGACCCCGAGGCCTGCACCGACCTGATCAAGCGGGTCCAGGAGTCGCTGGGCGGCCTCGACGTGCTGGTGAACAACGCCGGCGTCACCCGCGACACGCTCGCCCTGCGCATGAAGCGCGACGACTGGGACGCGGTGCTCGACACCAACCTCTCGTCCGCCTTCCACCTGGCCAAGGCGGCGCTTCGCGGCATGCTGCGGAGCGGCTGGGGGCGCGTGGTCAACGTCAGCTCGGTGGTGGCGATCATGGGCAACGTCGGCCAGGCGAACTACATCGCCGCCAAGGCCGGCCTGCTGGGCCTCACCAAGGCGCTCGCGGCGGAGTACGCCGGCAAGGGCGTCACCGTGAACGCCGTCGCGCCCGGCTTCATCGAGTCCGACATGACCGAGGCCCTCGGCGACGAGCTCCGCGCCGCCTACCTTGCCCGCATCCCGGCCGGGCGCTTCGGGCGCCCGGAGGAGGTCGCGGCGGCGATCGCCTTCCTCGCCTCCGACGCGGCGGGGTACGTCAACGGCCAGACGCTGACGATCGACGGTGGCATGGTGATGCGGTGAAGCCGCATCACCCGTCATGAGGTGAAACCTCATGACCCGTGATGAGGTGAACACCTCATCACCCGCGATGCGGTGAAGGCGCATCGCCCGCCCGCATGACGCGCAGCCGCTTGCCAGCCACCCACCGGTGTGCCATCATCCCGAAGGCTCCGACGCCGCGGCCGGTCGACCCGACCCGAAGCGCCCGACCGGTGCCCGTCGATCGCGCCCCTGGCGTGCAGCGGCGCGATTTCGAAGTGCTACAGTGCGCGGGACCCGAGCAGCACGCTCCAGCCCGCCGGAGGAGGATCCCGTGGACGAAGCCGCCATCCTGGACAAGATCAAGGACGTCGTCGCCGACAAGCTCGACGCCGACCCCGCGGACGTGGTCGACACCGCGTCCTTCATGGACGACCTGGGCGCCGATTCGCTCGACGTCGTCGAGCTCATCATGGGCCTCGAGGACGAGTTCGGCATCGAGATCAGCGACGAGGAAGCGGAAGGCATCCGCACCGTCGGCGACGCCGTCAAGTTCATCGTCGACAAGCAGTAGGACGCGCGGGCGGCGCTCCGCCCGGCACCCCCGCTGCGGCGCGGACGTCCCCGACCGGGGCCTCCGCGCCGTTCGGCCGTCGACCCGGCGGCGAACCAGGTGCCTCGGGCACCGCGCTACGCTAGGGAGACCATGAATCGAGTCGTCGTCACCGGCATCGGACCCGTCACCCCCATCGGGGTGGGCGCGCA
>JAABRR010000140.1 GCA_011390785.1 Sphingobacteriia bacterium
CCGGGCCATCATGGCTTTGGCTGGCGCTTTGTTGATTATGCCTTTGGCGGTAAACTTAATATCATTTGGCAATTCGACGTATCCCAATGTGAAAACCAATTCTTTGGTTTCCCCAGGCATAAGCTCAATATCGATGCTATGGGAGGCAATGGGCGACCAGCCGTGGGCTACTGAATTTCGTGATTTGTTTTCTGCGACTACCTGCGGTTCGTTGAAACCATTATACATGCCCAAAAAAGATTCACGATCGGTATCATATCCCGATATGGCGCTGTTAACGGTGTAGAAGGCATAGTGGTTTCGCCTTTCGCGGAATTCTGTTTTATGATATAGCGTTGAGCCTTCAATCTCTACCTCACCTGTTGAAAAATTGCGCTGAAAATTGGTGGCATCATCGTTCGCATCCCACAAGCACCATTCAACAAACGAGAACAGCGTGGCTTTTTTAATACTGGTGCTTGTGTTTCGTATGCACACTTTCTGTACCTCTCCTAAAAATTTTAGTGGAACCAGGAATAAAGTTTCTACTTCGAGACCATTTCTCTCTCCTTTAATGATGGTGTATCCCAGCCCGTGCCGGCAGCTATAGTTGTCCAGACTGGCCTTAACGGGCTTCCATCCTGGTGACCAAACATCTCCGCCATCATTGATATATAAATATTTGCCTCCGTCATCCATGGGTACATTGTTGTACCTGAACCTCGTAATTCTTCGTAAACGGGCGTCCTTGTAAAAACTGTATCCACCTGCTGTATTAGAGATTAATGAAAAAAAATCTTCACTACCCAGATAATTGATCCAGGGCCATGGCGTTTGGGGGTCTGTAATTACGTATTCCCGATTTTGGTCATCGAAGTACCCGAAAGTCTTCATAAGTTGTTTATGAGTTTATTAGTTGAGGCGTTTATTAGTTGAGGAGTTTAGAGTTGAAGGTTTAAAGTTTAAGGCAAAAGTAATTATTCTAGGCATCAATTCATCAACTCTTCAACTTTCAATTTTTATCTTTTATCTTTTATCATTTCAACTCTTCAACTCTTCAACTCCTCAACTTTTTAACATGTCAACTTCTAGACTTTCATGGTTGGTGCCAGTTTTAATGACGCATTTTTAATGATTAGATTTAATTAGTTATGTACCTTTATATTTATTTAATATTACGGGCATTTTATGACAACTTATATTCTTGTAATTGAGCAGAGTACATCAGCAACCAAAGGTATTTTATTTGATGAGACAGCAAAGCTCATTTATCATATTGCCAGGGATCATCATCAGTATTACCCAAAACCGGGATGGGTGGAGCATGATCCAGAGGAAATATATTTTAATACAAGGGCTGTTATTCGTGAATGCATCCGGCATCTGATCGAAATCAGGGGTTCTTCATTCAGGCTGGCTAGTCTTTCCATCACCAATCAGCGTCAAACGGTTGTGGTTTGGGATAAAGAAACAGGCATGCCGATAGCACCTGCCGTGGTATGGCAATGCAACCGTGGTGCTGAACAATGTGAGGTGCTTAGACAAAAAGGATGGGGAGAACGCATTAAACAAAAAACAGGATTAATCATTGATCCCTATTTCTCTGCTACCGGAATAAGCTGGTTGCTTGATAACGTGAGAAAAGCCAGAAAGAAAGCCGAAGAGGGTAAATTGCTGTTTGGTACTATAGATAGCTGGCTGATATTTAAGCTGACAGGGGGAAAGGTTCATGCAACGGATTTTACGAATGCATCACGAACGATGCTCTTTAATATCAATACACTTACATGGGATGAGGATATCCTGAAGGAGTTTGGCATACCATTATCGATGGCTCCTGAAGTAAAGTATTCGGATGAAATTTTTGGTCATACAAAAATGGGTGAGTTACTCAGGGAGGAAATCCCTATTACGGGAGTCATGGGCGATTCGCATGCCGCATTGTTTGGCCAGCGATGTTTTTCGAAAGGGGAGGGAAAAGCAACATACAGTACGGGCACTTCTGTTATGCTGAATATTGGCGACAGCCCGCTTGAGAGTCCGGATGGGTTGGTAACTTCGGTTGGTTACGGGTTAAAACATGCGATGGCCTATGCTTACGAAGGGAATATTCATAGCACCGGAGCAAGCATCAAATGGTTACAAAGCCAGTTAAAAATCATCCGCACTCCGGAAGAATCGGAACAATTGGCTCTTTCTGTCGATTCCACTGATGGTGTATATCTGGTTCCGGCATTTGGTGGATTGGGAGCTCCCTATTGGAATAATGATGCAAAGGCTGTTTTATGCGGCATGTCGTTAGGAACCGGTATTGCGCACATTGCCAGGGCCGCTTTGGAGTCGACGGCTTATCAGATAAAGGATTTGGTTGATTTAATGGTTGATAAGGCTGGACTTGAACTTAAAGCGCTAAAGGTAGATGGTACAGCTGTGAAAAATTCATTCCTGATGCAATTTCAGTGTGATATGCTCAATGCCTGCCTCATTAAAAACCATACCGGAGAAGCCGCTGCCTTGGGAGTAGCTCTGGCAGGCGGGCTCGCTACAGGTATCTGGAAGGATATGGCGGAATTGAAAGCCATCCCAATTCATGAAGAGAAACTGTGTTGCAGCATGAGTGACGATACACGTGATGCATTGTACGCAGGCTGGAAAAAAGCTGTTCAGCGGGTGTTGTTGTAGACGCATAATGTAGACGCACAATTTAGGCGCCACAATGTAGACGCACAGCCGTGCGTATACACGGAAACTGGGCAAACACATAGGT
>JAABRR010000141.1 GCA_011390785.1 Sphingobacteriia bacterium
CCAATAGCGGGCGGATTGTGTATGGATTTTGACTGAATTTTGTCTGGCAGGCAAAACAATTGGTTGTTTTTGTTTAAGGAAGGGTGTAATGTACTGACAAGTTTGTATATTTTGGTTATATTTTGGTTATATTTTGGTTATCACATTCACGAAAGATGGCGCATGGTAAACAAATCTCAGGATAACCAGCAGCAGGCACTTCGCTCGGAAGTGCGCAGCGCGGCTTCAGAGTCAGCAAGCATAGCATTCCAGCCACCGGAGGCTGAAATGGAATACCATTTCAAATTGCGGGATTTTTCTGCTTCCGGTCTGGGCCTTCTTGTGAAAAATGATTCCAGACTGTTGAAATATATAGATACCGGTGATGCTGCAACACCACCTGAACACCTTAAAGTACAGATCCAACACATTTCAACGCCTGCTGGCGGCAAACCTGAAAACCATGTGATCGTTGGGCTGTATTTCCTTGAAAAAATCCAAAAATAGTTCACACACATTTACGGTGACACCACAGGTGTGCCTGTAATCATTTCTCCAAAAAAGACACAGCGTTTGGCCGCTTCGGTCCGCCAATTAAATCTTGACTTTCTTTGCTGTATTTATTAGGTCAATTAAGCTTGGCAGGCTGGATTGCCTGCATTTTTCAGTGAACCAGGAGAAATGAATCCATGAAGTTTAATAAACTTGCACTTGTCATGATGCTGGTTGGTTTTTTTATTTTTGCAACAGAATTGTTTGCAGACAATAGTGACCCGGAACATGTGAACCCGGCCGGCCAGAAGGCACAGGCCCAGCAGGTACATGGATCTGAAGGCGGACACGGGGATGAAGGAGGGCACGCAGGGGGCCATGGCCATCCGGATCTGGGCAAGGTGCTGCCCCTGTATGCCTGCATCCCATTTGCCTGCATGCTGCTGTCCATAGCGCTTTTGCCCCTTGTGGCCGGTACATTCTGGCACCACCATTTCGGGAAAATTTCCGCTTTCTGGGCCGCCAGTCTGGCCATTCCTTTTGTGGTGGTCTACAAAGGGGATGCGGTTTATGAAATTCTGCACATTATCCTGGCGGATTATGTGCCTTTTATCATCCTGCTGTGGGCTTTGTTCACGGTTTCCGGGGGAATCCTGCTGCGGGGCACCCTGCGGGGCACCCCTGTGGTGAATACCGGCATTATTCTTTTGGGCACCATTCTGGCCTCCTGGATGGGAACAACCGGTGCTGCCATGCTGCTGATCCGGCCGTTTCTGCGGGCCAATGATTTCAGGAAAAACAGAACTTTCATGGTGGTTTTTTTCATATTTCTGGTGGCCAATGTGGGCGGATCATTGACACCCTTAGGGGACCCGCCCCTGTTTTTAGGGTTTCTCCATGGGGTCAGTTTTTTCTGGACAATGAACATTGCCCCCCATATGCTGCTGACCAGCGGGATTCTGCTGGTGATCTATTTTTTCCTGGATTCCTGGTTTTTCAAAAAAGAGGGGGCGGTTGTGCCGGATGACGGGGAAAAAAAGCCGCTGCGCCTGGTGGGAACCTATAATTTCATCTTTCTGGGGGGTATAATAGCTGCCGTGCTCATGAGCGGTGTCCTGGACCTGGGGGAGGTGAACACCCTGGGGGTACACCGGGCCATACAGGACTGGCTGCGGGATATCACCCTTATTGTGCTGGGCGGTCTGTCCTTGTGGGCCACGCCCTGGACCCTGCGGGAAGAAAACGAATTTTCCTGGTTTCCCATCATCGAGGTGGCATACCTGTTCATCGGGATTTTTATCACCATGATCCCCTGTTTACTGCTGCTCAAGGCAGGACCTGACGGGGCTTTTGCCTTTCTTATTGCAGCAGTGAAAGAACCGTTCCATTATTTCTGGGTCACCGGGGTGCTGTCGGCATTTTTGGACAATGCCCCCACCTATCTGACCTTTTTCAACACCGCTCTGGGCAGTTTTTATGCCGGCATGCCGGAATCAGCTTCCGTGCCTTTGCTGATGACCGATAAGATGATATATCTCCAGGCCATTTCCACCGGGGCCGTTTTTTTCGGAGCGGTCAGTTATATCGGTAATGCCCCCAATTTCATGGTCAGATCCATTGCAGCTGAATCAGGCACTGCCATGCCCAGTTTTTTCGGGTATATCCTCAAGTATTCTTTGGTGTTTCTGATCCCCACCTTTGTGGTTGTCACTGTGATTTTCTTTTAATATACTGTCTGTGACAAGGCATTATTGAAAAAAGGAGCAGCCATGTATTTTGACCTGAAGGAATTGAAAGTTGCCATCATCGGCGGCGGTGACCCCTGCGCAGAAATTCTGGATCACCTTACCGGCCCCGGGTTGAAAGAGATGGGCATACAGGTGCGCATGGTGGCTGATACCATAGACATTGTCAGGGGCATTGTCCGGGCAAAAGAACTGAACATCCCCACTGCAAATGATTACAATGCCGTGTGTGACATTTCAGGCCTGGATCTGATCCTGAAACTCAAAAATGATGAACTGCTCTCGTGTATCCTGGAAAAGGTGAATTCCGAACGGGTGAGCATCATTGATCTGGACAATTACGGCGCCATGTCTTTTATCAATTTTTTAAAGACGGAAGCAGAAAAAAGTCGGATCAGAAAACGTATCCAGTCCCGGAATATGTGCAAAGAAGAAACCGCTGACCTGTTTGAACGCTTTTCCAACCGGATCAACGAAATTGCAGAAAACCGCATTGCCTATCTGGAAGAAGAACGCCGGGAC
>JAABRR010000142.1 GCA_011390785.1 Sphingobacteriia bacterium
GAGAATATCTGTAGTAAATCTAATTGGGAAAGTGTCAATCAGTTTTTAATGAACAAAAATTGGGAATATTACGAATCAGGAAAAGGTGATTCAGAAAGATATAGTACTATAACTTGGTCTTATGAAAAAACATATGATGATAAAGCTTCTGCTTGGTTTTACCTATACACTTATGAGGGCAGCCCAAATAAAATTAATTACTCGGTATTCAACAAGCCCTCATATTCAGTTATACAAAATTCATTAAATGCAAACGGATACAAACTTGACAATAGCGAAATCGAAGACAATGAGCTTATTTCCACATATTCAAATAGTAAGTTCATTCTGAAAATTACAACAGAAAAGAGGGAAAAAGATACTTCTTCTAGTTTTGATAAAAGTATAACAGCATATAGATTTTTATTAATAAAAAAATCTAGCGTATACGATCCCGATAATGGGAAAAGAACGGCATATTATTATGGTGACACAAAAGAAGCAGAATATACATTGAAAAATGGCAAAATTGATGGGGTTTTAAATATTTATTATAAAAATGGTCAATTGAAAAAAACAGGTTTATATAAAAATGGTGAGGCAAATGGCAAATTCATAGAATATGACGAAAATGGGAATAAAATCTATGAATATTACATGGCCAACGATTCAAAGAACGGTAAATTAATTGCATATGAAAACGGTAAAATTTCAAATTCAACTAACTATAAGAATGATGTTTTAAATGGTGAAAATGTAGAGTATTATTATAATAAAGAAACTGGAGAACCTATTTATAAATTAATTGGTTCTTATGTAAATGGAGAAAAAAATGGACTTTGGAAACTCGTTTATATGGATAAGGAAGATGGAGATAAAATTTTAACTAAAACGAATTACTCAAGTGGTTTGAAAAACGGTTTTGCACAAGACATTAAAGGCGACAGTTTAATTGTCGCTAACTACGCTAATGATAAATTAAATGGAGATTATAAAGTTTATTTTGATCTACGTCGTTTTATAGCTGGAGGGACAATTCAAACTGACACTACAAAACTGGCATTGCTTGTAAAAGGAAAATATGAAAATGACTTGCAAGTAGGGCATTGGCAGTACTTCGACATTACTAATACCTTAAGAGAAGAAGGAAGTTATTCAAATGGTCAAAAAAGTAATGAATGGAAAAGTTATTATACCAATTGGCAAGATAGGGATGAGGGCACTATGCCATATTCAAAACAATTATATCTCATTCAAAATTACAGATTCGGTAAATTAAACGGAACCTCGAAAAGGTTTTCATATCTACATAACGAAAAATATAAATGTGACAAACTTGATGAAAAAAACCAGCCAGTTGATTCATGTACTCGCTATGTCTACGAAAAAGTTCTTGAAATATCCAATTATAAGGACAACAAACTTGAAGGACCTTTTGAATTGCGAGACTCAATTAATGAAGTAGTTGCTAAAGGTAACTATAAAAACAACCTGAAAGATGGTAAATGGTTTCAAAGATATTCTGATATAGATTTAGTTGGAAGCACGTATTATTATTACATGGAAGGTAACTATAAAGATGACAAAAGAGAAGGGCAATGGGTATTGTATTATAAAAAAGGTGAAGTAAATAGGACGTTTAATTATTCTAATGACGAATTGGATGGAGAATTTATCGTATGGAATGAACAAAATAAACCCAAAGAAAAAAAGCAATTTAAATATGGGAAATTAAGAGAACTTGTTATTTACAATAGTTTAGGAATTGAACCAATTCGAAAGTTTGAAATTTTTGATGAATATTCAAATCGTTATAAATGTAGATATACTCAATTTAACTCTAGTGGAAAAACCTCTCAGGTTTATTGGGTGAAAAAGGAAAATGAAATAAATCACCATTGGTTTGATTCTTCATTTTTATCAAAACTTAAAGAAAATGATGAAATGATCATCTACAAGGATGGCGAGTTTCTTGTTTATAATGAAAATAACGATACTCTTATTGAAGGACAGTATTATAAAAAGAATAAGATTGGTAGTTGGACTTATTACTTTTATCCCCAAAATGTAAAATTAGAAGTTAAATATGATGATGGTATCCTTACTGAAGAAAAGTATTTTGACTTAAACAACTCATTATTCTCTGGTGATTTTACTTATATCAACAAAGATGACAGCATCAAAGAAATTCGAAAAATTAAAGAAGGTTTAAGAAATGGGAATACCGAATTTATTGATATAAACTCTGGAAAAACAATTAAAAAAGTAAAATATAAAGAAGGTAAAATCAAATAAGTACTGTCAATAACAGTCTTAATATTCAAAGCCCAATTTTCATACTGTCTATAAAGCAAACTTTATGTTTTAATTAAAAGCTCAGGTTGGTATATTTGAAAACAATAAAAGAAACATCAACCATAAATCGCAAGAGGTCGTTCTATGGACTAGCCGAAGAATTAAATTTTAAACAATAAACAACATAACTTTTAATGAAAAACTTTAAAGAAAAAGCAGACCTAATTTGGAGAGTGGCAGACCTACTAAGAGGAGACTACAAACAGTCTGACTACGGAAAGGTAATCCTACCAATGACAGTGCTTAGACGACTGGACTGTGTGCTAATGCCTACCAAACAAAAAGTGCTGGATTACTTACCCAAAGTTGATTCATTAAAAGAAAGTGCTAAAGATGTTGCCCTCAATAAAATCGCAGGATTCAACTTCCATAACAGAAGTCAATTCAACTTTGATAAACTCAT
>JAABRR010000143.1 GCA_011390785.1 Sphingobacteriia bacterium
CTTCAAACTCTTGCTTATCGATTTCTCCTTTGGCATAGCGCTCCTTTAATATTTCAAGCGCTGATTTCCCGGGACTTTCCACTGATCCGCTATTCCGGTTCATAGATTTTACTATAACCCAGATAACAGCAACCAGTACTACGAGACCCATGATCCACCACCAGCCCATTCCCCATCCGTGTCCACCTAATCCGTCCATCATTATTAGCTCCTTTCCTTTTAATGGTTATTTTGTTTTGCTATGGTACTAATTCTTTACAGTTTCAGTTCAATGACATGACTTTGCAATCATGCAACATTCCAATTAAAGAACCACATCCGGACATGAGATCTTTAATGAGAAACCGGCCATCAGTATTTACTATTATTCAGCATTTTAAATTAAAATCTGATACTTAAACCTCCTCCCCAGCCATAATGGCTGTTATAATTTGCCTGGATGGAAAAATTACGGGATAATATATATGAGGCTCTGATAAGCCATTCATCGTCTCCCTCAAAACTGTTGCCTGTTTCCAGATCATTAACCCAACCGAAATCTGCCAGATACTCGTACTCCCCTTCAATGAAAATCCGGGGGAACAGAAGAATTTCCTTATCTATTCTGACCCTGGGGCGAAGTTGATGATCTATACTAATATCCACATTGAACATGTAAGGTGTGAAATACTTTATACCTGCCAATCCAACAGTTTTAAATTCATCATATGAGTCCGGAATTTCATTTACGGTATTGACTCCTGCATAAATTCGTATCCAATCGTTCAAATATCGGTTATAGCTAAACTCAATTTCTGAATTTTGGTTGTAATCAGTTTCTACCCGCAAATTAAACTCATTGCGAATATTACCTGTAGTAAGCACTAATTCAGAAAAATTAGAACTCAGTTCGGCAAGGCCCCATGAAAAATAGTGATCGGTTTCATCAATGAGTTCCTGTACGGGGAAACCGTTCAAACGTTCATCTCTTGGTGTATCATAACTGAAAACACGTGCCATACCACCCATCATATGGTAAAGAACGTGACAGTGAAAGAACCAGTCCCCATACTCCTCATTGTAAAATTCAATGGTGACTTTTTGCATTGGTGGTACATTAACGGTATGCTTTAATGGTGAGCGGCTCCCGTTTTCGTTGATTACCCTGAAATAATGTCCGTGCAGGTGCATCGGGTGATGCATCATTGTCAGGTTGTTCAGTACAATCCGGGTTACTTCCCCTCCTTCAATTTTTATCTTGTCAGATTCTGAAAGCGGAGTACCATTTATGCTCCACACGTAACGGTTCATGTTACCTGTAAGATTAAGTAGTATTTCATTTACAGGAATATCAGCATCAAAGGAGGTTTCTTCCTTTGCTTTCAGAAAATTGTAGTTAAAATGGTTCATGCGTTGAATGTGATCAAACCCCTCAGCAGCTTCATTCTCCAACATGGTATCAGAGTTCATGTGCCCCATATCCATCTCATCATCCATTGGCATTTCTTCTTCTTTTCCATGATCCGGCCCGTCACCATCCATGTCCATGCTCATGCCATATTTATTCATCAGGAACTCCGGTGTTTTCTTCTTTTTGTTTCCAATCAAGGCAGGTGCACCCATTTTCATGTCCATCTCTGCCATCTGTTTCATCATCTCTACTTTATCCGGCGTATCAATTACTTTTGCGGAAATCAGTTTTCCACTACCCAGATGAATAGCTGTATGCCCCGAGCCATCCTGTGCAGTGGCAATAATTTCGAGTTTACCCTCCGGAATGGTTACAATAACATCATAGGTTTCAGCAATGGCAAATAGAAATCTCTTTTTGTGTACGGGCTGCACATCAGCTCCATCGCTTGCTACCAGTATCGGATTACCTCCACCAAAATCCATCCAGTAATAGGTAGACGCAGAAGCATTTACAAATCGCAACCTGACCTTTTCGCCCGGCTTAAAACCGGTATATTCCGCCAGCCTTTCCCCATTGCTTAAAAAAGCAGGGTAATAAATATCTGCAATATCTGCCCCTTCCATACGATCCCGCCACATTGTCAGCTGTGAGCCAAATCCTCCCTGTGCAATAGCCCTGCTCAAAGGCACTGCTGTACCCTTCTTAACCTGGTACCACTCGTTGCCTCTTTTCAGGTTTCTCAAGACGTTCATTGGTTTTTCGTTGGTCCAGTCTGATAATACTATTGCCAGATCACTGTCATATTGCAGGTCTTCCTCTCTGGAGTGAATTATAATAGCCCCATAAACGCCCTTTTGTTCCTGTAGCATTGTATGAGAATGATACCAGTAGGTTCCTGACTGGTTGAGAGGTATCCTGTATTGAAATGTCATACCCGGTTTAATCGGGGGTGTAGTCAGGTATGGAACACCATCAAAAATGTTTGGAAGTATCAGCCCGTGCCAGTGCACCGAAGTTTCTTCATCCATTAAGTTTGTCACGTTTATTATAGCCAGATCCCCTTCATTAAACTCAAGTACCGGACCCGGAATAGTACCGTTTATGGACATAGCTTTGGCCGTGACACCGCCAAGGGTCATTTTATTCTGCTCAATAGTAAGGTTATATTCCTTCACCGGTCTTCCTTCCTCATTTCTGTCATCACCGTTTGTACCCACCTGGGCAAAAGATATCTGTGAAATAAAAAATGTAACAACGATACCTGAAAATTTCACCAAAGATTTCATAAGTTCAAAATTTTTATTTTACTATAGATGAC
>JAABRR010000144.1 GCA_011390785.1 Sphingobacteriia bacterium
GTAGGTGTTTCCGGGTTGAAACTGTTGCCACCCATCGAAACCGGATTGAGGATCTCTGATAATTGCCACTTTCTGTGCTTCGGGCAGGTAACCAAATTGATCAATTACAATAAAGGGGCTGAAATGCTGCGAATGTAAAATAAGCGTTGCGAGAAGAAGAATGAATGTTGCTGGAAGTTTTTTCATAATACCCTGCCGGTAAGGATTTTAGATTTAATTGCAAGAATTTTAACAAGATGATTGGATCGTTAAAGTTAAGGGAAAAAACCGGCCGGTTACACTACCTCCGGCCGGATTCACTAACAAAACACTACAATCATGCGAAAAATAATAGTAGTTTACTTTTAATTCAGGGGTGTAAACCTGAAATTATCGAATGCGAATTCAATGGTATCTTCTGCCTCGGCTTTATATGATCCGAAACGGCCCATTCTATAGGTGCTCCCGCCAAGATTTTCCATGGCACTTAAAGGGATTCTTACTGTCATCCATCCGGTGTTTTCAAGCACCTTGTCTTCGCCACCCAATATATCAAATCCACGCCATTCGAAATATACCGGGTCATCGCTGTTATCTCCAAACATTTCAACTTCGAACCAGTTAAATTCCCAACTGGCACCAACATACATTTCGAAGGTGAGAGCAAAATCTGATTTGGGGCCGGTAACGGTTACTCCCCCGCAATAGGCAATCACTGTTTCTTCTATCCACCATGAGTTTGCTGCGTAGTCTTTTTTAATGTAGTAAAAATTATCGCTGATGGGGTCTATCGGAATCCCCGCCGGCATTGCTGTAGCATCAACAACATTTGCCATACCACCCCAGCAGATCGGATTTTCATCAAAATCGACCATCATATTGCGGTTGTCTCTGAACCATGCATTGGAAGAGGCAGAACCGGCAACGGCATCAACAGTTACCGGGCCTGATTCTGCATCAGCAGGAACAATCACTTCGATGGTTTGTGGATTCAGGATGGTGAAATTGGTAGTGCTTACCCCACCGGTAAATTCAATGCTGTTTACATTGTAGAAGTATTGTCCGCGAATGGTGAGTATTCCCCCTTCCGGGACCCATTCCAGTGGAAAACCTGAAATGGAAGGAGCCGGAATATCAATGGGGAAGCTGTGTGTTGCCTCTCCACCCAGGGTTACCACTCGTACCATGTCGTTTATTTCTGTGGGAAAATCTTCCGGAACACTTACGATAATGTTGTTGTCGGTAACAAAAGATGGGTTAAAAGTAGCTTCTACATTATTGAAGAATACATGTGTGGTGCTGGCAAGGTTCTCTCCCTGAATTACTACCATTTGGCCTAAGCTGCCTTCTGTAAGGGATATATTTGCCTCCCCAGGATCAGTGACCCTGATGTTGGTGATTTTGGGTGTTCCATAGCTTTCTTCATCATCGCAGGCAATAAAAGTAAAGGGAACAACTAAAAGGAGCAGCAAAACAAAGACTGGCCTTGCATGCCAATGCTTAAAATATATTGGGTTTCGTTTCATGATATTTTTCTTTTTTGTTTTAATGCCCTTGGGCTTTATTTACTGCAAGCACCAAAGACAACTGATTTTAATTTAGAATTACTCGTTTAGAATAGATTTATTTACCAAAATCATAGGGAACAGGGTCTTCCAGTAGAAGTGGGTTTTTATCTATATCGCCTTGTGGAAAGGGGAGGAAGAAGTTATCGCTGGTAACGGTATAGTTTCTTGAATTTATTTCACGTTCTTCGGTATCTGCATTCCATTGGTAAGTTCCGCGCTCCTGGTTGTTGATATGGTTTATAGCACCTTGCGGATCATAATAGTACCATCTTACCAGGTCGTACCAGTAGTCTGATTCATAAGCCAGTTCTACGCGTCTTTCTTTTCTTATGTCTTCCCATGTTATGGAAGATTTTGAATCCAGTCCGGCGCGGTTTCTAACGGCATTGAGAGCAGCAAGTGCTTCGCCGTCAGAAGTGCTGGCATTGTTGCCCAGTATAGCTTCAGCATAGATCAGATACACATCAGCCAGGCGTAAAACATAGGTGTTAATGGCTGTTGACATGAAACAAACGGTACCTGCACCGCCATTATCGCTGGCAGAACCCACTATATATTTTTTGATGTGTGCCTGAATCTGGGAAGATGGGTCGATTTCGTGTGTATAACCCCCATCAGCCTTGTTGAGCTCGGGATAGAAATCTTCGTTAACCATAAAGGTGGGTTTTCTTCTCAGGTCGCCTTCTTCATATTCTCTTTGCAGATCAATGGTGGGTCCTTTGCCGCCACCCCAGCCATCGCCGGCACCGGTAAGTTCTCCGCTGGCTGCCCAATAGGCCTGATTGGTGTTTTGGGTACCCCAATCCATGCAACTAACCCACTGAAAAGCAAATAAAGATTCGGTGTTGTTATTGTTGTCCATAACAAATAAATCTGCATAGTTGGGCATAAGATTCAGTCCGCTGTTGTTAACAACATCGCCGGCATATTCTTTGGCCAGATCGAGGTATTGCTGATCCCGGGTGCCACTTCGATTATAGCCGGAATAGGCAAGATAAACTTTGGCAAGCATTCCTTTGGCAGTCCATTCGGTTATACGTGCTGGATCGGCATTTTCGGGAGTAAGCATAGGAATTGCAGTTTCCAAATCGTTGATAATAAATCTATAAACATCTTCAA
>JAABRR010000015.1 GCA_011390785.1 Sphingobacteriia bacterium
TTTTGGAAATGGAACAATTGGGATTTCACAGAAAAAGGTCAGGTCTTAGAAGCAAATGGAAAAGACATAATATCATTTACCTTTGGTTCGGGTGGTATCGTTACTGTCAGACTTAAAGAAGTAAACGGCAACACTGAAGTTGAGTTGACACAAAGCGATATTCCAACTGACGAAAAGAGCAAGATGGAAATTTTTGTCGGCTGTATAACAGGTTGGACTTTTTGGCTAACTAACCTTAAAGCATACCTGGAACATAATATCACTTTACACGCCAAAGGATTAAAACAGGATGAAACGATGGATTTGGTTAATAGCTGATTTTAAAAAGAAACGAACGCACAACATTTTATAAACGTAATGCGGGTGAAAATGCAGATATGAAAGTAATTACATTAAAGAAGCTAACAGCTAAATGAAAATGAAGTGCTTTCAAACCCGCACTATACTCCTATATAACCGTTGTGGCTAATTTGAAATGACACAGAATTCCAAAGACATACAGAAGTTGAATATTTCTATCTAAAAGTAGATAATGAAAAAACGGAAGTAAAAAATGATAAAAAACAAAAAAGCTAAATGGACTGTAAGGGTATTATTGCTCATTGGTACAATAGTATCGATGTTTTTCGTACCCTGGCTTCTACTAAAGGCATGGATACTACCGCTACCAGATACGGTTCAGGAACAGTTAGATGAAGCCATAGGTCATGGATTTGACGGGATGATTGTCTATATAGACCAAGCTGGCAAAACGCCTCAGTATTATGCTGCAGGCTGGCACAATCGAGAATCCAAGATCCCTGCCAAACCTCAGGCACTATTTAAGATTGCCAGCATTAGCAAGTTATATGATGCTGTGGCTGTTACCAAATTGGTAAGTACTGGACGGCTTTCTTTAGATAAAACTATCGCTGATTATTTACCGGAACTTGTGGGAATAATCGAAAACGCTGAGAAAATTACTTTGAGGTTGATGATACAGCATAGAAGTGGAATTCCGAATTTCACTGATGCTCCGAATTTTTGGGTAGCTCCAACAGAGACCTATGATGAAAGTCTTGCATTGATTCAAGGTAAGCCGGCCAACTTTGAACCCGGTGAGGACTATGAATATTGTAATACAAATTACCTGTTAATCAATAAGATAATGGATAATACCCTGGGTTATGATAACTTTCTATTCATTCAGGAAGAAATACTAATGCCGTTAAACCTCAACAACACCTTCAGTTCGCTAAGTGAAGTGAATATAGAGGATGTGATGAGTGGCTATCATGTAGGACATCCCTTTGATTTAAAGGAAAACGATTATGGTATGCATGCCACAGCAGAAGATGTGGGTACTTTCCTAAGGGCATTGAACGATGGAACATTGTTTGAACAGGGAGAACAGGAAATATATTCTTCCATATATGAATATGAACATTCTGGTTGGGTACCGGGATACCAGAGTTTCGCAAAATATAACAAAGACCTTGATGCTGTTCTTATTCAGTTCTACAGCACAACCGATCCTAAACTGTACAATTGGAACTTGTCAGAAATCATAAATAATAGAATTGTTAAAATACTGAAAAGGCAAAAAAGCTCATAACATTGTAAATAAAAAATAGTGGTTTTAGTGCTTAAATTAAAGATAAATAGAAAAATACAGGTCAGTTTTAAACCGAAAAGTCACTGCTTTAGATCTGCAACTTTTCATATACAGGACCGTTAGGCCAACCTTAAAAAAACAGCGCATTGCATAATTAGCAGAAAATATTTTGATATCTTCGGAATTGTTTCTACACTTGGAAACATATTGATTTTTACAGACAAATACGGATAAACCTATCGAAGTAATATTCCTGAAATTAGCAGTAGAATTTACAAACTAAATTGAAAATGTCTTGTCCTGAAATAGGTTTTCACTAAATGAGGAGGAAATTTCGTAAATTTGATGTATGAATTCATTTCGCTATACCCTTATTTTTTTATGCATTATTGCAATTGCGGCTTGTGAAAAAGATACGCTGGAAGGAGAAATGTCAATTCTGATCGGTACATGGAACTGGACAGAGACTTATGAGGTTAGCAACTATTGCGACGCCGATTCGCTCTGGAACTACCAACTGATTGATTCGGCTCAAACAGAGAATAATTATGCATTAGAATTTCTGGAAAAGGGAAAGGTGATCTTTTACACTAACGATGCTGTTATTTGGAATAAGAGAGTCGTCTTCGAATCTATAAACGTAATTGGAAACGGATCCTATGATTATCATTTTGTGATTCTGCTAAATAACAATTACGATGATAAAATGGATGTTTGGGTAGGGCAGGACTCCTTATTATTGAACGATTTCCCAAAGGACACGGACGAAATTTGTTTCGAGATGTTTAATCATTTCATTAGGCAATAGTCTGTTAATATCCAGTTATTTTACATAAAAACTAGAACCTTTTTTTTCGTCTTGTGATCATTTCTATCAAATAAATGAACTAATAAAGTTTTTTTGTTGCATTTATCCGACCTGTATAAAATTCAACGTTTCCCATTATTTTTGTCCGACCCAATAATCAAAGATTGAGTAATCTGGTTTTATGATGCTGGTAATTTAAAGATTTATTTTTGTAAAAGTTTCAACGGCTTGATATGTTGTGAGTTATAAAACCCTGCAAGAGTACAGGGCCAACCGTTATGTGTATCTTATAGTAAAACAGATGTTCTTTTGTAGTTTTTTTGAAGATTTACAGACTAACTAGTTGTATTGTCAAATTTTCAAAAAATAAGTAAAATGAAAAATTCAAAAAGCATTAACCCAGGGACCTTAAAAGGAACAGGTTACATCATTGGAGCCATAATTGGCATTGTTGCAGCCATTACAGCATTTGTTTTCACAGAAAATATTGCCATTTCCATACCATTGCTTGCAGGACTCAGCATTCCGTTAGGGATGATTTTTGAACAAAAATTTCAGGTTCAAGCCAAAGAGAAAAGTCAGCGTACGACGAAATTATTGATTACATTTTTTACGGTTGGCGTTTTGTTATTTTTCTTAATTTTTTTTATTGCAAAATTCATATAGTACAATTTGCCGAAGATAAACAGAGATATTAAAACGGAATTTCTGGATGAACTGGACAAACATCAGGGTATATTGCAAAAAATAAGCTTTGTTTATTCCAGGAATAGTGTTGAAAAGGAGGATTTATGCCAGGAGATTATTCTTCAACTCTGGAAATCCTATCCCTCATTTAAACGCGAATGTGCTTTTTCTACGTGGATGTATCGTGTTGCATTAAATACGGCTCTGAGTTTAACCAAAAAGCCAAAATTGTTTATAAATACAGAAGAAATCCCTGATAGTTTTTTTGATGTGGAATATTCAATGAATAAATCAGAAAGCATAAAGATTTTGTACCAGGCTATTTCCCATTTAAATAAAGTAGAGAAAGCAATCATTTTACTCTGGCTGGAAGATAAATCCTATGAAGAAATTTCGGACAATATTGGTTTGACGGTTAAGAATATAAGTGTTCGATTAGTAAGGATCAAGGCAAAACTTAAGGAGTTGATAAAGAAATTCCAATAAAATATGGAAGAAATAAATTTAGAAAAATATAAGTCAGCATGGAAAAAAGAACAAAGTTTTTTTGAAGAGAAACTTTCCAGGGATAGAATTCTGAAATTCATGCAATTGACATCAAAAAACATTAGTGGGCTTTTTAAAAAAAGTCTTATCATTGATATTATTATTAAAATATTGGTGTCCTTCTCATTTGGTGTACTATTAATTTTGTATTCAAGTCAAAACAGAATCCTATTAATTACTGCGTTGCTCTTTCTTCTTACGATCCTTTGTATTATAATTCAAATAAAAATATATAAAAAGATACCCGATGTAAAAAATGGTGATCAAAACATTAAAATGTTGCTTTATTCATATATTGATTTTTACAACAGAAAGTTTGTTTTATCACTTTTAGTAGCTTCATTTTCAGGCACACTATTTTTTATTAGTGGATCATTCTATTATTTCTATTACAAATATGGAACGATTCGTTCTTTTCAATATGATGACTATTTAGTTTTCGGTATCATCATTGTTTTTAGTTTTTTATTGAGTGCATTTATTCAATTCAGAAATTTCAGTTTTCATATCCGTCAATTGGAGAACAGTTTGGCAGACATTGAACAAGATTCAATAAATGAGAGTAAATTGAAACACTACAAAAAACTCAACAGGAGAAACTCAATCATTTACAGTATTATTCTTTTTGCCGGTTTATTGTTATTAGTTTTATTTCTTTTTGTGATATAATAATGTTTTAAAACTAGTATCATTATCAGTGGATAAAAAAAGCTACACACAATATACAGGAATATGAGCGGCGCGCAGCGGAGGCGTAGCCCTAGCGGAACGGAGCGCAGGGGAAGTGTTCAACAAAACTAATTTCTAATTAAAATGAAAATTGTCTACTTTTAAGGTGTACTAAAAAGGGGAAGCCTTCAGTTCAGGTGATCAAAGCTGAACACCAACATCAGCCGCTTAATAGTTTGCTAATTGGTTTGTCAATTTGCATCAATCCCAAATACCATTTTAGTTACCTGGCGGTAGGTTTCGCCTGGTAAGAGCAGAGTTGATGGAAAATTGGGCTGGTTGGGGCTATCAGGAAAATGCTGCGTTTCAAGGCAAAATGAACTGCGATATGTATAATTTTCGCCTCGTTTACCCACTTCTGAACCATCAAGGAAATTGCCACTATAAAACTGAATACCGGGTTCAGTTGTATATATCTCCATTTTTCTACCCGACAGTGGTTCAATAACAGTAGCAGCTAATTGTGGTTCTTCTGAATCGTCAGCTGTTTTGTTTAGCACATAGTTGTGATCATATCCCTGGCCAAAACCTATTTGTGGATGGCTGTCATTGATTCTCTCTCCAATAGGGGTAAAATTACGAAAGTCTAAGGGTGTACCCGCTAAAGAAGCAATTTCTCCGGTAGGGATCAGATCGGCATCAACAGGAGTATAATGGTCGGCATTAATCATGAGCAAATGTTCGCTTATGGGGCGGTCTCCTTCACCAGCCAGGTTGTAGAAAGCATGATTGGTAAGATTTAACACGGTAGCTTTATCGGTAGTTGCTTCATATTCAATAACGAGCTCATTGTTTTTAGTAAGAGAATAAATCACGGTTACTTCCAGATTGCCTGGGTAACCCTCTTCGCCATCGGCAGAAAGGTATGACAATTCCAGCGTATTATCTGCCACCATCTGTGCATCCCACACCACGTTGTGAAAGCCACCGGGGCCACCATGCAGGTGGTTGGGATCATTGTTAATGGCAAGTTGATATTCCGTATCTTCAATGGCAAAACGTCCTTTGGCAATACGGTTTCCATATCGGCCAATAAGGGAACCAAAGTAGGGTTCGTTTGTTACAAGATACTCATCGATTGAAGGGTAGCCTGTTACTACATCATCAAAAATTCCGTTTCGGTCGGGCACCAGTATGGTTACAATACGTCCGCCATGGTTTGTGATATCTACCCTCATACCTGATTCGTTTTCAAGAGTGAATAAATCTGTCATTTTGCCACCTGTTTCAGCAGAAAAATTTTCAGGCTGGGGCAAAAGTACTCCGTCTGCCAGATTTTTTTGGGGTGTGGAACAACGAACCACGAGAATTGTAATAACAATCATTAGAAGGTATCTTTTCATGATATTAGTATTTAATAGTTAGGTAATTATATATTATAAATATATTTATAAATGCATTTTTAGCTGACCAATCGCATAGCATTTTTCACCCCATCGGCTCCACTTGAGATGATACCACCTGCATAACCACTTCCTTCACCAACAATAAACAAATTTTCCAAACCTGTGCATAGGCCGTTTTCATTGCGTAAAACCTGTATAGGAGCTGAAGTTTTGCTTTCCAGTCCTAAAAGATTTCCGGTTTCAAAGCCTCTTATTTTGCGCGAAAAATCCTTGAGTCCATCCCGCATGGCTACCACTACTTTATTAGGAAGAATCTCCCACATTGGTGCAGGGGCAAGCCCTAACGGATAACTCGAAGCAGGAATATGGTCAAACCTTGATTTGGCGTTCAAAAAATCGGTGATACTACAAAAGGGTGCTTTATAATTTCCTGAAAAGTTGAAAAAGGATTTTTCTAATTCTTCTACCATAGTAAGTGTTTCGAGAGCTGTAACTTCTTTTCCTGCCAATTCTGAAGGGTGTAAACCTGCTACACAGGCTGCATTGGCAAAATCACCATCACGTTTGTAAAAGCTCATGCCATTTACAATATTGGTGTTGGGATATCCTGCTGCGGGCACTACCATTCCACCCGGACACATACAAAAAGAATACACCTGATGTTTTCCGTCACCGGGTGAGGTAAGCCGATATTCAGCCGCTTTCACTCCCGGAAGGCTTTCAACCCCCCATTGTGCTAAGTTAATGAGGCTTTGTGGGTGCTCCATCCGGCTACCAATGGCGAAATTTTTAGGCCGGAACAAAACGCCCCGTTTTATTAACATGCGGTAGGTTTCGTATGCCGAATGACCGGGAGCAATAAAATAGGAATCAGCGGTAATATTTCCCTGCGAAGTTATGGCTGCTTTTACTGTCCCATTGCTTACTATAATGTCTTCCAACATTGTTTCAAATAAAATTTCTCCACCGAGCTCCTGGTATTGCCGGCGCAGAGTTTTTACAATCCTTATAAGGTTATCTGTACCCAGATGCGGATGGGCGAGAAATCCAATTTCGGCAGGTGCGCCTGCATCAATGTAGCTTTGCAGTATAAATTGCCTTTCGGCAGAAATGTGTTTGGAGCGTGATGTAAGTTTACCGTCAGAAAAAGTACCGGCACCTCCTTCCCCAAAGGCATAATTATTTTGGGGATCAAAAATTCCTTCGCGCTCAAAGGCTTGAATAGAATGATTCCGTTTGATAACATCAGAGCCACGGTCAATAAGGGTTGTCTGATAGCCAGCTTTTTGCAAAACAAATGCACAGAAAAATCCTGCCGGACCGCTTCCTGTTACCAGTATTTTGCGGTTGCGTTTACGGTAAGGTATTTCCAAATTAAGCTGAGCCGGGGTATTACATCCTTTTATCTCGTCAGAAAATACTGCTATTCTTAGCAGCCAGTGAATATTACGCTTGTTGCGCGCATCAAGACTTTTCCCTTCTGTTTGAAATGAAAACTGCCTTATGCGAAGATGTTTGGCTATCTCCAGCTGTAGCAATTCATCACTGTAAACAGTTGGAACTTTCAGCGAAATTTGCTTGTAACCCATCCTTTAAAAATCTATGAAGTATTATTTTGTAAATATAGGGTTTTAACTTAAATGAGATGTGAATAAAATTGGATTGCCGCTATCTGAAAAATTGTTTTTTTAAGTCATTCCTCTGGTTTTAATAATTTATGAGAGTAAAAATGCATGCCTTAATTCAAAAAACTGTAGGTTTGCAAAAAAAAATACTTATGAGCTTAACATTAATACTTATTATCGTAACAGCCGGAGTTTCCATACTTGCTTTCAGCAATGCTGAAGCCTTTTATAAATTAAAGTTCAATCCATGGTTAATACATCATAACCAGCAATACTATCGGTTTTTTAGTTATGCATTTGTTCATGCTGACTGGATGCACTTACTGGTAAATATGTTCGTTTTATTCTCTTTTGGTACCAATGTAGAGAGCTATTTTTCACAAATTTTTGGCATAAAAGCACCTTACTATTTCTTACTTCTTTATGCAGGAGGGATTGTTTTCTCCACCCTGGTTTCTTATGGAAAACATAAGAACAATGATTTGTATAATGCTGTAGGTGCCAGTGGGGCTGTTTCTGCAGTATTATTTTCTTCCATTGTAATGAACCCGCAAATGTCGATTATATTTCTATTACTTCCCATACCCATACCAGCGTGGATTTTCGGTATACTTTACCTGGTGTATTCTGCCTACATGGCAAAAAAAGGAAATGACAATATAGGTCATGATGCCCATTTTTGGGGTGCTGTTTTTGGTGTTGTTTTTACCATTGCCTTAAATCCGGCTTTTATAACATCTTTTTTTGGTCAGATATTTTAATCTGAATTATCTCTATGATTGATTTTATTATCTATAACGGAAATTTACTATCTGTTGAACAATTTGGATTACCGGTTCAAAACAGGTCCTTTCGATATGGCGATGGCGTTTTTGAAAGTATTCGCTGTAACAATGGGGTTTCATTGTGGATAGAGAAACACTGTGAGAGACTCGTTAGTTCTGCTAAAACCTTAAAAATTGATTTTCCGGACAATCTTAATCCGGAAAATCTTAAGGTTTTAATTCGTCAATTGTTAAAAGCCAACAATCATTTGTTGGGAGCAAGGGTAAGACTATCGTTGTTTCGCGAAGATGGTGGTCTTTACAGGCCTAAGGGGAATAATGGATATTTTTTGATTGAATCGTCTGCTTTGGAGCATAATAACTACCTGCTTAATAACATTGGGCTGAAAACGGGTTTTTATAATGAGCTTACCAAATCTGTAAACAGAATTAGTTTTCTTAAAAGTTCCAGTTCCCTTCTATATGTAATGGCCGGTTTGTATGGTGTTGAAAAGGGCTGGGATGAAGTTATCATTCTTAACGAAAACGGCTATGTGGCAGAGGCCGGAAATTCGAATCTTTTTGTGGTTGAAAAGGATCAATTGTTAACCCCGGCACTTGATCAGGGCTGTGTTGATGGCGTTATGAGACGGGTTATCCTTGATTTGGCCGTAAAAGCTAACATTAAGGTTTCAGAATGTGCTTTGCTTCCGAAAGATCTGCTTCATGCTGATGAGGTATTCCTGACAAATGCCATTAGAGGAATTCAATGGGTTAAAGGGATTCAGAATAAAAGGTATTACCATAAAATGGCGTCTGATTTAATGCTTGAAATCCAGAAGATTACTTAAATAAGACAATGAAATATTTTGTTCGCAATACAAATTGGTGGGTGAAATATTTTGATATGGAAAAAATATTCTGCAATTTTTCTAAAATTATGCTTAAAATAAATCATTTGGGTAAGTTTGTGGCTAATTAAATGGCTAATCAAACAGGCATAAATCATACTCAAAGTTTAATCATCTAAAAAAAATACACCATGTTTCGTACAGTTACTTTTTTTCTAATATTAACTATATTATGTTTTAGTTCTTCAACGCAGCCTCCCAATGATGAGAAAATTAATTTATCGCGCACACATTTTAATGATGGTGTAAAAAAAGGAATTGATCAGGAGTTTGAATCAGCTATTGCCGGGTTTGAAATGGCCATTGAGTTAAATCCCCTTTTTGCCGAAGCTTTTCTGTACAAGGGTTTGGCCGAAATTGAAATGCAAAATTTTGATCAGGCAATTAAAGATTTTACCATCACCATAGAACTTGATCCTTCATTTACTGATCAGGCGCATTACTTCAGGGGTTTGGCATATTACTTTAAAAATGAAAATGAACTAGCCATAGATGATTTTAGTGTTGCCATACTTATGAATCCGGATTTTGTTTCCTTTTATCAAAGAGGAAAAGCCAGTTTAAAAATCAAAGAATTTCGCAGGGCTCTGCAGGATTTCGACATTGCTCTAAGGCTAAAGGAAGATTTTTACGAAGCCAATTTATACAGAGGAATAAATCTTTACTACCTGGAAATGTATGATGCAGCTCTTCAAGATCTGGAAATTGCCACAACCTGGTTGCCTCACAGCGCCGATGCTCATTATTACAAAGGATTGTCTAAAATTGCCCTGAATAACAATTCTGCAGGTATTGAAGATTTGGATAGGGTTTTGCAACTTGATCCCGGGTATACACAGGCAGCCCAGGCAAGGGAAGAAGTACTGGCAAGCAACGCGCGTCCATCAAGAAGAAACAATCAGCGGGTATCAATGCAGACCAGACAAACAGTGGCAGGACAAAACCATGATAATCAACAGCAATCATCTGTTGCAGATCGTAAAGTTGAATCAACCGATATAAATTTTTCCGAGTTATTTTCAGCTTCCCGCTTTGCTGAAACTTCTGATGAAGCAATATCTGAAGTTATCGGCGTGCCGGAATCGCAGGCACTGCATGCTGCCTTGCCGCAAAGAGACACACCATCAAAAAACGACCAGTCAGTTTTAGTAGAAAATATTTCATCATCAAAACCTGTATACAACTCCATTGAAGATGCCCAACCCGGTTTTTATAACAAGAGCCTTGAAAGCAATCCATTAACAGGGTTTGGTGTTCAGGTTGCAAGCTACTCAAATACAAATAATCTGTTAAGCCTTGCTGATGCATATAGCGAAAGATATACTCTCCCCGTATTTTTTAATATCGCCATTGTAAACGGACGCAAACTTTACAAGCTTATAATAGGTCAGTTTAATAGCCGTGAGGAAGCAGAAGGTTTTCGTGATAAGCTTAGAAATGAAAGTTTTCCTGACAGTTTTTTGGTGGTTTTTGAAAACCTCTGATCATTATTTGATTGAGTAATTTCTTTTCTGACTTGCTATATTTAATTGATCTTTATAAGATGCTAAATAAATATACGTTAATTTTCCTATAATTTGTTTTGCGGTTAATAATTTAACACAAAAAAAAAGAGTAATTTTGACATCTACCTGATATTTAAAAAAGTGACGTTAAACCACCTGTTTTAATAAATATTTTATGGGATTAATAAAATTTGATAAAAATCAACTTATAAATCTTGAATATTCCCTCGGCAAAGAAATGCTAAGAAGCAACAGAGCAGGATCTTTTTCCTGTACTACCATAATTGGCTGCAATACCCGAAAATATCACGGTTTGTTGGTTTGTCCGCAGCCGAACCTAGACAATACGATTCATGTTCTTCTGTCAAAAATTGATGAAACAATTATTCAACGAGATGCTGAGTTTAACATAGGTATCAGTAAATATCCTAACGCCTATTTTCCTAAAGGACATAAATATGTAAGAGATTTTTCAGCGGATATTATTCCTAAACTTACCTACAGGGTAGGAGGGGTTGTTCTAACAAAAGAAACTCTTTTTGTTACTGAAGAACAAAAGGTTATGATTAGATACACGCTGGTAGAAGCTCAGTCTCCCACCACGATAAGGGTAAAACCATTTCTGGCCTTCAGAAATATTCATGCCCTAAGCAAAAAGAATATGTATCTTGATACAAAATACCAGTCTGTTCCCAATGGTATAAAAACAAGAATGTACGATGGTTATTCTGACCTTTATCTGCAATTTTCGAAATCTAAAGTTGAGTATGTGCATTTCCCCGACTGGTACGACAATATAGAGTATTTTCACGAAGAGCAACGTGGTTATGAGTTCAGGGAAGATCTTTATGTTCCGGGGTTTTTTGAATTCCCAATAAAAAAAGGCGAAAGTATAATATTTTATGCAGGAACTGACCAGGTTAATCCAACATTGATAAGCCGGATGTTTCAGAAGGAGTTGAAAGCACGCACTCCACGAAACAGTTTTGAAAATAGTCTGAGAAACTCAGCGGAGCAATTCTTTTATAAACATGCCGAAGGAACTGATATTGTAGCCGGTTATCCATGGCATGACCGCAATGGCAGATTTACCTTTATCTCGTTACCTGGCTTAGCACATTCCAACTACTCTGAAGAGGCATGTAGTGAAGTTTTTTCTACCATGATTGACCAAATGCAGGGGCCTTTATTTCCTGAAACCGGAAGAGGTGCTACCGCCAATTATTTATCTGCCGATACATCACTATGGTTTATATGGGCATTGCAACAATGTTGTTGCAAAAAAACAGAAACTGCATCAACCTGGAAAAACTACGGTGCAATTATTACCAATATTCTTGAATCTTTTGCAAAAGGGACCGGTTTTCTGAAAATGCGTAATAATAATTTGCTTTATATTGACTCTGAATATCCATCCCTCACCTGGATGAATTCGGTTGTTAATGGATTGCCTGTTACACCAAGGTTTGGTTATGTGGTTGAAGTAAACGCTTTATGGTATAACGCTATTGTTTTTGCTCTAAAAGCTGCATCCAAAGCCAAAGATTCTAAATTTGTAGAAACATGGCAACCCATTGCCAATGGAATTAAAGAGAACTTCTCAAATATTTTCTGGAGACAGGAAATTGGTTGTTTAGCCGATTATGTTACCGATGATTTTACCGAGTTATCTATAAGGCCTAATCAAATAATTTCAATATCAGTTCCTTATAGTCCGCTATCGGAAGAATATGCTCGCAAAGTTGTTGATATGGTTAATAAAAGGCTGGTTACAAAGCGCGGTCTTCGAACATTATCTCCCGAAAACCGATTCTATAAAGGAAGGTATCTGGGCAATGAAAAAGAGCGTAATCTGGCTTTACATCAGGGTACCGTTCATCCCTGGTTATTCGGGCATTTTGCCGAAGCATATCTTAAGATTTTTCAAAAACAGGGAGTTAAGTATATTCAGGAGCTGTACAGAGGTTTTCAGGATGATATGATTGAAGATGGTATAGGCACCATATCAGAAATTTATGAAGGTGATCCTCCTCATTCAGGCCGTGGTGCCATTTCGTTTGCAGCCAATGTTGCTGAATTAATAAGGGTAAAGTCGATGATCGATCAATATGAAGGTTAATAGAAAGAGTGTTGAATTTAATTGGGTAATCAATAGTAATTTATGAAGGTTCTAATGTTTGGATGGGAGTTCCCACCACATATTTCCGGCGGATTGGGAACAGCATGTTATGGTTTAACCAAGGCATTACTAAAATGCGATGTTGAACTAATATTTGTTGTACCGAAAGCCTGGGGCGATGAGCAACCTGGCACCATCAGGCTTGTGAATGCAAGTGATGTATCTATTAATGTTCAGGATGATATTTTTAAGGACTACATAAACAAAGTTTCTTTTGTTGAAATAGATTCCAAACTTGTACCTTATGCTACTGATGAGCAGTATTATAATATTATTAATACTGTTGAAACAGGCACTGAACATACAAAGGGAGATCTTCATTCGCAGAAGTTTTCTTTTGCTGGTGGCTATGGGAAAAACCTGATGGAAGAAGTGCGACGTTATGCCATGATTGCTCTTGAAATTGCCAGAACCAATGATTTTGATCTTATTCATGCTCACGACTGGTTAACCTACCTGGCAGGGAAAGAAGCAAAAAGAATATCCGGAAAACCTCTGATTGTGCATATGCATGCTACTGAATTTGATCGTACAGGCGAAAACGTTAATACTCTTGTTTATGATGTTGAAAAAGAAGGTATGGAAGCGGCTGATACGGTTATTGCAGTTAGTCATCTTACCAGGAATGTAGTAATAAACCGTTACGGAATTGATCCCGAAAAAGTGGTAACGGTTCATAATGGTGTAGAACCCTCTGAAAAAGAAAATGAAAACAAAATTGAACGGCATTTGCCTGAAAAGATAGTTACTTTCCTTGGAAGAATAACCTTTCAGAAAGGTCCGGAATATTTTATTGAAGCTGCCCATAAAGTTCTGCAACGCGACGATAATATTAGATTCGTTATGGCTGGAAGCGGTGATATGCTTCCTAAAATGATACGAAGAGTTGCCCGATTAGGAATTGCTCATAAGTTTCATTTTACAGGTTTTTTAAAGGGTGATGATGTTGACAAAATGTTTGGATTGTCTGATGTGTATGTTATGCCTTCAGTTTCTGAACCATTTGGTATTTCGCCGCTGGAAGCTATGAGAAGCAATGTGCCTGTTATTATTTCCAAGCAATCTGGTGTAGCAGAAGTTTTAAAACATGCTATTAAGGTTGATTTTTGGGATATCGACGCTATGGCTGATGCAATATATGCTCTTACTCATTACAATGCACTGCCCGAAACATTTAAACGCCATGGAAAAGAAGAAGTAGATAATATTAAGTGGGACCAGGCCGGATTGAAAGTAAAAGAGATTTACGAGAAATATCTGAAACCATAATTGCTAAAAAGACTTTATTGTTTTCTTATTTAATCAAATAAGAAAACATACTTTAAGACAACAAAATAAAATGTTTTTTACCAAATCAAACTCTATTATAACTAAAAAAACATCATGTGGGTTCCTTTATAAAAATAAGGTAGGCCATTATACAACTAAAATCAATTTTTTTATGATCACATATATATGATACTGATCTAATAAAATATGAAGGATTAGAATCAATGGGTGTTACTTCATAAATCAATCTAAATCGTATCTGACCGAATTACTAAAATATTAGACACATGAAATCAATATGTATTTATTTTCAGGTTCACCAACCTTATAGATTAAGAACTTACAGATTTTTTGATATAGGCCATCAACACGACTATTTCGATGAATATGCCAATAGATATTTAACGAAGCAGTTAGCAGATAAGTGTTACTTACCGGCCAATAAGATTCTTTTTGATCTTTTAAAAAAGGCTAATAGTGAATTTAAAGTTACTTTTAGCATTTCCGGAATGGCTCTGGAACAATTTGAATTGTATGCCCCCGAGGTAATAGAAAGCTTTAAAAAGCTGGTTAAAACCGGAAACGTTGAATTTCTGGCAGAAACCTATTCTCATAGTCTGGCATCTCTTAAAAGTAAAGCCGAGTTTTTCAGACAAGTTAAACTTCAGGAAGAAAAAATACAGGATTTGTTTGGTGTTAAACCGTTAGCCTTTAGAAATACTGAATTGATTTATAATGATGAAATAGGTAATCTGATTTATGAATTAGGATACAATACCGTATTAACCGAAGGGCCAAAGCATATTTTGGGTTGGAAGAGTCCCAATTTACTATATTGCAGCGCATCCAATCCAAAGCTTAAACTGATGATGAAAAACTTTCAGTTGTCTGATGATATTGCATTTAGATTTTCAGTTCAACAATGGAGTGAATGGCCCCTTACCGCTGATAAATACGCAGAATGGATTAATGAACTTGATCCTAAAACTGAAGTGGTTAACCTGTTTTTGGATTATGAAACATTTGGCCAGAATCAGGCTGAAAATACCGGTATTTTTGATTTTCTGAAGGCATTGCCTAAAGCAATAATGTCAAAAACAGAATATAACTTTCAAACCCCTTCATACCTTTCAAAAAACCTTCAGGTTGCCTCTCCACTGCATGTTCCTTATCCCATTTCATGGGCCGATGAAGAAAGAGATATTACTGCCTGGCTTGGAAATGAGATGCAAAATGAAGCTTTTTCTAAGCTTTATGAATTACAACCCTACATTGTAAATTGTCAAAACCCCGATATTATTAAAGATTGGAATCGTCTGCAAAATAGTGATCATTTCTATTATATGTCAACCAAGTGGTTTTCTGAAGGGGTGGTTAAAACAAGGTTAAACCCCTTTAATTCTCCATATGATGCATTTATTAATTATATGAATGTGCTCGTTGATTTTGAAATCAGAGTAAAAAGCGAATGCGAAAAAGTTGATAATGTTGACGCTTTCATACCTAAACCTAAAGCAATTGCTAGAAAGACCAATTCGACAGAAAAAACAACAACGAAAAAATCTTTAACCACTCCCAAGAAAAGCAAACCTAAAACGAAAAATTAACCTAAACCTCCTGAGACTGGTTCTGATAAAAATCACCTTATTTTAAAGTTATTTTGCTTTAAAACACCTTGAAAATACTTCCTTCAAAAGTAAAAATGAGTAGGAAAAGATCTTTTCTGAAAGAAACCGACTGATTTTTACTGTTTAATTATGTTTTATTATAATTAAACACTACTCAACTCTCTTTCCTTTTATAAGGTGTTATTAACTGGAATACAGTTTTTTAAGTGTTTGTAATTGAATATTTCGTATCAATTCGTGCTCAAAACATTATTGGAAATTTTTGTAAATTCGTGCGTTTTTTGGAAATTAAGGATTTAACTAAATAATATATTATTACTATGACAGAAAGTTTAAAGAAACCTGACTATTTGTTCGAAGTTAGCTGGGAAGTATGTAACAAAATAGGAGGTATTCATACCGTTATAACCACCAAAGCAATGTTATTGTCTAAAAGCTTAAACGACAATTATATATGCATTGGTCCGGATGTTTGGAAAGAAACTCATGGAAATCCAGAATTTATTGAAGATAAATACTTATATAGATCCTGGAGAAAGCAGGCACAAAAAAATGGCCTGCATTTCCGTATCGGCCGTTGGAATATTCCTGGTGAGCCTATTGTTATCCTTGTTGATTTTACGCCTCTATTTGCTGAAAAAGACACCATTTTTACCGGGTTATGGGAAAAATTTGGTCTCAACTCTTTAAATGGTCAATGGGACTATACCGAACCTGCTCTGTTTGGGTATGCTGCCGGTAAGGTTATTGAAAGCTTCTATGATTATCATCTTTCTTCAAGTGATTCTTTTTTGGCCCATTTTCATGAGTGGATGACAGGTGCAGGCATTATGTATCTTAAAGATCACGTGCCCCAGGCAGGTACCATTTTTACAACTCATGCTACCATTTTGGGCAGAACAATAGCAGGGGTAGGTCAAAATCTTTACTCAGACCTTGGAACTTTCAATCCAGATGATAAGGCAAGAGAGCTGGATATTGTATCTAAGCATAGCATGGAAAAGAATGCCGCAGCACATGCGGATATTTTTACTTCTATTAGCAAATTATCAGCCAGGGAATGCCATAAACTTGTTGAAAAAGAAGTTGATGTAATTACTTTAAATGGATTTAATGATGCTTTTGTTCCTAAGGAAGAAGAATTTATTCAAAAAAGAAAAATTGCCCGAAGCAGGCTTCTGCAGGTGGCATCAGGATTGTTGAATGAACAAATGCCCGACGATAGTTTGCTACTTATTAATAGTGGTAGGTACGAATTTAAAAATAAAGGTATTGATGTTTTTATCGAAGCACTTGCTAAATTAAATAAACAGAAGCAAGATAAAACTTTTATTGCCTTCATTATGATTCCTGCTAATCAAACAGGGGTAAGGCCGGAACTAATTTCCCGTATGAATTCGCAGAAATACACACAATCTGTAACAGGAGAATATACTACACACAAACTGGTTGATCCAGCCGGAGATTTAATACTTAACAAAATAAAAGAATTAGGGTTAACTAATTCCCCCGATGATAAAGTGAAGGTAGTTTTTGTACCTTCTTATTTAAATGGTAGAGATGGTGCCGTTAATCTTGATTATTACGAAGCTCTCATCGGTATGGATTTAAGTGTTTTCCCATCTTACTATGAGCCCTGGGGATACACGCCGGTAGAAAGCTTGTCTTTCCACGTACCGTCAATTACCAGTTCTCTTGCTGGTTTTGGTGTTTGGATAAAAGAACAATTTCCCGAACAGAAACATGGAATTTCTGTTATTGACAGAGATGATCAAAATTATGCTGACGTGAGCGATTCCATTTTTTCTGTTTTCAAAGATTTATTTATTGATAACCCATTAGGCGAATTTAAAGTTGATAACAGTGGTTACAATAGCTATTCTTATGAGGGCTTGTCTGAATTCAGAAACACTGCTGCTAAAATTGCTGAAACGGTATTATGGGAAAAACTCATAGGGAATTATTACCAGGCCTATTCAAGCGCTTTAGATAAAGTTTTGGGACGTGAACATTTATACCAATCCAAGAAACAATCTGTTAAACCCCAGGAGCTTCTAAAAACCAAAGTTTCTAAACCAAAATGGAAAAAAGTTCTTATCGAAATCAGTGTTCCTGATGAATTAAAAGATTTACAGAGATTATCAAAAAACCTTTGGTGGACATGGAACTATGAAGCTATTGATCTTTTCAAAAGAATTGATTCCAATTTATGGGCAAAGGCAGAACAAAGTCCACCACGTTTGCTCGATAGTTTAACATTAGAGCACTACAACGGCTTAATAGCCAATAAAGATTTCATGACTGAATACAGGCATGTAGTAGAAAAGTTTGATACCTACATGAAGGCCGGTGAGAAGAAAACCAGCGATTCTATTGCTTATTTTAGTATGGAATATGGCTTACACACTTCAGTTAAGATCTATTCTGGCGGACTGGGCGTGTTGGCAGGTGACTACCTTAAACAAGCCAGTGATAACAATATTGATCTTGTGGGTATTGGTTTGTTATATCGTTATGGTTACTTTTCTCAAAATCTTGCATTAAATGGGGAGCAATTAGCCAACTATACAGCTCATAACTTTACCTATATGTCGGCACAACCAGTTCGAAATGAAATGGGCGAATGGTTAAAGATTATTATTGCTTTTCCCGGACGTAATCTTTATGCAAAGGTTTGGAAAATTGATGTGGGCCGTATTCCGTTGTATTTACTAGATACAGATATTCCGGAAAATATATCTGTAGATAAAGTAGTTACCCATCAGCTTTATGGTGGAGATTGGGAAAACCGGTTTAAGCAGGAATTTTTATTGGGGATTGGTGGTATTCGTTTGCTGGAAGCTCTAGGGAAAGATCCAAAGGTTTTCCATCTTAACGAAGGCCATGCAGCATTTGCCGGTTTGGAAAGACTCAGACGATTTGTGCAGGAAGAAAAGCTTAGTTTCGAAGAAGCTCTTGAAGCAGTAAGATCAAGCAGTTTGTTTACAACACACACTCCAGTGCCAGCCGGGCACGACTTCTTTAGCGAAGACATGCTACGTACCTACATGCCACATTATGCTGATCGTTTAGGTGTTAGTTGGGAAACATTTATGTCATTAGGTAAAATGCATCCTGAACTGACAGATGACCGCTACTCAATGAGTGTATTGGCAACCAAACTTTCAAGCGAAGTAAATGGGGTTAGTAAAATCCATGGTAGTGTGTCGCGTGATATGTTTAAGGATTTATATCCAGGTTATTTTACCAATGAAGTGCATATTGGTCACGTAACCAATGGTGTGCATTATGGCACATGGTGTGCTCCTGAATGGCAGAAGTTTTACTTAGAAACTTTTGGTGACGATTTTCTCAATGATGTATCTAATCCAGTACAATGGGAAAAAATTTACAATGTACCCGATGCTAAAATATGGGAAATGCGTCAAATACAGCGTAAAAAGCTGATGGATTATATCAAGAAACGCTTACTATCCAATCTTGCGCGCAGACAGGAAACACCTAAAAAAGTTTATCAGATACTGGAAGGCCTGAACGAAAAAACCCTTACTATTGGTTTTGCCCGCAGGTTTGCTACATATAAACGAGCTCATTTGCTTTTTAATGATCTTGAAAAACTGGCTCGTATTGTTAATAATCCTGATATGCCTGTTCAGTTTCTTTATGCTGGCAAAGCCCATCCGGCCGATAAAGCAGGTCAGGAACTTATTAAAAACATAGTTGAAATTTCGAAGAAAAAGGAATTTCGTGGTAAGGTTATTTTTCTTGAAGATTATGATATGGAGTTAGGTGAAGCTCTGGTAAAAGGTGTTGATATTTGGCTCAATACACCTACCAGGCCACTGGAAGCTTCTGGTACCTCAGGCCAGAAGGCATCAATAAATGGTGTTCTTAATTTCAGCGTTTTAGATGGATGGTGGGCAGAAGGATACACCCCTGAAGCCGGCTGGGCAATTAAAGAGGAGAAAACTTATGAAAATCAGGCTTATCAGGACGAACTCGATGCTGAAATTATCTATAATACTTTTGAAAATGAAATTGCTCCTATCTTCTACGATAGAAATGCAGATGGAGTTCCTGAAGAATGGGTAAGATGGATAAAAAATAACATAGCCCGAATTGCGCCACACTATACCAATAAGCGCATGATTGATGATTATTTCAAACTTTTTTACAACAAACTTTTCAAGAATGCTGATACCATTAGAGCCAATTCTTACCAAATGGCCAAAGAACTTGCCCGATGGAAAAAGAACATGATTCTCAGATGGGAAGATATTGAGCTTAGTTCATTAGATGTTATTGATACTTCTGATAACTCATTACTGCTCGGTGACAATTTTACAGCAAAACTGGTTGTAGATATAAACGATTTTGATGAAGAAGATGTAGGGATGGAAATTGTTTTTATTCAAAAAACTTTTGAAGGCGAAGAGGTCGTTATTTCTGTTTATGAAATGGAACAGGTTAGCCGTGAAAAGGAACTCGTTACTTTTAAATGTGAAGTGCCGACCAGAAGTGTGGGTATTTACAACTATGCGTTTCGATTGTTCCCGAAACATCCATTGTTACCTCATCGGCAAGACCTTAATCTTGTGAAATGGTTCTGATTTGAAACTTAAATTCAAATTCCTGCTTTGGATAAGAGTGGGGATTTGCTTATTTTTTATAACTAAAATTTTTTTTATGAAGCTTTTAGAAGGAAAAACAGCGCTGGTAACTGGTGGCGCCCGTGGTATCGGGCGAGCTCTTGTGTTGGCTTTTGCTGCGCAGGGTGCAAACGTAGCTTTTTCTGATCTGCGTTACGATGATCAGGCAAAAGAACTGGAAGAAGAAATTCGTAAGCAAGGTGTTAAAGGAAAAGGCTATGCTTCTGATGCAAGCAGTTTTGCTGATAGTGAAAAATTAATCGATGCCATTATTGATGACTTCGGAAGCCTGGAAATACTTGTTAACAACGCAGGTATTACTAAAGATACTTTACTCATGCGTATGTCTGAAGATCAATGGGATGATGTTATAAGAATAAATCTGAAGTCAGTTTTTAATCTTACCAAAGCAGCACAAAAATATATGTTGAAACAGCGCAACGGGAGTATCATTAATATGAGTTCTGTTGTGGGTCTTGGCGGTAATGCCGGACAAGCTAATTATGCTGCATCAAAAGCAGGTATGATTGGATTTACCAAATCTGTAGCTCAGGAATTAGGTGCCCGTAAGGTAAGATGTAATGCTATTGCTCCAGGTTTTATTGAAACTGAGATGACTGCTGGCCTTCCGGAAGAAGTAAAAAAAGGATGGGCTGAGAAAATTCCCTTAAGAAGAGCCGGACTGCCTGAAGATGTTGCAAATGTTGCTGTTTTTCTTGCATCTGATCTGTCTTCTTATGTTACCGGACAGGTAATACCTGTTTGTGGTGGTATGACAAAATAAAACCTGCCTTGTCATCAACTTTTCGAAATCGTTTATTAATCAATATATGTCAAAAGCCTCTTTTTAAGGGGCTTTTGACATATATATCCTTCTAACTTATTGAAGTCTGCGAAAATAACCAAATTGATTTATTCAAATGCTAATTCTTCTAAATAGCTATAGATATGCCTAAAGTTATAAGCAATAAAAGGGTTATTTAGACACTCTCCATCAAGGGCTACTAAAAATGTAACATCTTCAATTTCCGAACTATTAGCCATTTCGCCAGCTGTAAAGAAATGAACTTTTGATAGTTTATTTTCACTTCCTGACAGGGAAAGGTATGGTTCAAATATAATATCAAAACCTTCTGTATTTTCGAGAAGCTCTTTTAGCTCGCCTTCTTCGAAAAAGCGGCGTGTGGGCTCTGACTCTGAAAATAGTTCAATAACCTTAGTAATTATTCTGTCTTTTTCCTCCGCAGGGGGTATTTTGCTTACCTTCTCATCAAAAGTATGGATATTGAAAACAATGCTTTGATTTTCCATACGATTATTGATTTGCTCTTGATTATTATTGACGGAGAACCTGCAGGCGACGATAGAATGAGTCAATAACAGAAGAAAGATGAATTTTAAATGCATAATTTTAAGAATTATTTAATTTCAATATCGTCAAGTAATACAGCCGTATCATATATACTATCTCCAACATCGGTGCAACGAAGAATGAGGGTTACACATTTTCCTTTGTATGCTGAAATATTAAACTCTGATGATTGCCACCCAGTCATGTAAACCCCTCCGCGATCAAAAACTATATCAGGAGAAACAGCAATTAAATCCCCTGGAATACCATCAGGATAATCATCAGAAGGGCGCGAAGCACCAAATTCGCTGGCAATAATATCTATACTCTTGTTCATGAGAATCTCTTCTCCGGTTTCATCATTCTTCAACACCAGCTGAAATCTGTCCTGGAATCCCGAACCAATATATTCAAGAAATTCTTCTGATAAGAAATTCCATTTTAGTGATAGTGTGGATGCATTGCTTGGGACTTTAAACGACTGGGAGATGTTTCCGGTTTGGGTTGTATACCCCAGTCCGGTTGAAATAATACCCATATAATTACCTCCTGTTGGATTCAGATAACCCAACTGGGTAATGATCCTGCCATCTCCATCTTTTGTCCAACCTAACATAACATCTTCAAAATTTCCATTTACAAGATCCATACTATATTTCATATCTGATGAACCCCTTATTTTGAAAGTAGGATTGGGGGCAGAAGGCCAGGTAGTGTTTATTTTGCTCACTTCTCCTGTTTTTTTACCTTCTTTGGCAAGGGTTAAAAATACATCGCGTGATACAGCTACAGAAAATTGTCCTCCAACCGATTCGGAAAAGCCGTAATAGGTTTTTGCCCCTTTACCCAAAAAGGCATCTCTGAGTGCTGATGTTTTATCGCTCTGACAGGAATTATTGAGAATAACACTTTGTGGGAAAGTTCCTGGTATGGCCGATATAAAGGTATTATAAACCTTGTAAACATTGGCCTTTGTTATAGCTGTTCCGGTTTTACTGATGGTCATATTGGTTGAAATACCAATTTTGGGATTTGCCCCCTGCATCATTGGTTTATAGGTTTTGTAGGCCTGAGATGTGGTATCAACAATTTCACCGGTAAGGATAACTTTTCCCCTTGCCCCGTGGGTTGCAAATACTACCATACCATAACTGGTTATTTCATAGAGTCTGGCAATAGTTGCCTGTTGGTTTGTATAGGCTGTTACCTGGAAATCGCCGCACGAGACACTATCAAGAATGTTGATAATGTGTGGGCGTTCATTATTTTTCCAGCTGGCCTCATAGGCAGCATATATAAAGACGTTTCTGTTTCCAATCGTTTTTGCATCAAAGGCCTGGGTGCTCTTGGTGTTTTCGTAATTGATTCCCCTGGTTTGACGGTATAAGGGTATCTCCGGAGTTTTGTCTGGCCTTGGGATGTTATTAACTGTTTCAAGGTTAAAGCCACCTCTCATGTCAACATAACCTTCATCATCAAGCAAAGAAATGATGATTCCGCCCATAAGGCCCGATTTGTATTTTATTTCTATAGCTGAAGTACCATCAAATTCTACCGATTCTATGTCAGGTTGAGAATCTAACCATTCAACGAGTTGATTTACAGCATTGGATGTATTGTTAACGTTTCCATTCAGAAATTCATTTAGCTTACTGGTTGCATTATTCTGAATGGTTAAAACAGTGCTCATTTCACCAGGTGCCAGATCATTAAATACATAGAATATGGCGGTTTCAGAAGATACTTCCTTATTGTTATCTTCTGGAAGTTTAGCAACTGCTTTGAACTTTACTTCTCCCTGTGAGCTTTCATTCAGAGTGAATTTACAACTAAACACTCCGTCTCCTTTTATTTCATCGCCAGTTGCAGAAAGGTTGCCATCATCAAGAAGGAAGCCTACTTCAGTTGTATTTCCGTTTGTTGAAATCTTAATCAAAAGTATAGAATCGCTGACATTAATCCCGGGAGGGACATTTATGTGTGCCGACAATTGAGTATCTATATTAATAAGCGTTTCCTGGGGCGTAATTATCAATTGGCCCAATGGAGGATTTTCATTTTTTTCTTTTTCACATTGAGTGAACAAAGCTAGAACGGTAAGTAGAAAAAACAAAACCTTACCTCTGTGAATGAAATTTTTCATATCTCTGATATTTAGTTGTTAAGAAGGTTGTAATAGTGATCTAAACCAAAGATTCTTACAGGCGGGATAGCCTTTTGTTTTCCTTAAGAAAGCATCTCCGTATTTATTTTTTTCATCCGTTTAATGGTAATTTTTAGCAGATGATTCCTTGCAATAATAGCGAGATACTGATATAATCAGATATAATCAGGCAACTAACAAAAAAAATATTTATCAAAAGTAATGCAAAAAACATTAATTAAGATAAAAAAAAGTGTTTTTTATCAGTAATATTTTAAATTAATATTTTCTTGTAATGATATTTTGGTTTTTCAGGTGTCATTTTTTGTGCAATAAAAAAGGTTAAAAGGATTTGAATCAAATCCTTTTAACCTTAATAAATTATAGAGAAAATAAAATTTATACTATTTCCCCTCTACCGACGCTGCGATATTAGCTTCAAAAACACGCATAAAGTTACCCGACCAAATTTTTTCTATTTCTTTTTCAGTATAGCCCCTCAGAAGCATTTCTGCCGTTAAATTGTGCATCTGACTAACATCATAACAATCTTTTAACTGGCCTCCACCATCAAAATCACTTCCAATACCCACATGATCAATACCTACCAGATTTACGATATGATCAAGGTGATCAATTAGATCAGAAACCGTTGGTAATTCAGGTGGAAATTTCTCATTGACAGCATACCATTCTTCTCTGGCAAGAGCCAACTGCGCATCACTTAAATCCTGGAAATTATTGAACTTTTCCCTTACCGCTACCCTGGCAGAATCACGCTCAGGAAATGGCGGCATTTTTTTTACATACAAAAAACATAACTGAATTACACCGCCATTTTGGGCTATTGCCTTTATCATATCATCGTCCATGTTACGTGGATCCTTGTTAACTGCCCTGGCATTTGAATGTGATGCAATAACCGGAGTTTGGGTAAGCTCAATAACTTCATAAAAAGCAGCATCCGAGATATGACTCACATCTATCATTATACCCATTCTGTTCATTAACTCAACCAGTTCGCGGCCTTGTTCTGACAATCCGCCATGTATAGGGCCTTCAGGATCATTTGAACTATCGCAGAAATGATTATTACGGGTGTGTGCCAGGGTAATATAACGGGCTCCCAGCTCGTAAAACTTCTCTGTTATGGATAAATCCAAACCAATAGGATAGGCATTTTCAAGGCCTATAAAAACTGCACGCTTACCTTCTTTCTTTAAGAGATAAGCATCTTTGGGTGTTAAAGCCATGCCCGCTTGTTCTTTATTATTTTCGAGTGTTTTATGAAGCTGATCAAAAATTGATAAGGCTTTCTTTGCTGCAATATCGTATGCTTGTGGGCTGCTTTCGCCTTGTCCCAAAAAAACTGCAAAAAATACCGCATCAAGACCTCCATGTTTCATTCTTGGGAAATCAATTTTTCCAATATCATTTTTTTCTGAAATATTGAAGCCAGTGCGATCAAGCATAAGAGGAGTGTCTGTGTGGCTGTCGAGAGTTAAAATACGTTTATGTATTTCTCGCGCCTGATTAAGATGATCAAGATAAGCCTGTGCCGAAAGGGAATTATTGCAAGTTGCTGAAAAAATTAAAATGAGCGACAAAACAAGACGGTAGTTTAAATTCATAAGAAGAAATATTTAAGAATAATTTGATGGTTACAATTTTAGCGATTTATACCGGATAATTATGAGATGAAAGCAAAATTGTCTTATTTTTAATAAATTTTTTGTAACTCAGGCAAAGATACAAAAGCAATGTCAGAAATATTTAATGATGAAGTATTAAAAAACTTCAGAAGTTCAGTTCATGAGCTGTATGGTGATGATTTAAAAGGAGAAATTTTAAATTCTTTGAATGCTTTATCTGTATTAACAGAGCATTATACAAAGGATAGTGAAAAGTTTGTCAAGCTTTTATCACGGTTCAAAAATGCCGATGACAGAATTCGATTGTTGCATGAGTATATAACTTTTCGTAAAATTATTATTTCCAGGCTTGATTTATGGATTGATAAGCGATATAAAGTTAATGCCAGTGAAGTTTTTTTACGTTTTGTTAATGATTTTGATCAATTTGTCAATTCCCTGCCATCATTTTGGATAACCGACCAACCATCAGAAAGATTTGCAAAACTACCCAACGATTCGTTAAAGATTTCTTTTTTTAAATTATTGAAAAGAACAGGTTTCAATGTAACTGCTTTGCCGGTGCGCCTGGCAAATTTATTTAGAAAACTATTTAAAAAGAAATTATTACCCGATCCTGTCTGGAAGCAGCGCATTCCTATAAAAAAATTGTCGGATTGGTATTACAAAAACTATTTTATTGAGCATTTTCTGGAATTCAAAGACCAGACAATGAAAGAAACTGCACTTTTGGCATACGAGTTATGGACTATTGATAACCGTTTTTTTAAAACTGTTAATGAATTTTTTTCTGGCGCTGTCTCCTTTGAAGCGATTTTACAAGATTGGGAAAAAGAATTCCAACCTTTGCTTTTTACTTTATATAAAAAGATAGGGGATAAACAAGAGCAGCAAAAGGGCAGTATTGGAGCTATATTGAAAATTATTGATAATGAATTTGAAAAACAAATAGTTATAGCCGGCACACTTGAGTTTCGAACATGGCATCATAGAGAAGTAAATAAAAGACAATTCCGACAAAGGGTATTCAATCATTATTCATTAAAAATAACTCGTCGGAATAATACTCTCTTTGCATTAGCAGATGACTGGAAGTTCAATCAGGAGATTTATATTTTAAAAACGAGTGCCAGGAAAAGTTCACTTCAGCTTAAGTTGCGTTTACAATCAAGGGCATCAATTATGAATGAAGCCCTGGATAAATTGCCTGATGCTATTAATGAAGCATGGGAGTTTGTAAAAAAGGGTGAACAGCATGAATTACGAAAAAATCTTTCACAGGCCAAATATGCTGCCAATAAATTGCTCAATAACCTTATTATCCCTCAGATATCGGATTTGCTTTTAGAGCAGGGGTTTCCTGTTATAATTGATGAAACCGAGCAAACTATGTTGGCAGAACTTTCATCAATGACGGGAAAACGTATTCTGATTGATGGGTTTGACCCTTCATTAGATTATTCAGACAAGGCTATGCAATTTGTTATTCCTCTTGAACTGGTTGAATTTGAAATGATGAACCAGTTTAAAAAAGTTATTTTAACGGCCAAAACAGAAACGATTGAAAAGCTTGAAACGATTAAATCTGATCTTGAAAGTTTAGGGCGGATGGTTGTTTTTAGTCTCGATTCTGCTATAGTACTATTTGATGAAAAGGAGGAGAACGCTTCTGAACAGGTTGTTGCTGAAGCAGAGCTTTCTATAAAAAGGGCGTTTGAAAATTATGATTTGCTGAAACTTTTTTTTGAAAACTTTATCATCGAACTTGTTAAATCTATTGAAAATGCCACAGGAAAATATGCTGGTCAGCTCACACAATTAACTGATAATAGTAGGGTAGCGGATATTCGCTACAGCATAACAAAGGCCAGGGCGATAAAGAGAAGTAGCCTGGTGTTAAACAATATTGTTGCTTTTTTACGGAAAAATACCCTTATTATTAAAACGTGGTATTTTTCATCAAAAAAACAAATTGATACTGGTATCAAGGTTCTTAAAGATCAGCTAGGCATTCAGAAAATGTCCGGAGATATAAGTTTTGAGATAAGCGACTATCTTGTTTCCGGAGATTTATCTGTAAAAAATCTGCCGTTTGTTTACAGAAGACTTTTTCTTAACGAACCACTCAAGGAAACTACTTTTTATCATAGGCGGGTTGAAGAAATTACAAAACTTGACAGAGCCTGGAATAAATGGCAAGAAGGGTCATTTACACCCGTTTTGCTGCAAGGCGAAAGGGGTAGTGGTTTAAGCACTTTTTTACAATTATTCGTAAAGGAGAAAATTCGTCAGAATCCGGTTGTGTATTCTGTGTTTCCAGTAAAAAGAATTCTTACAGAAGAAGAATTGCTCGCTTTGCTGGGAATTAGTTTTCAGGGAGTCGCATTTTTAAGACTTCAGGAATTAATTGAATTTGTTGAAAAGCAGGAGCGATTTGTAGTAGTTGTAGATAAGTTACAATTATTCTACCTGAGAGTTCCGGGTGGATTTAATGTTTTGAAAAGACTTTTTGAAATTATTAGTCAAACAAGCCGCAAAATATTTTGGATTTGCTCATCAGAATTGTATGCCAGTAACTATTTGCAAAAAACCATAGGATTACACGATTATTTTCCGGTATTGATTTCTATGAAAAATCTTAGTCATGATGATGTACGACATATAATCATGCTAAGGCATAAAGCCAGTGGTTATGAGCTTGTTTTTAAACCATCGGTTAATGACTTGAAAGATAGGTCTTATGAAAAAAGAAATGCTGAAATGAAGCAGATCTGGCTGCGGAAAAAATATTTTGAGACCTTAAATCAACTTACACAATCCAATATATCTTTCGCCTTGCAAATATGGTTGAGAAGCTCACAAAAGGAACAGGGAAGTCAAATAAAACTTAATTCATTGGATGATCTGAATTTTAGCTTCATGTTTAATTTACCCAAAGAGGTAGTTTTTGGATTACACGCACTTCTTCTTCATGAGCGATTAGATGTTTTTCAACTTTCGCAGGTGCTTAGTATCAGTAAAAGGCAAGCCTACTTGTTATTGATGCGCCTTTCTGACCGTGGAATTGTTTCCGAAGAAAACGGGCAATATTCAATTCACAGGCTTCTTTACCGTCAGGCAGTTATGCTATTACAGGAACGAAATATAATTCATTAACTTTTTTTATTTCATGCAAAATACTTTATCGTAATGCTTAGAACTAAAAAATATTTAAGAATCCTTTTTTGGTCATTAATATCCTTTCTGTTGTTGGGGTATTTGCCAGTTGCACCTGCCAGGGCAGTCATGCAGATGGATTCTCTGCAACAAAAAATTGCATCAGATACCTTCTCTAAGCAAACTACTGGTGTTTCTTTAAGATTTTCTGATACTTTGTCAAATAATCTTGACGATTCTTCGGCGCTTTCCATTCCCGGATTCAGGAATTTACCTGAAATTGTGACGGATTCTTCCGAACTAGCTCATGCTTCTCAAAAAGATAGTGTACAAAGCCCGAATGAACGAACTGCAGGTTTTCGTGATGAGATTTCTCAGGCACCAGATATAAGGCAGATTATTTCATTATCAAAAATTTTCTGGTCAATAATTTTTATTGTTATCGGTTATTTCATTATCAGGGCCATAAACGGTATTCTTAGCATTATATCCGAAAGAAAAGTTAGATACAAAGCAGCCATCAGGAGACTTTTACCCATCGTGAGAATTGCAGGTTGGTCTTTGGTGGTATATATTATTATTAATGGTATATTTCAACCACCTGCCGAAACTATCTTTGCTTTTTTTGCTTCTGTGGGCGTGGCCATAGGTTTTGCCTCTCAGGATTTACTGAAAAATATTTTTGGTGGTTTAATGATCCTTTTTGATAAGCCTTTCCAGATAGGAGATAAGATAGAATCTGGCAAATATTACGGCGAAGTTTTGGAAATTGGGTTGCGTTCTACCAGGGTAGTTACCCCTGATGACAGTGTTGTAACCATACCCAACTCGGAAATGATGAATCAATCTATTTCCAATGCTAATTCGGGTGAGAACAACTGCCAGGTTGTGGCAGAATTCTATTTTCCTGTAACAATAGATACAAGAAGAGTGAGACAAATTGCTGTTGAAGCTGCACAAATTTCTCAATATGTTTATTTGAATAAACCAATTGTAGTAGTTTTCTCAAATGTTATCAATCAGGGAGGTACCTTTTTAAAGATGAAATTAAAGGCCTATGTAAATGATGTGAGATACGAATTTCCTTTTCAGAGTGAAATGACTGAAATTGTTCTCAGAGAATTGAATAAAGAAGGACTACTGAATGGGCTTTAGTTTTTTTCAAAGACAATAATATCCTGAAAATCATTGATGGTCTCTTTAGATTCAATTCCTGTCCAATGGCCAGGGATAAATATTTTAAGTTTCATTCCCTTACTTAAGGTTTTTTCAATGTAATTGTAATCATATGCTACATTAGCTGATTGTACTTTGGGGTCAAGAAGCTTGTAATAACCTTTATCTACAGGGAATGTAAAAAAGGGTTTTGTGATAATTTTATCGGACATATTTATACCATAGACAAAGAAAGTGGCAAAACATGTTCCTCCTTTCTTTAAGGTGCGATAAATTTCCGACATGTAATTCTCAACTTCGTCGGGCAACATGTGGGTAAAAACGGATGTTAGAAAAATAAAATCAAATTCTTCATTATCATAAGGAAATTGAAACAATTTAGCTAATTGACCATCAGATGAGTAAAGATCATTTTTAAGATGCATTAACCTGAAGTGGAAATTTGGATATTTGGTAGAAATATTTCTTTTGCACCAATTTATGCCCGTTTCCACAATATCAAATCCTTCGTAACTTCCTTCTGTGTTTAAATACTGTGTAAGGGGCAATGCCATTCTCCCTATACCACTGCCCACATCAAGCACACGATGATTAGGTTTAATGTCGCCATATTTTCTGAAAAAACTGAGATAAAGGTTCCCAGCCTTTACAAAACTGCCGGCTCCTGTATAAATCATTCCACGTGGAGGAATATCTTTGCTTCTTTTTCCGGTAATAGTTTCCCAAAAATCAACAGGAAGAAATGCTATACGACGCGCCCAAAGTCTTTGTGAAGGGCTTATAGAATAATATATTTTTCTTAGGGTGGACAAGGCTTATGAATAGGTTTGTTAGATGATTAAGAATTAATTATACCTGGATTACTGAATAATTACTTTATGAGTTCGAGAGCCTTTTTCCCATGATAATTTTACGAAAAATACCCCGGTTTCTTCATCTGAAAGATTAACCATAAACGGTTGATCGTATTGAGTAACCATTACAGAATGTTGCTGAACAATTTGTCCTGTTATATTATAGATGTCAATGGTTACATTTCCGGCTGTGGGAGTCATCACCACATTAAATTGCTTTTTTGAAGGGTTTGGGAATACATCAGACAGAAATTTCTCTTCCCAACGGGGAATGTTCGTAACGTTCTGTTGGAAAACAGCTTTTGCTGAAATATCTTCCAGAATAATTAAATCAACTTCGGATTGGGTTAATTCGTTTTCATTAATAATCCATTTTTCGAAAAGCCATCCGGGAGCCGGTTCTGCTGATATTGTTACTTCCTTATTTTCATCTAACCGGTAAATGCCTGACACAGGATAAGTTGTGCCCAGCCCTTGTGACGTTACCGTTAATGCGAAGGTAGGTTTTGTAGAAACTGTAATAAAATTGGCGCGAATAATTTCCATACCGTCAATGGCAAGGGAGATGGTTTTATTTCCAGATGTTGAATAGCTTACTTGCACTTCATCAAGTCCGTTATAGCTGGCAGGAGTAGCTCCTTCATCAAAATTCCAGAGCACATTGTTAAAACTGCCGTTCTCTAAGCATCCGGTATAAGAGAATGTTACAGGCTGGCCAATCTCTACAATTGTTTCGTTGGCTGTAAAATTAACAGCATCTCCATTCACATCAACGCTCCATGGGCCATTAGCTCCGGGAAAAGGTTTTGTAATGGTTTTATTTTCATTGGATGCGCTGATAAAATACTCCAGGGTTGTATTACATGTTTGGGGCGGAATTTCAGCAAAATAATTATCGCCATTGGCAATCATGGCAATCTCTGTAAAATCTGCACTGCCAGAAGATCGGTAAAAAACGCACGCAGATGTTATTCCCAGGTTGTTCTTAATGATAGCGTCAACAGGATAAGAATCTTTATACCCGTCAATAGACCGAAATGGTGCATGAGAAATGAAAATAGGATCGTTAGCAGCAATTTCTTTCGATATGCAATGTATTGCCCCGCTTGCTCCTATAACATTTTCCATATTAATACCTATAATTTCATAACCCGGCATGGCTGCTTCATAAATAGCAAGAGCTTCCTGGTTTAAGGCACTGTTGTTATAGGTTGGTACAAGTATAAGATCATTCAAAATAATAGAATTGGTAAAGGTACGGTAATGGCTGTAAGGTGGATAACCGCCGGAATTATTAGGAACCATAGGTACTCTGACAATTTTATAATCACGATCATAACACGTGGGGTAGTTATCCAATACATACTCTATATTATTCTCAATAAATGGTCCGTCTGAAACTCCGTCAGGGAAATTGCCTATCAGAATGGTTTCTTCATCAAGAAGTTTCATATGCATATCAATATGGCTGATATTATCGTAGGGTAACTCATCCATTTTTATGTAGCGATCAATTCCCATAAAATTGTAAACGATTTCATCGATTTGGGAAATTGAAAGGTTTGAGTTTTCGTTAACTATCAGATTAGATGAAAAAGCTGTTCCATGTCCATCTGTCATAAAATTACCCCCGGTTGCTACCAGGCGATTAGGATTGGTGGTTATCTGATAAATTGGGACATTTAGAAAACCGGCCATATTAAAGGGAATTTGATTATCCTGTGGACGGGGGCGGTTATAAACCCAATCAATAAAGGCCAGTTCATCTGTTTCATTGAGGTAAATACTTTGAGGGCCAAAATCACGAACCCAGACCGAATTAAAATTAAAGTCAACAAAGGTTATATTTTCCAATGAAATGTTGCCTTGTGCAAGATATGTCTGAACATAGATAGCATCGTTTGTAACAATGTAAACGGGTACGCGCTGGCTGGCATATCTTATGATTTCTCTCAATTCTGCCTGGTAAGATGTCCAGGTAATTATTATTCCTCCGGCTTCTTCAAATTCTGCAGGAGTGCGTGGGATAGATGCAGGGGGTTGTATATTTTTATATCCGTATTCAAGGTTTTGAAGGTAGTCTTCAAAGATAATTTTTTCTTTTTCGGTTAGTCCTTTGGGCAGATTTTGCTGTGTAAAAGCAGTTAATGTAATAAAGAGCAAAGAAAAAGCTATAAAGTGTCTTGGCATTTTTGTTGGTATTACAAAGATATTTTTCAGCAGATGTTTTTGTAAATTTATCTTTATCTGGGAAATTTAAGTTGTTTACAATCTTATTTCAAAGTTAATTGTTTAATTGCATCACGAATTGATAAAGTTAGTTTTTTTGAGATAGGAATAAGAATCATTACATTAAGTAAGTGTTAATACTTATAAAATAATAAGTAATAAACAATAAAAAATATTTATTTACACTTATAATATAAATTAGTAACTATACTTATTGCATTATTCGGAAAATGGGCGTAATTTTCGATGAGTTTATAAATAGTTGCGATAATTTGTTATTTAACTGATTTTTAAGTTGTATTAAAAATTTGTAAATCAAGTGTAAAATGATATCAGATTAACTAATTATTGCAATTTGCCACTGATAATGTAAAACTATATGAAAAGATATTTACTGTTATTATTTCTTTTATTGATTAGTTCTTTGCACGTTTCTGGTGCTTACTACGTAGTGTCGAACCAGCCAGAGGTAGAGAAAGATTTTAGTAGTATTCAATCTGCCATTGAGCGGGCATCTTCTTACGATACTATTTTTGTGAAGGGTTCGCCCATGAACTATGGCAACGTGCTTTTAGAGAAACCCCTGGTCTTAATTGGTGAAGGCTTCTCGGCTGATATTAACACCGGTCATACAGCAAAAATCACCCGTATTCTTTTTACAGCCAATCCATACCGCCGAACAATTTCATCTGGAAGTATTATTATTGGTTTTGAGTTTCCTTATTTTCCGGGGCAGCGGGCAAATCTTATAACAGTTGCCAACGAAAATATAAAAATTGAAAATGTTACTATTGAGCGCAACTGGTTGTGGTTTGTTGAAATTGCAGGAAGTGCCGAAGGATGGGTGTTTAGAAATAACATTATAAGAGGCTGGATAAAAGGGGGTAAAAAGGAAGGTAACAATATGGCAGGTGCATCAGGGTTTGTTATGCAAAATAATATTTTGAATTCCCTTATGGATTTTCATCAGGATCAAATAATGATTGAAAATAATATTATACTGGGAAGGCTAAAAAATATTAAAGGAGCGTTGCTGGTTAATAATATTTTCACCCGTGACAAATATTTTCTAGAAGATGTTTTTGATAGCCGCTTTAATAATAACCTTGCAGTTAGCAAACAAGTGGGCAAGGAAATATGCTATGAAAATCCTGAACTGTTTGAATCTGCCTATTTATGTTCAAAAGGTGCCAATACGGGTTCGTCTAACTTAACAGGTGTTGAGCCAGGGTTTGTGTTTTGGCCCACCGATGATATTATGGGTGGGACCGTTTTTAAGCTTAGCGAAGGTTCTGTTGGTCATACTGCCGGGCAAAACGGTGATGAGATGGGTATTTTTGGAGGAGAATACCCTTTTCCTGCAAACGCTTTTCTAAATCCAGAAATCGACGATCCATTTCCTTCATTTGTTACAAGCATTTACTGAATAGAATATATCCATTATTTGTAATCATCAACTGTGTAAGTAATTCGTTTTCCGGTTCTTTTGTTTCTTAGAAATCCGGATATAATAACTCTTGCATCGCGCGAGTCAGCTGCAGGAATCAGCAGCTCCTTAAAGTCATTTGGGTTTTCCAGTGTTTGGTCTCTTTCGGCAAAGCCATAACCTAAGTATCTTCCGTTTTCCAGTATTACAAAAGAACTTTCTGATGGGGTTCTGCCATGATCAAGCACAATTAGATTTTCTTTAAGATATCCTGCATAATCAAGGGCTTGTTGTACCCTTTCATTATAGGAATCAGGAGATTCTTTACCAATACAAGCTCCGTAGCACCTGTTCAAAGCAAATTGAAAACAGGCAGAACTGGTTGCATATAAACCTGTTAGGTTCTGGCAAAGATTGTACTTTTCGGTTAGACTAAATAAAAATTCCTTCCCTTTTTCGAGAGATGAAAAGCTTGTATGGGGTATTTTGCCATTGGTAAACTTATCGATTTTTATGCACAGATAACCTTTCTCATCTAAAAAACTAAAAAGGCCGTAATTGTAAGAAGAATTCTTTTTTGCTTTGTTGAAAACCGGATTATGATTTTTAATTTCTTCCGATTCGCGCAAAAGAGCAATGAGTTCACTCCCGGTAATTTCAAAATGGATATCAGAAATTTTCTCAATCATTTCTGCCCCCTTTTTGGTTTTAACGCTGCTTAAATGAGATAGAACACGTTGTTTTATATCATTACTTTTCCCTATGTAAATAATTTCTGCTTTTTCATTTAAAAAGTAGTAGATTCCTGTTTTTTGAGGAAGTTTATCAATGACCTTTCGTGTAATGGCCTGGTTTACCATATTATTATTGAACTGAAGATTCAGTATCTGATCAAAAACACTTCCGGAATTTTTCCTCAATAGAAGTTCAAAAAGCTTTACTGTTGCCAAAGCGTCTCCTTTGGCTCTGTGCCTGTCAGAAATTATTATTCCTAACTCATTACAGAGTTTTCCGAGGCTATATGATTTTTTACCTGGAATGATTTTTCTACTCAGTTTTACCGTGCACAATATATCCCGCTGATAATAATATCCAAGGTTTTTGAATTCCGTTTTAATAAAGTTGTAATCGAAACTGGCATTGTGTGCTACAAAAATGCTGTTTTCGGTTAATTCAACAATTTTTTTTGCCACTTCATAAAATTTAGGTGCCCGGGTAACCATATCATCACTTATACCCGTCATCTGGCTTATAAAATAGGGGATTTTACGCTCAGGGTTGATAAGTGAATGAAATTCATTAATAACTTTTTCACCATTATGAACATAAATAGCGATCTCTGTTATGCGATCGCGATACGGATTGCCGCCGGTTGTTTCTATGTCGATAATCGTATAATTCATTTAATCGTTTTGTAGCCCGGCACATTTTTCAGTAATAATTCCAGGGAAGTTTAGAGTGTAAAATTACTTTTTCCTTTTATATTTTGCCTGTTGAAAACATTACAAATTATGCACTAGATAACAGAAGAACTATTATTGGTTCATTATTAAAAAAATAAATAAATCATTGGTGAAATTATTTAACTTTAACCCTAAATTTAAACAAACTAAAACAATGAGAAAGGGTTCCTTACTATTAATTTTAGCATTGGCTATGATTAGCGCTGAAGCGCAAAATGATTCATTGGTTGCTAAACCAGTAAAGAAAGGATGGACATTTGGCGCTTTACCTGCCATTGCCTATAACACTGATGAAGGTTTTCGTTATGGTGCTTTGGCGAATTTCTTCAATTATGGTGACGGAAGTACCTATCCTGCCTATATGCACTCACTGTATTTCGAGTGGTCGAGAACTACCAAAGGAAATGGCCAGAATAACTTTTTCTATGATTCTCCCTATCTGATTCCCAATACGCGAACTACATTTGATCTGATGTATCTTACTGAGCAGGCTCTTGATTTTTATGGATTTAATGGCTATGAAGCTAATTATAATCGCAATAAGGAAGATGATACCCAGCCAGACGGTTCAAGAATGTATTACAGGTTAGACCGCAAATTACTAAGAGTCACAGCTGACTTTCAGCGACGTTTTCTTCATGACGATTATAAATGGTTAGGTGGTGCTGGTTTTTTCGGACTTAATATTGGTACCGTCAACTTTAATTCCATTAATGATGGCCTTGATGAAGAAGATCAGGCAAATGTTATCCCAACTCTTTACGATCAATATAAAGATGCGGGTATCATCCCCTCTGATATTGGTGATGGTGGAAATACCATTTATCTGAAAGCAGGTTTGGTGCATGATACACGCGATCAGCTTGCCAACCCCATGAAAGGTATGTGGACAGAAGGTTTACTGATTGCTGCTCCCGGATTTTTGGGCAATGGAGATTATGGATATCTGCAAGGGGTTTTTATTCACAGGCATTACTTTACCCTGGTACCCGGAAGGTTATCTATTGCAAACAGGTTGGGTTATCAGGGGGTTCTTACAGGGAATATGCCTTATTATATGCTCCCTTTTATTTATAGTTCCTATAAAACAAGTGATGGTTTTGGTGGAGCAAAAACCATTAGAGGGGTAAAAAGAAACCGAATTCAGGCCAATGGACTAGCCTATGGCAACTTTGAATTGCGCTACAAAGCACTGAAGTTTGCTATTGCACGACAGGATTTTTATATCTCTACCAGTGGGTTCCTGGATGTGGGTATGGTAACGCAGAAATACAAAATGGATTATGATAATCCTGCTGTTTCCAGCCTGGTTACATCTGCTTCAATGAAGCCACATTTAGGCACTGGTATTGGTATTCACATAGTAATGAATGAAAACTTTGTTGTTGCAGTAAATTATGGGGTTGCCCTAGATGAACAGGATGGCGATAGCGGCGTATATATTGGTTTAAATTTCCTTTATTGAAAAGTATATACTTTTTAGCTAAAAGCCAAAGTTGAACAAATAACGTTAAACTTTGGCTTTTGGCTTTTTTTACCTTCATTTATTTAAGGTTATTCTTTATTTTAGCAGCCTGAGCTACTGAAAACATTAGGTTTTATAACAATACTTATAAATAATTCAGATAAAATACTTTAACACTTCTTTAGATGAAGCTATTCAGGCTATCAAGTACCCTTTTTATTTTATTGATTGCAGCAACACTCTATGCAGGCACACGAAATAGCATCCAGATTGCTTTTACTCAACGTACAGAATTGGTTCCACTAATTGATGGACTAATAGAGCCTGAAGTATGGGGCCTGGCAGAACCCATTAGTAGTTTCACCCAGTACAATCCTGTTTTTAATGAGAAACCATCACAAAATACAGAAGTAAGGTTATTGTATGACGATAATGCCATCTACATTGCTGCCCGGTTATATGACTCTTACCCGGATAGTATTTTAATGCAGTTAGGGGAAAGAGACGCCAGTTTGAATGCAGATGCCTTTGGTATTCGCCTTGATACTTATAATAATCAGTTAGATGCTTATTCGTTTGAAGTTTATGCATCAGGGGTGCAGAAAGATTGGCGCTATGCAGACAGAACTTATGATGGTGTTTGGGACAGTGCCGTAAATATTAATGATGATGGCTGGTCAGTGGAAATGCGTATTCCCTATTCTGCAATGCGATTTCCATCAACAGATTGTCAGACCTGGGGCTTACAATTGTTTCGAAGTATCAGAAGACACAGAGAAACGAATCAATGGGCGCTGGAAGAAAAGGATGTTTCCAACAGGCTCGTTAATTGGGGGCAATTACATGGTATTTGCAACATCAAAGCTCCATTAAGGCTGTCTTTTACTCCTTATATCTCTATGGGGTCAAGTCACTATCCATATAGCATAAAAGGCGTAAATAACTATTCCAGATCTTTTGGGGGAGGACTCGACATGAAGTATGGGATTAATGAGAGTTTTACGTTTGATATGACGCTAATGCCTGATTTTAGTCAGGTTCCATCTGATAATCAGGTAAAAAATCTTTCGGCTTTTGAAACGGTTTATGGTGAACAGCGCCCGTTTTTTAAAGAAAGTATGGACCTTTTTGAACGCGGCGATCTTTTTTATTCAAGGCGCATAGGGGGTAGGCCAGCAGGTTATAATAACGCTACATCTGATTTAAATGAAAATGAAGTTATTATCGATAATCCACAGCAATCAAAGCTGATCAATGCTTTTAAGATGAGTGGCCGTAGTGTTAAAGGATTGGCGGTAGGCATCTTCAATGCGATAACCGATAAGACTTATTCCAGTATTGACCATATTAGTAACGGAACTACCAGGCAAATTCAAACAGACCCTACTACCAATTACAATATTCTGGTGCTTGATCAGGCTCTTTCTAATAACTCATCAGCATATCTCATAAATACAAACGTTTTGAGATCAGGCAATTTCAGACATGCCAATGTAACAGGTGCTGGTACCACGCTGGTTGATGTTTCCAATTCTTACCAGATTAATATTTCAGGTGCTATAAATCAGTTATTCAATAAAACCGTTGATCAGAACAATAAAATTGATATTGAAAATGGTAGTCGCTACAATGTATCGATAGCCAAAATTAGTGGCAACTTTCAATCATCAATAAGTCGCAGGGCAATAAATCCAAAGTATAATGATAATGATATGGGTTTAACCCATCGCAACAATGAAATCAGAGACAGGGTTGATTTTGAATATAATATATACGAACCCTTCTGGAAATTGAGAAATTGGAACAACAGAATAATTTTTCAAAACCAGGGAAGGTATGATCAATACCAGGTAGAAAATCTCTATCTGGAATATAGAACAAGTGCTTCTACTATTAATTATAGCTATTTAACGCATGGTTTGTTTTATTATCCCAAAGAGCAGAGAGATTTTTATGAACCACGCCAAACCGGCAGGTACTTCGTCAGGCCAAAGGCCATTGGCGGCTGGGCTGGAATTTCTTCCGATTACCGAAAGCCTTTTGCTATTGATATGCAGTTGAGGTATTCACATGCATCGGCCTTTGATAAATCTGATATCTATTACAATTTCTCTCCCCGTTTCAGAGTTTCTGATCAACTGATGTTGGTTCACAGTCTCAGCTATAGCCTGAAGCAAAACGATATAGGATATGTTGGTACCGGAAATGATCAGATAATCTTTGGTAACCGGGAAGTGAAAACCATTGAAAATGTTTTTTCGAGTAATTACATTGTAAGTAGTGATATTTACTTCAGTTTTCGCTTACGTCAGTACTGGTCTAAAGGAGAGTATGACAGGTATTATCAGCTACAGGCAAATGGCAGATTAAATAAAGAAGATGTTCCGGAATATTCTGCCAGTGATTTTAATTTTAATTCGTTAAATGTAGATCTGGTTTTTACATGGCTTTTTGCTCCTGGTTCAAGCCTAAATCTTGTTTGGAAAAATGCAGTTTTGCATGAGCAAACAGGTGCAGTTGCCAATTATTTTGATAACTTTGGCTTGCTAAGGGATTCGCCTCAATACAATAGCTTATCTCTTAAGATTTTATACTATCTTGATTATCAATTATTAAGAAGCGCGTAGTTTTGGAAAATATGATTTCAGCCCGAAATATCCGAAAATCTTACGGAAGTTTAGAAGTACTAAAAGGTATTGATTTAGAGATTGCACAGGGAGAAGTAGTTTCAGTGGTTGGTGCATCAGGTGCTGGCAAAACTACTCTTCTTCACATAATAGGTACGTTGGATAAAGCAGATGAAGGTACACTTATGATAAATGGTAAGGATTTGAAATCCCTGTCAGATAAAGATCTCTCGGTGTTTAGAAATCAGCATATTGGTTTTGTTTTTCAGTTTCATCATTTACTGCCTGAGTTCAATGCTTTAGAGAATGTGTGTATTCCGGGGTATATTGGTAACAAGTCAACATCTAAAGTAATATCAAAAGCAAAGGAGTTGCTCGATTTGCTGGGGCTTTCTGACAGGATGGATCATAAGCCCGGTGAACTGTCGGGTGGTGAGCAGCAACGGGTAGCTGTTGCCAGGTCCTTGATCAATGATCCTGTGGTTGTTCTGGCTGATGAACCCAGTGGCAATCTTGATTCGGAAACTTCTGAAGAACTACACCGGCTCTTCTTCGATTTGCGGGGCAAACTTAATCAGACCTTTGTTATTGTTACGCACAACAATGATCTGGCTTTAATGGCCGACCGGAAACTTACGATGAAAGACGGTCTTATTATTGAATCAGCTTATCAAAATCAGCCTCAGAAATAATGGGGATATTTAGTTGTTCTGCTTTTTTCTTTTTTTCAGGTCCCATTTTTTCTCCGGCAAGCAGATAAGATGTTTTTGAAGAAAGAGAAGAAATATTTTGGCCTCCTTTCTTTTCAATGATTTCCTTTAACTCATTGCGGGAGTATTTTTCAAACACCCCTGAAACAACAAAACTCTTTCCTGCCAGTGGTAAATCTGATGATGACATTGATTCAAAATCCGGTTGTTCAATTTCAAATTTTAGTCCGGCATCTATCAGTGCATTAATGGTTTGGATATTTTCGTATTCATTAAAATAATCTACTATACTGGCGGCAATTTTTTCTCCTATCTCGGGTATCGCCAATAGATCTTCGTAGCTTGTTTTGCTTATTGTTTCCAGATTTTTAAGTTGACGTGCAATTTTTTTGGCGCCTGTTTCCCCAAGATGTCTTATTCCCAGGGCAAATAAAACTCTTTCGAAAGGGATTTTTTTAGAATCTTCAATTGCCTGCAATATATTATTAACGGTTTTTTCCTTAAAACTTATTTTTTTAGTTTTTCCTGTTTCTTCGTCTTCAATGGTTTTTTCAAGCCCGTATAAGTCTTCATATTTTAATTTATAGAGATCTGCAGCTCTGCTAATAAGTTTATGGTTGATCAGTACTTCAATACGTCCTTCCCCCAATCCTTCAATATTCATGGCTCTTCTGCTGATAAAGTGTTCAATTTTGCCCTGTATTTGCGGGGGGCAAAGCGATGAATTGGGGCAGTAAAACACAGCTTCTCCTTCTTTTCTCTTCAAGGGGGTGCCACATCGGGGGCATTTTTGGGTAAAGGAAACTTTTTTTGCATCTTTGGTGCGTTTTGCTATATCTACCATTACAATTTTGGGAATAATCTCTCCGCCTTTTTCAACGAAAACGGTATCGCCAAAATGAAGGTCAAGTTCTTCAATTTTATCAGCATTATATAAAGATGCTCTTTTGACTTTTGTACCGGCTACCCAAACGGGCTTTAATTCGGCTACCGGGGTAACAGCGCCCGTACGGCCAACCTGGTAGATCACATTATCTAATGTAGTTACCCCTTGCTCTGCTTTATATTTGTAGGCAATGGCCCATCGTGGAAATTTACTGGTAAAGCCCAGCTCTTCCTGAATATCGTATTGGTTAACTTTGATAACAATGCCATCAATATCGTATGACAGTTCTGTGCGGATCTTTTGTATTTCCTCTATAAAAGTCATTACTTCATCAATGTTGCTGCATTTTTTGGTATACTGAGATACTTTAAAACCCCAATCTTTTGCCTGTTGAATATTTTCATAATGTGAAGTAAAAGGCAAACTGTCCCCTAGAATTCCGTGGACAAAACAATCCAGATTTCGCTTTGCAACCAAAGATGAATCCTGTAATTTAAGGCTGCCGGATGCAGCATTCCTGGGGTTGGCAAAGAGTGCTTCATTATTATTGTTCTTTTCTAAATTTAGATCAATAAAGCTTTTATGTGGCAATATGATTTCGCCCCTCACTTCAAATTCTGATGGTAGTTTTGAATCATAAATGCGAATAGGTATACTCCTGATTGTTTTTACGTTATGGGTTACATCATCTCCGCTTATTCCATCACCGCGGGTTAAGGCCTGGGTGAGTACCCCATTAATATATGTTATACCAATGGCCACACCATCGTATTTGAGTTCGCATACATAAGAAAAAGGGCTTTGTGTTAGCTTTCGCACTCTTTGGTCAAATTCTTCCAACTCTGCTTTGCTGTAGGTATTGCTAAGCGAAAGCATAGGGTACTTATGGTTTACATTATTAAATTTTCTGGTAATTTTACCGCCCACCCTTTGGGTTGGAGAATCATCTAAAACATACTCAGGGTAATCTTTCTCCAGTTTTTCCAGTTCCTTAAGCTTCTGGTCGAATTCATAATCGCTTATTGCGGGCCTGTCGAGAACATAATAATTATAATTATGTTGATTGAGGATTTTCGTTAGGCTTTCAATTTTTTTTTGAACAGGTTCTTTATCCATTGATAAATTATGCTTTAAAGTGTTCGTAATAAAGGGGTAAAAATACAAAAAGCCGGCATCTCATGCCGGCTTTTTTTTTTGAGAATTGAAAAATTACAATCCTCCAATAATAACTCTCAGATCCTGCGCATTTATGCACATAACCGGAATTTTTTCCTGGTTGTATATGATCCTTTCATCTGGCGAACCAAACAGGCTCCATGTAATCTTGTCGGGATCGGTGCTTAACATAATTATATCTGCATTGATATTTTTAGTAAACTCGACACATTTCTCCGAAAATTTTCCTTTTAATGGGGAGAAATTGTCGGTATAAGGGATATTGTGCTTTTCAAGAATTTTTTTCACCTGATTATGGTCAGCTCTAAGTCTTTTTTGAATAAACTCGTCGGGGTAGGAATCAATGTAAAAGTGTATTTTGGAACCAAACTGTCCATGAAAAGACACTGCCCATTTTATTTTTTGTTTAGAACCTGGATCCATATTTAATGGATATACCACATCTTTAAAATGTGATTTTCCGGCGGGCTTTTGTACAACAAATACCGGTACCGGGCAGCTTTTTATAAGCTTAATAGCATAGCTTCCCATAAGGAATTGGGCACCTTTTTTACCATGGGTACCAAAAACCAGGAAATTAGCTCCAATTTCTTTTGATACTTCAGCAATCGCACTGAAAATACTTCCTTTTTTCGACATAAAATCTGCACCTATATTATGTTCAGATTTTATATTTTCTGCAACATTTTTTAACCTTTCATTGATTGATTCAATTGGCTTATTATCTTTTTTAAGATTTTTAAGAGAAGTCTTGTTAATAATGTGCAGAATACAAATGTTGTATTTCAGTAATTTAGCCATTGCCACAGCATTTTCTATGGCTATATCGCCTACAGCAGTAAAATCGTAGGCTACAAGAATTACATTTTTAGTCTCATTTTCCATACTTAAAAGAGTTTTTGTGGGATACGTTCTTTTTGTGTAAAAGTTTCAGAATAATTATATATAGGGAGTCAGAAATATAAGTATTACTTGTAAAACTGAAGTTTGAATGAGTAATAAAAATTATAGTAGCCTATCACAAATCATGAAATTATATCAATATTTTATTGAAAAGAGCTGGCAAAGGAACCAAGATGGTCGCTTTTTGTTACATCAAGTAAATTTAGTAATTCTTTTACCTGGTTGAGATTATGTGCTTTTTTATCGTTTCTTAAATTTTTTGCGGATTTTGTAAAAAAATCATGATGAATAATAAAACTATGCTGTTTCAGATACCAATCTTTAAAAGTTATTTTCATATTACTGTTTTCACTCCACTCTCTATGAAGCCTTAAAGCGGTAATAAAAAAGTCTCCTCTACCAATATAATCAAGATCGGCATCGCAGAGTATCATTGCCAAAATATCATCTGGTTTTTGGGGAATTTGAGTGGCCATGATCATTTTACAGATATGCTCTGTAAATTGATTGGGATAACCATATTCTGGCAGTATTTGTCTGGCAAAATTACATGCAAGCTCTTCGTTGTTTTCATAACGCCAGATAAATCCTGTATCGTGAAAAATAGCCGCGGTTTGAAGCAGTAATAGATCAGACCCGGTAATATTTTCCATTTCTGCTAGTCGATCAACAGATTCACAAACATCAATGGTATGCTGAAAATTATGATAATAGAGATTTGGTTTCAGTTCTTTTTTCAGCTTATTTAGCACCAAAACTTTAATGTTATCAAAGTTCATTTTAAAAACTGGTCTTTTTAAAAGGCAGAAGCCACAAAGATAATTTACTTTTTGATTAATTTGATCTTAATATCCCGTTAATTCTTACAATCTTGTAATTCATTACGGAAATTACTTATTATGTAACCATTATGAATTTCGAAATGTTTGTCTTAAAATTAGTTTTCAAAGTTTTTTTGTTAATAAATATTCATTTTGTTTGCAATATGGTCTTTTATCAGTTGAAATTTAATTTATAGAGAATGTAATAATGTATCATTACGGGAGCTCTTCTTTTCTCATGTCCGTAGCCCCCAAGATAATAGGGTGTTAATTCAGGATTTCTGGATTCAAAAATACGAACCCGTGTTTTTATCATCCAGCCCAGGTAAAAATTTTGAAATATTTCTGTTTTTAAGCCACCACTAAACTCAATCCAGTGCAGGTGAAAGTTTGTGCGCTCCAGGTTGCCATCAGAGTCACCCCAATAATCATTTCGGATAAGAAAATTGGACGCTTCGTGGGTTGATAAACCATATGCGTATCTGATGCCCAGCGAAAGAGAGTTGTTTTTATCTGTTCCGGTGCGGGGCAAAAGATTATAGTCGGCACCAATTCGCCCGAAATATGTTTGGGCATTATAATCGAAAGGTCGCTCAGTGGCTCTCACATTGGCAAAGCCCCCTTCAAAAATGGCAAACCAGTTGTAATACACTTCAGAATCAAGAGAAAATTCAAATTGCCTGACCTCGGGTTCAAAAAATTGCCTTGCAACGGCTGACAAGTCAAAGCCAATTCTGACAAATGAATCAGGCGTAGGCTTTGCCAAAGTGTCCGATACTGCTTCATTCAAGGTCGATTGTGGTTCATCTTCAGAATCGATATCATTCTGAGAAATGACCTGTTTACTCATTATCAGCAGGAGTATTATCAGGAAATATCTTGATATGTTCATCTAAAGTGTTTCTTACATTTAAATTATCTAAAGATATTGAGTCAATTCTATTTTTGCTATAAGAGATGTCATTTAGCTCATAAAAGGTGCTAAAACCACATTCCATACTAATAAGTGTTGCTTTTCTATCATAATAAAACCAGATAGTATCTAATTGCAAAAACTCTGAAGGAGCTTGTGGTAAAATGAAAATAAAAGCACAGCTATCTTGCTGAGAATTAAGCGGTAGCTCTATCTGGGCAACATTTGGCCGGTTGTTGTAAATTAAAGAATCATTGCCCAGACCATAAACTGTAAGGCTATCTAAAGAAACAGCAATTGGATCGTCCGTATTGTTATCTTCAAAAAAACCTATTCTTACCGGCACAGTGGCAATATCTTCGCACACTTCTTCATTAATGCACGAATATTGTGCAAAAATAAAGAATAATAAAAAGGTGGAATTCGCTATATGTAATGCGTATTTTTTCAATTTTCAGCGTACTATTCTAATAAAACTGCGAATGTACTGTTTTATTTCTTTCAGTAAAAAGGAAATTTTTTAGTGATGCCAGAATACTGGCTTTAAAAGTATGCTTTGGCTCCCAGTGCATTCAGGCCATCAATGGGTCTGCAATCTGGAGAAAGGATACTTCCGTGGGTGTTCTGTGCTATAGAGCCGCACCCACCGCCACAAACCAGTTGTAAGTTGCAGCTTTTGCACTGTTCTATGTGCAGTACATCTCTTTGTTCCCAGATTTTTATTTTTTCATCATCGAGCATTACATCCGGATAAAAAGTGCCTAGTTTTTCTCCTGGCTTTCCTACGGTTGCTGTGCATGAATATACGCTTCCGGTAAAATCCATGGCCCATTCGCTTTTACAGGCTGGACAAGAATCAAATAAGGCATTGGGTAGGTTTCCGTTTTCCGACAGGTATTTCATTACAGAAAATGCAGGCTTGTGAAATTCCAGTACCTGTGGATGTTTTTTAATGATCTTGAGCAAATGCTGGTACAGAGAAAGACGATCAAATAATTTTGATTGTCCGTTCTGGCAGTAGTGCAGTTCGTAATTCCGGCCAATCTGGGTTTTAAACAAAGGATTTTTTGTCCAGCCTTTTTCAATAGCCATATCTGCCAGATCAGGCAAATTATCAATGTTCTCCTTGTCAACCACCATGCGCAGGTTTACCGAAATATTTTTTGCCAAACAGGCATCGATATTTTTTACGATCACATCAAAAGTAGGATTGTTGTTCTTTAATCTGCGGCGGCGGTTATGGATATCTTCGGTACCGTCGATGGTAATTTGAATTTCTCTTACAAAAGAGCTGTCGAAAAGGGGCAGATACTCGTGAAGCAAATAGCCGTTGGTAACAATAGCAATATCAATATTCTCTTTTTTGGTGGCTTCTATAAAGTATTCGATGCTTTTTTTGTGCTTGGGTGCAGCCAATAGGGGTTCACCTCCAAAAAGGGTAATATATTTTTTCCTGTCAGCAAATTTATTTTTTATAAAAGAAAAAAATGCGTCAATAATCTCGGGAGAGAGACTCATTTGCTGTGAAGGATATTCGCTTTGGTAGCAGTAGGAGCAGGTAAAGTTGCAACTATAGGTTGGTACAAAAAATAACTGTACTTCTTCCTTTTCTCTTTCTTCCAAAAATTCAATATATTTTAGTCTGTAGGAAAGGTCTTCTTCAGCCGGAATGCAAACATATCCTTTTTGAATAAAATCAAAAGGATAATCACCGGTGTGATTATCCTTTAAAATTTTGAGTTCTTCATCAGAAAGGATGTCTGCATTTCCTGATAGAATATTTACAATTAAGTGCTTTTTTCCTTCTTCTAATGTTGAGACAATGTTGTGTTGTGAAGGTTTTAAATTCATGTGATGATTGTAAATGAAAATAGGAAATGCAATGAGAATACTAATCGTGACAACCTACCTGATTATTAGATAATTTTGCACAACATTGTGCTTGTTTTTTTTCTGATACCTGATTTCTTGTTTCTTTTTTTACGAGAGTTTTCATAAATTTTTCTATAATTATAAGTGAATAAGTTTCTTTTTAAAACGTGACGCAAGTTACGAAAAAATATGCGCCTTTAATGTTAAAATATCAGTGTTTATAGCCTTTTATGGTAAAACTACACACCTGGATTTCCCCTTTTTCGTATGGGGTTGATTCTTCAATAAATTCAACACCAGGAAAACCTGCATTGTGTATATTTTCAAGATATTTTTCTTTGGTTTCCGAACCAGCCCAACATTCGGCAACTGCTTCAGGGTCGTTTCTGTAGATATCGGGTACTGTTTCGAGCGAATAAATATCGCTTACCACAAAGTAACCACCTGGCTTTAGAATCCGGTAAATCTCTTTCCATACAGAAGCCTGATCGAGACTATGATTGATAGTGCAGTTTGAAAGAACAAGATCCAGGCTTTCATCTTTCAACTGAATGTTTTCCAACTCACTTTTGATAAATGCGGTGTTGGTCTGGTTGATTTTTCGTGCATTTTCCCTTGCTGTTTCCATCATTGCTTCAGACACATCTATGCCATAGGCAAACCCTGTTTCTGTGGCCATTGTAGCCATTTTTAATACGTCAAATCCTTTACCCGATCCCAGATCGGCACATCGAAAGCCCGGTTTTATCTCTGCGTAGTTTATAGCTCCTCCACACGACAGGCAGCATGGCTGTCCCGATAATTCGTCGTATCGAAGAGATATGGCTTTGGTAAATGGTTCACTCATGTTATACTTAGTTATGTTTATATTATAGGTGCAAAGGTATGGAATTATCATCTGCCGGGGAAATGTTTGTTGATTTTAACACCGTATCCATCTGATTTTGGAGTGTTGTTAAAAAATAACAATTGACACTATTGGTTAAACTTTAAAATTAAGCGCTTGTTTGATAATTACTTAAGCACGTTAATAATGGTTTTATTCTGTTTAAATTGACGTAAAATGAATAAAAAAATGATTAGTAAAAAATTTGTCAGTTTTGTTTTCTACATGGCTTTTGGGCTGCTTTCGGTTACTTATGTAAGTGCCGGTGAACCTAAAAAAATACCCATGTATACATTTAGTGAATTTGAGCATTGGCTTACCAAAGATACTGATTCTGTTTATGTAATAAATTTTTGGGCAACCTGGTGTGCACCATGTGTAAAAGAAATACCCGATTTTGAAAAGTTTAATGCCCAATACAAAGATCAAAATATAAAGGTACTATTTGTAAGTCTTGATTTTCCAAATCAAATTGAAAGCAGGGTAGTTCCCTTTATTGAAAGAATGAACATGCAGGCAGAAGTTATTGTGCTTAACGAACCTAATGCCAACAAATGGATTCCGGTGGTAAATGATGACTGGAGTGGTGCCATTCCTGCCACGGTAATCTATGGACGTGGATTTTACGCATTTTTTGAAGAGGAATTAACCTTCCAGGATTTGGAAGAAACTATATTACCATTAATTCAATAATATTTTACTAACCCAAAACCAATTATTTATGAAAAAGCTATTTGCATTTTTAAGTACCGTTTTTTTTATATCCACTTCTTTTGCCCAGGGATATAATGTGGGCGATGTTGCTGATGATTTTCGCCTTCTCAATGTTGACGGCAAATATGTATCAATGGCAGATTATCCTGATGCCAAAGGATTTGTAGTGATTTTTTCATGCAACCACTGTCCCTACGTTGTGGCTTATGAAGACCGTATGATTGAACTACACAATGAATTTGCTCCCAAAGGATTTCCCGTAATTGCTATCAATGCCAATGATTCGGTGGTTCAGCCGCAGGATTCCTATACGAATATGAAAAAAAGGGCTAATGAGAAGAACTTCCCGTTTCCTTACCTTTTGGATGCAGACCAAACGGTGTATCCCAAATATGGTGCTACACGAACTCCACACATTTTCCTTCTTAAAAAAGATGGCCAGGATTTAAGGGTGGCTTATATAGGGGCTATAGATGATAATTATCAGGATGCATCAAAAGTGGAAGCGAGATATCTCGCTGATGCCATTATCGCCGTTTCCAATGGCCAGAAACCCAACCCTGAAACCACCAGGGCTATTGGTTGTAGTATTAAGAAAAAGAGATAAAGATTTCTTTATGAGGCATTTTTAATCCATTATTTTTTAAAAGGTTATTTCTGGATGGTGATAACCTTTTTCTTTTTGGGATTGGATTTATACTGATGATCATTTTAATTGTTTAGCTATTATTTTGTTTGGTTCCGGCTAACCTTTGTATCCCAAGTTTTTCGCAAAGCTGGTTAATGATTACATCCTTGTTTTCTGCGCTTCGAAGCATTCTTAGGGGCACAATGGGTTTGTTGTTTTCATCAAACAGATATATTTTTTTGTGTTGAGTTTTTATATCCATAGTTTGATTGCTCCTGCTGTAGGTTCTGTAAAGGGTTTTCTCTTGTTTTACTCCCAACTTCATATCTTTATTTAACGAAATCCATTTTCCGGTTTTTATGAATCCGAACATATTGTTCGAAAATCGGATCATTTTCTTTTCATCATCAATGGTTGTGCTTGTATTTGTAAATGCCAGAAAGGCACCTATGACAACCAAAACCAATGCCGTAAGTGAATAAAAAGTAGCCAGTAATCCGGCTACAAAGATTACTGTCCCTGTAAAAGATGCCGCCGGGCCAAATGATTTCTCAAAGGTGTGGGTTGTTTTCATGTTTTGAGCAAGTTATAAGGTGGGCTAAAAGTAGTGGTTTTTGGGGAATAGTATTTCAATTATTATCCACCCCAAATTTAATTTCCTAAATCTCTTTTACCTGTGTAACTTTGTTTTATATTAAACTACTAATATGTATTAGTGTTAAAAATAAAACATTTGTCGAATTATAAATCATTTTTTAATGGAAAACGTATTACAGGTTTTGGGTATAGAACCAATGAATTATGGCGCCAGCACAGGTGCTCAATGGCTAAAAACTACCGGAAAGGAAAACATATCTGTTTCGCCGGTTGATAATAAACCCATTGCCAGTGTGCAAAGTGCCAGCATTGATGATTATAAAAAGGTTATGAAAAAGGCGGAAGAAGCTTTCGAAATTTGGCGCGAAATGCCTGCTCCGAAAAGGGGAGAGGTAGTAAGGCAGATCGGAAATGCCCTTCGCGAAAAAAAAGAAAGCTTAGGATACCTGGTTAGTCTGGAAATGGGTAAAATTTACCAGGAAGGCCTGGGCGAAGTACAGGAAATGATTGATATTTGCGATTTTGCCGTAGGTCAAAGCCGAATGCTGAATGGTTTTACCATGCATTCAGAACGAAAACAACACCGTATGTACGATCAATATCAACCCCTGGGAATAGTAGGGTTGATTACTTCCTTCAATTTTCCGGTGGCTGTTTGGGCGTGGAACGCCATGCTTGCTGCGGTTTGTGGTGATGTGGTTATATGGAAACCCAGCTCAAAAACCCCACTTACAGCCATAGCGACCCATAATATTATTGCAGATGTACTAAAAAATAATGATGTACCTGAAGGAGTCTTTAATCTTTTGGTTGCCGGCTCATCTGTGCTTGGCGACAATTTTGTTGCTGATAAGCGGATTCCGCTGTTCTCAATAACCGGATCAACGAAGGTGGGGAAAAGATTATCCGGTATTATTGGTGCCCGATTGGGGAGAAGCATTTTGGAATTGGGTGGTAACAATGCCGTAATTGTTGCACCGAGTGCCAATCTGGAAATGGCTGTTAAATCGGTAGTGTTTGGTGCGGTAGGCACTGCAGGCCAGCGGTGTACTTCAACCCGTCGTATTATTGTTCACGAAAGTGTTTACGATCAGGTGGTTGAGAAACTAAAAATGGCCTATAAAAGTGTATCGGAAAGAATTGGCAATCCCCTGAAAAACGATACATTGGTAGGGCCACTCATTAGCGAGGATGCGGTGCATACTTTTCTCAATGCCATTATAAAAGTGAAAGAAGAGGGTGGAAACGTTTTGTTTGGCGGTACTTCCTACAATTGTGAAAATCGTGATTTTTGCCATTATGTATTACCGGCCTTGGTTGAAGCAGAGAATCAGTTTGAAATTGTTCAGGAAGAAACTTTTGCTCCCATTCTTTATGTAATAAAATACAAAACCATTGAAGAAGCCATAGCGATAAATAATGGGGTGCCACAAGGGTTGTCGTCAGCTATTTTTACCGAGAATCTGCGCGAATCAGAATTGTTCCTTTCCGAAACAGGCTCAGACTGTGGTATTGCCAATGTAAATATTGGAACTTCGGGCGCCGAAATTGGAGGAGCATTTGGTGGCGAGAAAGATACTGGTGGTGGCCGCGAATCGGGTTCCGATTCATGGAAAAGCTACATGCGTCGCCAAACCAACACCATAAACTACTCAACCGATTTGCCCCTGGCACAGGGAATTCAGTTTGGATTTTAATAAAAATCATCCTTTTATAGAAACAAAGCCTGTCAACTTAATTAGTGACGGGCTTTGTTTATTAAGAAGAGTTATGAAAGTTTTCAACAAATTAAAGTAGGGCAAGAAAACTTGTTTTATTTGGCAATCATTACATCGGTAGATTTTATTACGGCAAATACTTCATCGCCCACTTTAAGGTTCAATTCTTCTACACTGTCTATGGTTATCATCGAATTGATAACATTTTCCCCGGGAATTTCTACCCTTACCTTGGCCATTACACTTCCAATTTTTATTTCCCTGATCGTACCTTTTACCTGATTTCTTGCGCTTAGTTCCATAGTTTTTTTATTATGATAAAATTTTTATTATTAACTTATCTAATTAACCCCTATTTAATTGAAATGTTCTTTTCTTACATTTTTTTATTGCTTAATCTGTAAAAAGATAAATTTCTGCCAGTGCTTTTACCGAGCGGTCGGCATAAAACTCTGAAGGAGAGAAAATCCGATAAAATCCCCAATCACTGGTATCTTCTGAAACGGCTAAAATAGGAGAAACCTGATCAGTGCGATTGAACAACTCGCTAAAGCTATAAATAGCCCTGTACCCATCGGCCCCGGCAAAACATACCAGACCATTCTTGTTCCATTCTTTTGATGTTGGGTTAATTACCCCTGCAAGCTTATGGTTTAACGTTGGGCCTGAGAACAATTTTGCATGATGATAACCCATCCCCATGCCATAAAAACAGGAATAATACGTTTGATGAAAGTTGTTGGCAGTGTCTGGAAGTATTTCCAGTATCTTTTGGTTGTTTAGAACCACATTTACACTTTCGCTATTGAGTGGGCTAAGATCACGATCTATAGAATACTTCTTTTTATCAAATGATTTTACGGTAATGCGTGTAGGATTTTCAAGATTTCTGAAACCATAGAGATCGTTGGCCGCCACAACTTTCCATTTTTCGGCCATTGGGTAGCTCACTTCCTTTCTATGAGGTTCAATCTGGGCCATTTCTGTGGCAATTAAAATTTGATGCGGAAGGTTTGTGTGATAAATCTCAGACCATGAGAAAGAAACTTCTTCTCCTTTATCATTTTCAATAACTATATAAATATCTACCTGGGGACGAAATAAATCAGCATTTTTCTTGGCTATAGTTCTGGGGTGTAACAAGTCGAAAAGGGAATATCCTTTATAGCGGTAAGCTCCCAAAAACACCATACCGCTGTCGGGGTTAAAAAGGGTTTCTTTTATCACAACTTCGCGTTTGTAGAAATCTGATGTGTTAATCTCACCCGGGTTTTCAATTTCGCCGGAAATGCTCAGGATGGTTTCCTGCAGAGTATGTTCTTTTATTTGATGAAACAAACTGTTTCCATTGGCAGTCATGGACTTGCTGGCTCCACTTATGGCGTCAGGCAGATACTGACAAGAAGATAAAAGCGGAATAGTTAAGCTAATGATCAAGATTTGATAAATGAAAGGTGTGAGATTCATAAGATAAATGTATTTAAGTGGATATGCAATAATTACATATCGCAAAATTGCAATTTATTATTGAATTATAGGATTAGATTTCTTATTTAAAATGAATTAAAATTTGGATTTCTATAATTCTTAGAGAGCATTTAAACAGGATGTTGTAATTTTTATTTTGCTGGTTGTTGCTTTTTTAGCAATTAGATTGAACCTAAATTATTAATTTTGCCATGAAATTGAATAGGAAAATTTCGTTGCAAATATTAGCAAGAACTACATTTGATTTTTTATATATCGTAAATTACAATATGAATTCATCAAAATTAGAGCTAAAACTAAATTATAAATTCTGGATAGAATCCCAGCAAGGTATTTCCATTTTGGGTGAAGGTAAGTGGAAGCTTTTAAAAGCCATTGAGCGGCATGGTTCACTTAAAGCGGCTGTTGATGAAATGGGTTACGCATACCGGCAAACCTGGCAAAATGTAAAGGAAATTGAAGAAAAGCTGGGTTTTGCAATCATTGAAAAATCACGTGGCGGAGAGAAAGGAGGGCAAACCATTTTAACCGAAAAAGGAAGAATGATAGTAGCCTTTTTTGACAAGCTCTATGGCGAAACTAATGCGTTTCTTGAGTTTGAATTTGGGAAATTAATTAAGGAATTAAATAAGATAACTCAATAGTTTTTTTTATTAACCGATATGTAAAACGTGCAACACGCTATTTTCAATCAATTGTTTATCATTTTTATGGCATATTCTTTTTGATCAGGATTTTGCAGATAGCCGAAACCTTGTTGCTTCAGGTCGTCTGGCTTTTGTAGAATTGAAATAATCGTCCTGAAAAATGTTATTTTGCAAGTAAAAACAGTGCCCTAACCACACAATAAATCAATGTTTACAAGTAACTGTGCAAAGTTTTTAAGAAGCATTGATTTTCCGGAAGCTGGGTTTCCCCAGCTTCCGGATTTATTTGAATAATGGTTAATTTTATTTCTTAAATTCCTGTAGACTATGAATATTTTTAAAAGATTACTGGTTATATCGGCCCTTGCAGTTATTGTTTCTTGCCATCAAACCGGGAATAGTGATTCTTCCATTACACTCCATGTTATACATGCGGGTAGTCTTACCCAACCTGTCCATGAAATTGCTGATGCCTTTAAGAAAGAGAACCCCGGTGTTGTAATTCTTACCGAAGCCTGGGGCAGCAAAGCAGGAGCAAGGCGGGTAATCGATATCAATACGCCTGCTGATATTTTTTTGTCTGCCGATTATATGGTAATAGAAAACATGCTTATACCTGATCATGCATCATGGTATATTCCCTTTGCTACCAACGAACTGGCCATTGTTTACACACCTAAATCGCGATATGCAGAGAGCATTACAGTAGCAAACTGGCACGAAATTCTGCTGAAACCCGATGTTAAGTTTGGGAGAAGCAATCCGGATATGGACCCATGCGGAGTAAGAAGTGTATTTGCCATTCAGCTGGCTGAAGATTTGGAAAATGATGTGGGTTTGGCCGAAAAGCTGCTGCAAAAAGATAAAGACAACATCAGGCCCAAGGAAACGGATTTGATTGCTTTACTGGAGAGCCATCATATCGACTATATATTTCTTTATAAAAGTGTTGCAGTACAGCACGGTCTGGAATATCTGCAACTGCCTGACAGCTTGAGCCTGGGCAATTTTACCCTTAACGATTGGTATAGGCAGGCAAGTGTGCAAACCCTGGGCACCGAACCCGGTGAAACGATTACAGAATATGGAGAAGCGATGGTTTATGGCCTTACCATTCCACACAAAACCACTGAAATGGAGTGGGCTGAAAAATTTGTAACTTTTGTTCTTGACCCTAAAAAGGGACAAGAAATCCTTTCCAGAATGGGACAGGAGCCGATCGGTGAATTTGTGAATCCATATACCGAAATTATTCCTGAAAAGTTAAGACAAAAAATCAATCCTTAATTCGAAAATAACCTTCTAAATTTCTACGTAGCCAATTATAAGGAAAGGCAATAGAATCTTTCTGGTTATTTTTCAATCTTCTTAAGACATATTATTTATCTTAACCTTTCATCAAGTCAGTTTATACTTTTAAGCAATAGCTCTTATTGACTAAGCTTATTACCAAAAAGATGCCTTAGCTTTTGCATTTTCGGACTAATTACATAAGTGCAGTAGGGCTGGTTGGGATTATTTTTGTAATAATTTTGGTGATAATCTTCAGCCACATAAAACTCTTTTAAGGGTGATATCTCTGTAACCAATGGATTTTCCCAAAGATCTGAAGCATCAATTTCAGCAAACACTTCTTTGGCTTTTTTTTCCTGATCGTTGTTGTGATAGAAAATAACCGATCTGTATTGTGTTCCCACATCTGCGCCTTGTCGGTTCAGAGTTGTAGGGTCGTGCAAATGGAAAAAGATCTCCAGGATTTCCTGGTAGGAAATAACAGCCGGGTCAAAAGATAGTTGAACTACTTCTGCATGACCGGTTCTGCCGGTAGTTACTTCGCGATAAGCAGGGTTTTTTATGTGGCCGCCACTGTATCCGCTGGTTGCAGAAATAATTCCTTTTACATCAAGAAATACGGCTTCAATGCACCAGAAACAGCCTCCACCCAGAGTAGCTGTTTCAAATTGTTCTGAATTATTATTTATCATATCTGTTGTTTTTGTTTCGGCACTGCTGCAAGCAAAGAACATAACAAGCAGTAGAGGCAAAATTTGTTTTACTATCATAGTTTTAAAATTTTCTTTATTGTATGGTTGAAAACATTTTTATGGTATTCAAAGTTCAAAAATCAATTGGTAATAAAACAAAACTTTGTGTTGGGTTTATCTATCTTTGTGCAGGGTTTTAAATACACAATTAAGTCCACTCCGAAAAGTAGCAGACCCCCCGACCCCCTATAAGGGAGAGTTCGCAACTAATTAAATTACAAAGCATTGTGAATTCGGGTTTGATGATTGTCATAAATAAATATACTTTTCGGCGTAGACTCATAATTCCAATATTTTTATGCAGATACTTCTATCGCTGTTTTGGTTTTTAGTTTTTGCCTGGCTTATTGGTAAAATCCCCTTTTTTAAGAATATTAAAGGTTTGCCATATCGGCTTGCTATTATTTTTTTTGGTTTGAAAACCCTTGCCGGTTCGGTATTGATTTATATTTATACCTACTACTACACCGACCCTGACTATGCTGATGTTTACAAATATTTTTATGATGGACAGACTATGTTTCGGGTAATCTCCGAAAATCCGATTGATTATTTGCGTATGCTTAGCGGAATAGGGGGTTCCGCAGATCATCTTGCAGTTTATTATGAAAAGTTAGATCACTGGTACAGGCCATGGTCTTCAGAATTATACAACGATAGCCGCCTGGTTATTCGGTTTAATGCGTTGGTTTCCATATTTTCTTTTGGATATATTCATGTGCATAATGTTTTTATCAACTTTTTCTCATTTAGCGGTTTGGTAGCATTGTTGAGATTCTTTTCAAGATATTCTGATAAAGAAAAAGTAAAGTGGCTGGCTCTGGGTATCTTTCTTTTTCCCGGTTTGCTTTTCTGGGGTTCAGGGATTTTGAAGGAAGGATTGTTGATATGGTCTTTTGGTTTCTGGGTGTTTTATGTTGACGAACTGATTTTTAAAAGAAAAATTAAAATTGGAGTATTATTATTGGTTTTGTGGTATAGCTTCATCCTGCTGTTATTAAAACCTTATACGCTTTTATTGTGGCTTCCCTGTATGATTATTTTTTATTTTATACGCAATAGCAGTGTAATTAAGGTAAATGTTGTCTATTTTGCTGTAATTGCTTTTCTGGCTCTTTTAGCAACTTTTTCGGGCAAAATAATCCCTGGTTTAGATGTGCTGGAGTTTATTGCTACCAGGCAAAATGATTTTGTAGTACATTCTCTTTCTCTTGATGCAGGCAGCCAGATTCACTTTGCTTTTCTTCAGCCAACCTTTACAGATGTATCGCTGGCCTATTTAAAAGGAATCGTCGATGCTTTTTTCAGGCCCCATATTTTCGAAGTTTATTCTGCCGTAACCTTCATGGCTGCATTTGAAAATCTTATGTTGATAGCAATGGTGATATATGTGATTTTCTTTTTCGACAAAAGAAATCTAAATGCTTACCCTTTAAAATGGTCGGGCTTTTGGTTTACACTACTGTTGTTTGGTTTTATTGGCATGATAACCGTAGCCTATGGCGGAATGGTACGTTACAGAATTCCTGCTTTACCTTTTTTGTGGTTGTTTCTTATCCATATGGCAAACATGCCTAAACTAACAGGGAAAATATTTGGGCCTACAGGTTTTTTTTACGCTAAAAATGACTAACCTTTTACCAATATCTGCGTATAATTTTTTGGATTCCTAAATTTCTGGTTATTTTCAGGTGTTTTAGGTTTCGACAAGAGATTTTATTTTTGATAATGAAAAAGATAAAAAAAATGATTAACAAAACTGCATTAATAACAGGTGCCAGCAGCGGAATAGGTTATGCATGCGCTGAATCATTGGCCGCAGTTGGTTATCAGTTAATAATTACTGCCCGGAGAAAAGAAAGGATTAAAGAACTGGCAACAGATTTGGCCAAAAGGTATTCTGTTAATGTATTGCCACTTGTTTTCGATGTAAGAAAGAAGGAAGAAGTTTTTTCTGCCATATCAAATCTGCCAGATGCTTATAAGCAGATAGATCTTTTGGTTAATAATGCTGGTTTGGCTTTAGGTCTTAGTGATATTCAGGGAGGTGATACTTCAGACTGGGATCAAATGATAGATACCAATGTAAAGGGGGTATTATACGTAAGCAAGGCAGTAATACCTGGAATGATTCAACGCAAACAAGGGCATATCATAAACATAGGAAGTATAGCTGGTAAAGAAACCTACCCGAAAGGAAATGTCTACTGTGCTTCCAAACATGCAGTAACCAGTTTGTCGAAAGCAATGAGAATGGAGCTTGTGGAGCATAATATTAAGGTTACTTTAGTAAATCCCGGAGCAGCTGATACGGAGTTTTCTTTGGTTCGTTTTAAAGGAGATGAAAGTGCAGCAAAAAAGGTATATGAAGGATTTGAGCCTCTAAAGGCTGAAGATATTTCTCAATGCGTAGTTTTTTGTGCTCAATTGCCATTGCATGTCAACGTAGATGATATGGTTATTATGCCCACTGCGCAGGCAACTGCATCAGTTAGCCTGTTCAACAGGACACAGACCGGATGATTGTAATATGTATGAAGAAAGAATTTTTTGTATTTTTCACAAACTTATCGTTATTTTGTACTTTAATGGTTCTTTCTCTAAAAAAACCATAATTTTTTTGAGCTAAGAGTCTGATTTTTTAAAACAAAAACAAATGGCAGAAACAATTCAAGTAATAATAGTTGATGATCACAAACTTGTGACTGATTGCATCGGTTTATTTCTAAGGGGGGCTAAAGATATTGATGTAATTGGGATTGCGCACAGTGGCAAGGATGCACTTAGCTTGCTTATGAAAGATGAACCTCATGTTGTCCTGGCAGATATTAGTATGCCTGAAATGTCGGGGATTCAACTTACCGCTGCAATTAAAGCAAAATATCCGAATGTTAAGATATTGATTCTTTCTATGCATTCTGATTATAATAATATATCTGAAGCAATTGATGCAGGTGCCGATGGGTATGTGCCTAAAGATGTTTCTTCGGAAGAATTAGTTGAAGCCATCACCACTGTGTCCCGTGGCAAGAATTATTTTCACTCAACTATTTCGGATGAGATTGTGAAAAATTATGCCACCAAAAGACAGCAGGATGATACAATTTTACCACAGCTTACCCGTCGCGAATTAGAAGTATTACAACTTTTTGCCGAAGGATTTAACAATTCAGAAATTGCTGAAAAACTTTTTCTGAGTGTTAGAACCATAGAATCTCACAAAAATCATATTCTTCAGAAAACCAATATGAAAAATTCTGTTGAGCTAATAAAGTTTGCAATTAAAAACCGAATAATCGAAATCTGATTTTAATTTTCAGGTCGCAAAGTATTATCATAAACCCAAAATAGTATTATTTTGGGTTTTGTTTTGCTCTAAAATTTCAGAAAAATTCTTTTTTCAGGAAGAAGGTTCAGACAGTATTTTTTTCCAGAGTGTTGAAAATGTGATAGATTAAAAATGCGGGGAGTATTTTGATGGGGGTAAAATTCCGTGTATTACCAATTCATTTCGCGTAAATTTACGGTTTCCCTGGTAGGATCTGGAATGTAAATTTGAATAAAAATTACATACATGATTGATACCCGTATAATAATAGCTGAAAGTAGTGATATAATGTTAGATGGTATTACTGCAATACTAAAAGAAGATTCAAATCTCCAGATTGTAGGAGGGGCAATTAAATACAATCACCTCTGCAGCCTCATAGAACAGACTCCTCATGATCTGGTGGTACTGGGTCCTATGATTACTGACAAGTTTAGCCATCAACTGATGGGTTATTTATTGAACCGGTTTCCTGAAATAAAAATTGCCCAGATAAACCTGGATGATGATAAAAACATCATTTTAAAAAAAATCAGGCGGGTAACAATGAACCTTGAAGTTTGATTTGAATTAAAAGGAATTGATATTGATTTGATTTGTTTTTGTTTGTTTTATTTTGTTTTTGGGTTTGTAAAGTTTTGTTAAGTACTCTTCAAGTTAACAAAACTGATAATAAGCAGATAGAGGTTCGTCCGATATCTGCTTTTTTATTATGTATTTAATGCCTTAATCTGCGTTTACTCATAAAGCCGTAAGGATTCAAACAAAAATATAACGGGTTAAATAGTAATATTTTATATTTATTAACCGCTAATATTTAATGCAATTATCTATAACAGGAATTATGATAATGGAAAAAATGATTTTTAACGAAACTTTTTATGGGGATATAGATATCCCTGTCTTCCAATGATGGCTTTGGATTTGACTCATAATGTTCTGGAATTTTTCATTCTCTTCGTAGTGAGGCCTGTGAGCTGAATTTTCGAACCATATAATATCTTTACCCAGGGGAGCTTTAATATGGTTAAAGTATTTTTCTGTTAAAACATGAGATACAATGATATCATGCCTTCCTACAAGAAAGTATACAGGCACTTCAATATTCGGGGCTTCTTCAAAAAGATTAAGTTCTTTCAGATCGTCCCAAAGTGTGTTGATGCTAAAATATGGATCGAGTAACAGGTTGAATCTTACCATCCATGAATAAAAGGGTGATGACAAAATGGTTCTCATTTCTTCCAGATCTACATATGGCCTTTCATTTTCATTATTAAAAACGATACCGCCATATTTATAAACCCACTTGCGGATTACAAGAGCGTCACCTACGGTATAATTATCTGGTAGAGTATCAATCTTCGATAATTGTTTTAATGCCCTTTTGTTATTTTCTTCTATTGCTTTTTGGGTTACATATTCATATGCCAGCCTCTCATTTAGAAAAGGATTGGCACTTTGACCAGTAGAAATATACGCATAGAGCGTTTCAGGAAATCGTGATGCATATATAGCTCCAAGATTTGTGCCCCATGAATGACCCCACAAAAAAACTTTTTCAACATTCATTTTTTCTTTAACATATTCAATTACCTCGTGGGTATCGGAAATAAACTGTTCTACATTCATGCTATTTGCATCAAGTCCTGGTTTGTATGATCTTCCGGTTCCGCGCTGTTCCCAGTAGACTACAGTAAATTTTTTCTCCAGATTTTTCATGTAATTATCATAGGGCTCGAAAGGCAGCATAGGAAATCCAGGGCCTCCATGCAGATAAACCAAAACAGGGTTATCAGGATTTTTGCCGTTTATTAAAATAGCCTGCTTTGTACCCCCAATCTTAACCATCTCAAAATGATGAATCTTCCTATTTTCAAACTCCGGAAAACTTTTGTGCGACACACAAGAATTCAGAATAAATAATGATAAGAAAAGATAAATAATATTGATGGTATAAGATTTAGATAAATTCATTGGAAATTTTTATATGTTTTCAGTTCCTAAAATCTATGTTCTATTAAAGTAATCTAAAGTAAATTATTTATAAAATAATATGCAATAATAAAAGAAGAAAATATTGGTTTTATTCAAAGATACTAAAATGAAAGTGAAGAGATTTACTTGAAACGCCGAAATTTTGACGGGTAAAAGATCTTAAAGGAGTTCATTTAACACTTGATGTTGGTTTAAATAAAGCAATTTTTCCTTAAATCTATAAATCAAACGGATAAGCAACAAGAGTTAAAACAAGATAAATAATTACAGAATAAGAAGAAACGTATTTTCATAATTTTGCCTCCATTTATCGGCTTTGAATTGTATATTTGCAGTCATTTTAAAATAAAGCTTTCTGTTTACTTATAGCTTCTATTGCGGTTAACAAAAAGCTATATCAATTTATAATCATCTACAATTTGTGAAGAAGTTACATTTTCTGATCATAAAAACCTACATAGGGCCATTCATAATGACCTTCTTTATTTCGTTGTTTATACTTTTAATGCAATTTCTATGGAAGTATGTAGATGATCTGGTGGGTAAAGGGTTAGAGTTTTACATTATTGGTGAATTATTATTTTATGCCTCTGCTACTTTTGTACCTCTTGCTTTGCCTCTTGCTATTTTGCTATCTTCTATCATGACTATGGGCAGCCTGGGCGAGAACTATGAACTGGTAGCCCTTAAGTCGGCTGGTATTTCTCTTACACGCATTATGTGGCCATTGGTTTTGATTTCCGTTTTTTTTGTTTTTGCCGCTTTTTATTTCTCAAATAATATTTTGCCGGTAGCCAACCTTAAGATGGGTTCTCTTCTTTATGATGTCAGGCAGCAAAGGCCTGCTTTTAATATTCTTGAAGGTATCTATTATAAAGGAATTGATAATTTTGTTATCAGGGTAGAAGATAAGGATAGCGATGGTACAACCTTACGAAACATAAAAATTTATGATCATTCTGAACGCCGTGGCAATACTAATGTAACATTGGCAGAATGGGGAACCATGGAAGTTACCGAAGATAAAACTTATTTGGTATTAACATTATATAATGGCTCTAATTTTCAGGAAGTAGAGCCTGAAGATTCCAGAGATCGGTCGCGGCCTTTTCAAAGAACACACTTTGACCAACAGGTACGTAAGTTTGACCTAAGTGGCTTTGCGCTCAACAGAACAGATGAGCAGTTATTCCGATCTAATTTCAGGATGCTGGATATTAGCCAGCTGCTTCATTTTGAAGATTCGCTCAAAACAGTAATGGACGAAAAACAAACTGAGTTTGTTAACAATTCACTGTCAAGGCTCTACAATTATATGTCTCTTGATAGTTTGGTAAAGAAAAATTTGGGACAAACAGAAGATTACGTTGTGCTGGAAGGATTAAATCATATAAGTACAATGAGTGCCCAAAAAAACGTGGTAAATCAGGCAATGAGCAATATTCGGCAACTCAAAGAAAGTGCTTTGTTTGCCCTGGAAGACATTCAGCTTAGAGAAAGAAGGCTTGCCCGTTATAAGATAGAATTTCACAGGAAATTTACCTTATCTTTTGCCTGCCTTATTCTGTTTATGATCGGAGCACCTTTGGGGGCAATTATCAGAAAAGGGGGTTTTGGGCTGCCAGTTGTTGTATCGGTGCTGTTTTTTGTTTTCTTTCACATTATTTCTATTACCGGCGAAAAATTTGTTCGTGAAATTGTGATGCCTGCATGGCAGGGAATGTGGTTGGCCAGTGTTGTTTTACTTCCTGTTGCTATTGTCCTTACCATCCAGGCTACTACTGATTCTGCCCTTATGGATATGGATTCTTATCTGGCAAAAATTGGCCGTATGAAAGCTAGAAGTATTTTCCTTTTTAAAAAAAGAAATAATAAAAATGAGGATACTACAACTAACTAATAAAATTCCATATCCACCCAAAGATGGAGGTGCTATTGCCACACTCAATATTTCCAGAGGGTTAGCCCAACTTGGCCATGAAATTACCATTTTGGGAATGAACACATTAAAACACTATTTTAATATAAAATTAATACCAGAGGACATTACAAATCTAATAGACATTCGAGAAGTTGTTGTAGATACCAAAATTTCGGCCTTTGCAGCTCTTAAAAACCTTCTTTTTTCTGACGATCCCTATAATGCTGAACGTTTTTTTCATGATGGGTTTGCCAATGCTCTCAAAAAGCTTCTTAACGAAAAATCTTTTGATGTTATTCAGCTTGAAGGACTTTATCTTGGCTATTACATTGATATTATCCGTGCACATTCAAAGGCTAAGATCTCTTTGCGGGCTCATAATATTGAACACGAAATATGGGAGAGAACTGCATCGCAGGAAAAGCTTTACTGGAAGAAGTTATATTTCCGTATGCTGGCAGTAAGAATAAGACGGTTTGAAATTCGTATGCTCAATAAATACGATCTTCTTGTTCCTATTACTGAAAGAGACGCATCTCACTACATGAGTTTTGGTAATAAAAAACCATATCTCGTTGTTCCTTCAGGTTTTGATACTTCTTTACTTGTTCCCAAACCAGATAATATTAACTATCCATCCGTATTTTTTATTGGTACCCTCGATTGGTTTCCTAACCAGGAAGGCCTTGTTTGGTTTATTGAGCAGGTGTGGCCATTGGTTTTGCAAAAACACCCTGATCTTAAATTCCACGTAGCTGGCAGAAATGCACCTCAATGGATAACAAGGCTGTTTAACAGAAATCCGAATATTGATTATATGGGCGAAATTGAAGATGCCTATCAATTTATAACTGATAATGCTGTAATGGTGGCCCCTCTTTTTTCCGGAAGTGGGATGCGTGTCAAAATTATTGAAGGCATGGCTTTGGGAAAAGCAATCGTAACAACAACAATAGGTGCCGAAGGAATTGATGTTACGCCCGGTAAAAATATCTTTGTAGAAGATGATGCAGAAGGGTTTTGTCAGCAATTAGATCATTTGTTGAATGACAGGGTTTTGTTTAATGAAGTGGGTAAACAGGCTAATTTGTTTGTTGGTAAAAATTATGATAACCATAAAATATCTGTTTCTCTGGCTGATTTTTATTCAAAAAATCTTTAGAAATGTTTGATAGTCAACCACTTTTCCTTTTAATATTTCAGGTAATTTTCTGGTTTAGCGTTGCCATCATTTTTTATTCTTATCTTGTTTTTCCATTGATTATTAAGTCACTGGCCTCCGGTAAAAAGTTATTGCTGAGTAAGTTTATGTCAACCGATCAACTCCCATTTGTAAGTATTCTCATTTCAGCCTTTAATGAAGAAGAAGTTATAGAGCAAAAAATAAAAAGTTTATTCGCTACCCACTATCCTGCCGATAAATTTGAAGTATTGATTGGTAGTGATGCTTCAGACGATAATACAGACGCTATTATATCAAATTTACAAAAGCAATTTCCTTCGCTTAGGTTTTTTCCCTTTAAGCAGCGCAGAGGCAAGGGAAACGTAATTAACGATCTATTCAATTATTCTGAAGGGGAAATAATTATTCTCACAGACGCCAATGTGATGCTCAATGAAGAGACTATTTTTGAATTGGTAAAATTTTTTAAGGATGATAAGGTTGGATTGGTTGACACGCGAATGATCAATACCCATATTCATCAGGATGGCATTTCTTATCAGGAGAAATCTTATATTGCCCGCGAAGTGTCAATAAAACAGCATGAAAGTATTTTGTGGGGTACTATGATGGGGCCTTTTGGCGGTTGTTTTGCCTTGCGGCGAACCCTATATGAACCTGTGCCTAAAAATTTTCTGGTTGATGATTTTTTTATCAATATGAAAGTTTTGGAAAAAGGATATCAATGCGTTAATAGTTTGGATGCCATAGTTTATGAGGATATTTCAAACAATTTAAAAGATGAGTACAGAAGAAAAGTAAGGATTTCTACCGGGAATTTTCAAAATCTCCGGCATTTCTCTCATCTCTTGTGGCATAAAACCAAAGGCCTTTCTTTTTGTTTTATATCTCATAAAGCGTTACGTTGGTTTGGACCTGTCTTTTTAATTCTGGCCTTTATTTCCAACTTGCTGCTTGCTTTGCAGAGTGAAGTATATTTTTATATTTTTATTTTACACAGCTTTTTGATTGTACTACCTTTGTCAGACCTTTTATTGAAAAGGCTGGGAATGAATATAGCCGTTTTACGCTTTATAACTCATTTTTACAGTATGAACCTGGCATTATTGACCGGGTTTTTCAGAACTTTTAAAAATATTGAATCCAATGTCTGGAAGCCAACCAAAAGAAATCAAGCCTGACGATATAAAACTTAATACTATACCAGAAGCTATCGACGATATTAAAGCTGGTAAGGTTGTTATCGTAGTTGATGATGAAAGCAGAGAGAATGAAGGCGATTTTGTTGCTGCAGCTGAAACTATAACCCCCGAAATAGTAAACTTTATGGCCACGCACGGCCGTGGACTTATATGTGCACCCATAACCCGTCAGCGTTGCGATTTGCTAAACCTTGATCTTATGGTTCCGAATAATACGGCAGCATACGAAACTCCATTTACCATTTCTGTAGATTTACTAGGTCATGGATGCACAACAGGTATTTCTGCCAAAGACCGGGCGAAAACGATCAGAGCTCTCGCAGATAAAAAGATGAAACCTACTGATCTGGGACGCCCGGGGCATATTTTTCCTCTCAGGGCCCGGGAGGGGGGGGTTTTGCAAAGAGCCGGACATACAGAAGCAGCAATAGATCTTGCCCGTATGGCCGGACTTGAACCTGCCGGAGCTCTCGTAGAAATTATGAATGAAGATGGCACTATGGCTCGTTTGCCCGAATTGGTTCAGATTGCCCGAAAATTTGATCTTAAAATAGTTTCCATTGAAGCCCTGATTGCTCATAGAATAAGTACCGAAAGTCTTATTTCACAAGAAATTACAGTTGATTTACCCACCGAATGGGGAACATTTAAACTTACAGCCTTTCGGCAAACAACCAACGGTAAACTCCATCTTGCCCTTACTAAAGGAACCTGGCAACCAGGTGACGAAGTGTTGGTCAGGGTGCACTCTTCATGTGTTACCGGTGATATTTTTGGTTCTTGCCGCTGCGATTGTGGAAGCCAGCTGCATAAAGCCATGCAAATGGTTGAAGAAGAAGGGACAGGGGTTGTATTATACATGAATCAGGAAGGACGAGGTATTGGCTTATTGAACAAGTTAAAGGCATACCACCTTCAGGAAAAGGGGCTGGATACAGTAGAAGCTAATATCGAGCTCGGTTTTAAAGCAGATGAAAGAGACTATGGCATTGGCGCACAGATTTTACGTAGCCTGGGGGTTACCCGTGTTAAACTAATTACAAATAACCCAAGTAAAAGAACAGGGCTTTCCGGATATGGAATTGAGATTACCGAGAATATTCCAATTATTATTCCTGCAGGTCCACATTCTCAATTCTATATGGATACCAAAAAAAATAAAATGGGACATTTGTTATAGCCCCATATTATTAACTGCACGAAGGTTATTCATTATTAATATCTTATAAAATTGACAGGTGAATAAGTTTCTATATAAATATGTCTTCTTTATAATTTGCCCCTAAAAAATACAGACCGCAACCGGGAACTGAATAACCCGCCCGGCTGCGATTTTTACTCTCGATAATATTTCTGAACTGTTTCAAGCTTGTTTTGCCCAGTCCTACTTCTACTATTGTTCCCACAATGGCTCTTACCATGTTCCTTAAAAATCGATTGGATTTTATAGTAAAACCCAGAAGATGATCCTGTTCCTGCCATTGTGCTTCAGAAAGTTGGCAAATGTAATTGTTGACTTGTGTGTTGCTCCTCGAAAAACATTCGTAATCATCATATTCAAATAATATTTCAGTGGCCTGTTGCATGATAGGTAAATCAATAGGACGTTCCTGTAGCCATGCCCGGTTAATTAAAAAGGGATCTTTTTGTCTGCACAACAAATATTCATAACTTCTTGAAACGGCACTGAATCTGGCATGTGCATCATTACTTACCTGTCGAATTGTTTTTATAGCTATATCATGGGGTAGTAATTTGTTGAGTTTATATTGCAGTGCCATGTTGAGTAATTCTTCAGGAGTTCTCAAAGTATCAAAATGAGCAGTGTATTTTTTGGCATGAACTCCTGTGTCTGTTCTGCCACTTCCTGTTAGTCCCGTGTCTTCTTTTAGTAATGTATAGAGAGCATCTGAAATGTATTGCTGAACTGTTGGTGCATTGGGTTGTGTTTGCCAACCATGATAGGCCGTTCCGTCGTAGCTTAATTCTATGAAATATCTGTGGGTTTCTTTTTCCGGCATATTATATCTTTTAAGATGAAATATTTTACAAAGATACTACCGTTTAGCTGTTTATGATAGCTGTTGTGCATTTAGAGCTTTGTATTATACCTCTTAATTAAAGAAAAATTTTGAAATAGTGTTTATAATGTTTATATGATTAGATATTATTAGGCGGAATAATTATTTATTTACATGTTTTATAAGTAACACAAATAAAGGCATATATGGACTTATTTTCAGTATTGTTATTTAGTCTTATTTTAAATAAGGCATAGAAATGAAAATAATTAAAGAAAAAATTATTTAAATAAAAAAGCCTTATTATATTTGGAGGAAAATAAATCATCACTATTCATAAATTATACATTTAAAAAATCAGAAAGGGATTAAATTTATGACTAAAGTTGAAGAATTAGTAAAAAAGCAGGCCGAATTTCACGGTTACAAACGTGAAAGCCTTATGCCCATTCTTCAGGCCGTTGTTCGGTCAGAGAGGTTTCTCTCAGAGGAAGCCATGGTAGCCATAGCCAAAGAACTTGATATCAGCACTGCTGATGTATATGGTACTGCCTCCTTTTACACTTTCATGGACACCAAACCCCGGGGTAAAAATATCATCAGGGTTTGTAAAACCATAACCTGCCATATGAAAGGTAAAGATGGTGTAATTGAAGCTTTGGAAGATACATTAAAAATCAAGCTTGGCGACACAACACCTGATGGGAAGTTTAGTCTGTTGCAGGCCAATTGCCTGGGATGGTGTCATAAAGGTCCGGTAATGCTTATTAACGACGAAGTGTATCCGGAGTTAACACCACAGTCTGCTGTTGAAATTATTCAGAAATACCTCAAGCAGAAGTAATCATTTTGTATTGTTTTATTTTTCTAAAGCACAGTTATTATGGATAACAAAATAAAAAAGGTTGACCTTATTTTCGAAAATGTTGATTATCTCGAAGTTTTGGAGCGCTCTTTTAAACGCAGCCAGGATGAGATAATTCTTGATATAATTGATTCTGGCTTAAGGGGAAGGGGAGGAGCCGGATTTCCAACAGGATTAAAATGGAAATTTGCAAAGAATGAAGAAGCAGAGCAAAAATATGTAATATGTAATGCCGATGAGGGCGAACCGGGCACATTTAAAGACCGGGAAATTCTTACTCAGGTACCCGATAAAGTTCTGGCTGGTATGGCTCTTTGCGGAAAAGCTACAGGAGCCAATGAAGGATATATATATCTTAGGGGTGAATATAATTTCCTTTTGCCCAGTCTCCTTTCTTCTATAGAAAAATTTCATGATCAGTTAAAACAACTTAATTTTGATTTTACCATTCATATAAAATCAGGCAGTGGTGCTTATGTATGTGGAGAAGAAACAGCCCTGATGGAGTCTATGGAAGGTAAACGTGGTGAACCAAGAAATAAACCTCCATTTCCTACTACGGCTGGTTACCTGGGGCAACCAACATCTATCAATAATGTGGAAACACTTGTTTTTGCTCTGATGATAGCAAAGGAAGGGCCGACTAAATTCAAAGAAATGGGTACATTCGACTCTCGCGGGTCTAAAGTATTTTCTGTTTCGGGCGATACTCCAAAGGCTGGGATCTATGAGCTTGAACTTGGAATGAGCCTTGAAGATTTTGTAAATGAATTTGGCGATGGTGATACAAAAGCTGTTCAGATTGGAGGAGCCTCCGGATTTTGTGTGGCCCGCAAGCATTTTAAAGAAACTGTAATTGGTTTCGAAGGGATTCCAACCGGCGGTTCTATGATGCTCTTTAACAGCACCCGATCTATGTTTAATATATTGAATGACTATCTTGAATTCTTTGAAGAAGAATCCTGCGGACAGTGCACCCCCTGTAGGGTGGGCTGCCAGCAATTACTTAAAGGAATTGAAGCAGTTAAAAGAGGAATTAAACCACCAAGTTATCTGGATGAATTGCAAAAGCTTTCTGAAACCATGAAGCTTGCATCGAAATGTGGTTTGGGCCAATCTGCTCCCAATCCTTTTAATTCAATTATTAATAATTTCAGGGAGGAAATAATCTATTAATATTCCCCTGTAATATATTTTAATAATAAAAATTAAGTAGAAGTAATACTTTTCTTCGTAACATTTTAAAGGAAATAAAAATGAGCCCTTACAAAGTATCTCTTAAAATAAATAATTTATCAGTGTCTGTAGATGAAGGCACTACCATTCTGGAAGCAGCCCGCAAACTGAATTTTAAGATTCCAACCTTATGCCACCATGATGACCTGTGCGTTGCAGGCAATTGTCGTGTATGTGTAGTTGAGCAGGTTGGTAACCGTGTTCTGCCGGCATCTTGCGCAACTCCTGTATCTGAAGGAATGGAAATTCTTACCAATAGCATGAAGGTAAGACAGGCCCGTAAACATATTATTGAATTGCTACTTTCTGAACATAATGCTGAATGTACCATTTGCTATAAAAATGGCAATTGTGAATTGCAGGAATTGTCAAACGAATACAGAACAGGAAACCGTATGTTTCTTGATGTTCTAAAGAAATCTGCGGTTGATATTTCTTCACCGTCAATAGAAAAAGACGATTCAAAATGTATCCGCTGTCAGCGATGTGTCAGAACATGTTCCCAGCTGCAGGCTGTAAGTGCCCTTGGTGTTATCAACAAGGGAAAAGATATGAAAATATCTACCTTCCTTAATAAGCCTATGAACGATGTAGTTTGTACCAACTGCGGACAGTGCGTAAACCGTTGCCCCACCGCTGCCCTGGTTGAAAGAAATTATATCGATCAGGTATTTGATGCCATTTACGATCCGAAAAAATTTGTGGTTGTTCAAACAGCCCCGGCCACAAGGGTGGCAATCAGTGAAGAGTTTGGGATGGGACCCAACCGGTCTACCGGAAAAATGGTGGCAGCATTGCGCCGTCTGGGATTCGATAAAGTACTCGACACCGATTTTACTGCCGACCTCACCATTATGGAAGAAGGCACAGAACTATTGACCCGCCTTAAAGAAGCTTTGGTTGATGGCAAAAATGTTGCACTGCCAATGATGACCAGCTGCTCTCCCGGTTGGATTAAATTTCAGGAACATATATTCCCGGAATTACTGGATAATCTATCAACCTGCAAATCACCACAGCAAATGTTTGGCCCCCTGGCAAAAACATACTACGCAGAAAAGATCAATAAAAATCCTGCCGATATGGTTGTAGTATCTATTATGCCATGTACAGCTAAAAAATATGAAGCCGACCGGCCCGAAATGCGAGGAAGCGGCTATAAAGATGTTGATTTTGTGCTTACTACACGCGAAATGGGTATGATGATTAAACAAGCTGGTATCGATTTTGAAAAGCTTAGCGACGAGAAATACGATAGTATTCTGGGAGAGTCTAGTGGTGCTGCAGTGATTTTTGGAAACACCGGCGGTGTTATGGAAGCTGCTATACGCACTGCCTATGAAATTGTTACAGGACGAGAAGTTCCTTTCACCAACCTGAATATAAAGCCTGTAAGAGGCATGGAAGGTATCAAGGAAGCATCTGTTAAGATTAAGGATGTGAAACCTGAGTGGAGTTTCCTTGAAGGTGTGGAACTTAAGGTAGCCATAGCACATGGTTTATCTAATGCAAAAGAACTGATGACCAGTGTTAAAAACGGCACTGCCAATTATCATTTCATTGAAGTGATGGGCTGTCCGGGAGGTTGCATTGGTGGTGGTGGCCAACCTATTCCTACCAACATGGAAATTCGTAAGAAGAGAGCCGCTGCCATTTACGAAGAAGATGAGAAAATGACCATCCGTAAGTCGCACGAAAATCCCGAAGTGCAGGAAGTTTATGCATCTTTCCTTCACAAACCCCTTGGACATCGTTCTCACGATCTGCTTCATACTCATTATACTGCTAAAAAGCGTTATTAAGATTCTTCTTTTATTCAAATTTTTAACCGGGGCATAATGGCCCCGGTTAAAAATTTTGCACCCGCTAATTCGCAAAAACAATAATCCTTATGGGTTGTTAAAAATAAATGATAAGTTTTATTAAAGAATTAATTAAGCATTCTGTTTGCAGTTTTTATATTTATAGCAGAAATTAATAATTTAATACAAACAATTTTTTCGTTATTCTTTATTTATATTTGGTTATTTTATTGCATTTCAGTAAAATAAGTACATATCAAAAGAAAGCAGTTCCAATGATGCTGTTACTTGATTAACAGATGTTATTTTATTAATTATTGCTATTTGTCAATTTTGTTAGCTTAGCAATAAAGAATTAATTATATATTTGCTTCATTTGGGGTGTAATTAAATATTGGTGGTTATGAGAATAAAATCCGGAAACAACACAAATGCTTTGAACCAGATTCCCGAGCCTACCTTAAGGCGTTTGCCAGGTTATCTGAGTTTTTTAAAATCATTAAAGATCAATGCTGTAGAATATGTCTCAAGCAGTCAGATAGCAGCCAATTTTAAAATGGATTCTACCTTGGTAACCAAGGATCTTGCTTACACAGGAATAAAAGGACGAACAAAAATTGGATACAATGTAGATAGTCTGATCAATACCATTATTGCCTTTCTTGATTTTAATACACATGAAAAGGCATTTCTTTTTGGAGTGGGCAACCTCGGGAAGGCATTGATAAAATATCAGGGATTACGAAGCTATGGATTAGATATAGTGGCAGGCTTTGATATTGATTCGTCTGTAACCAACCAGATACTTAATGGTATTAAAATTTACCCTATAGATGAGTTTCGCGATCTTTCGCGCAAAACAGATGTTAGGCTGGGCATCATAACCACCCCTGATGCCAAAGCCCAGGAAATAGCCGACCTTATGGTTGCATGGGGTATAAAGGGAATCTGGAATTTTACCCCACAAACCATTAAAGTGCCTGATAATATTGTAGTAGAAAACACTTCGATATACTCTGATCTGGCTGTTTTGCTCAATCGGCTCAACAATTAGCAGGAGCCGAAACTCTCACTTTTAAACAATCCTTATTTATAATCATTATTTATTGGGAAACTTTTTATTTGCCCTTTCTTTGTGAAGTCATTGCTGGTTGTAACGAGCATCGATCTTTTTTTTTCGTGCAGATAATTTAAGTTGTGAAAAAAATAACAATATAATTGTTCGTTTACTCCTTTACGCTTATCTTTGCGGTATTAAACAGGAAGATATGGTCTGTTTAGTTTAATAATTGGCAAGTCCTTTCAATATTATAACTCTCTTTTTTAACATCAGCATGATGACCATAAAACAAATTTCCGAATTATTAGAAGCTACAATAGTTTGCGGCGAAGACCGTAAAGAGCATAAAATTGAAATGGCATTTGCTTCAGATCTGATGAGTGATGTGCTAACGCTCAGTGATAATAATGTAATGCTTATTACAGGTTTATCTAATATGCAGGCGTTGCGTACCGCTGAAATGGCAGAAATACCTGCCATTATATTTGCCAGGAATAAAAAAATATCAGAAGAAATGAAAGAACTGGCTATTGAGAATGATATCATCGTTTTGGAGTGCAGATTTTCAGTTTTTAAGGTTTCTGGGATGTTATTTAATAATGGAATTTCCCCCGTTTTTTAATTTTGTATTGTATGCATTTCGAATACCAGATTGAAGGTGGAAATTTTACCCGTGCCGGTTTTGCTTCCAGCGAAATAAAAAAAATGATGAAGCAGCTGAATGTTGATATGGGTGTTATTAAGCGTACGGTTGTATCTACCTACGAAGCCGAAGTAAATGTAGTTGCTCATGCATTTAGCGGTACAATCTATGTTGATCTTGATGAAGAAAAAATTGTAATACAGTTGCAGGATCAAGGTCCGGGAATACCAGATATTGATCAGGCAATGAAAGAGGGTTTCTCTACTGCAAGTAGTGCTGTGCGCGAAATGGGCTTTGGAGCAGGTATGGGTTTACCCAATATTAAGCGTAATGCCGACGATTTTCAAATTACCAGCGAGGTAAATAAAGGCACTAACGTAAAAATAACAATGTTCTTCAATAAGTAATTATCTAAAAGGCCGGTTTTTATTTACCTTTTCAAAAACGACTAAATCAATAATCAATTTCACTCAACCATATCTCAACATATATTAAATCAGCTTTTAAGCCATGGTAATGGACACAAAGTATTTTCATCACGCATTAAAGTTCCGTAAGGATGTTTGTATTGGTTGCTCGCATTGTATGAGTGTTTGCCCTACATATGCTATCCGTATTCGTGACGGAAAGGCCGATTTGCTTGATAATTATTGTGTTGATTGTGGAAGATGCTACAGAGCCTGTCCTGTAGGTGCAATTATAGTTGAACAAGACGATTTAAGACAGATTTTCAACTACAGCAAAAGGGTAGCTATTATTCCTTCCGTTTTAATGGGGCAGTTTCCTTCATCAGTATCCATAACACAGGTAACCAGTGTTTTAATGGAACTTGGTTTTACCCATGTCTATGAAGTAGAACACGGTGTAGAAGTGCTTAAATCCCAGATGAGCGAATATATTTCAGAAAACACTGACATCCGGCCTTTAATTTCAACATTTTGTCCGGCTATTGTGAGGTTGATACAGGTTCGGTTTCCAAATCTTACCCCTAATCTGATTCTTCTAAAGTCTCCGCTTGATATCGCTGCAGCTTATTACAACAAGAAACTTATTGATGAAGGAAATAAGGCAGAAGAGATAGGTATTTTTTATATTACCCCATGTGCTGCAAAAATTGCCGCTGTGAAAAGTCCGGTAGGACAGAAAAATTCTCCTATTACCGGGGTTATCAATATGGATTATATTTTTAATAAAGTTTATACCGCTGTTAAGCAGGGTTTTCCAGGTAAAGACTCTCGGATATTCCCATCACGCGACCCCTTAAAATCTTCCGGTATTACATGGCCTGCAACAAATGGCGAAGCCGCACACATGCCCGGCAGAACCCTCGCAATAGACGAGATCAATAATGTTATAGAATTTCTTGAACAACTTGAAAATGAAGAAAATCAGGATATTGACTTTCTTGAGTTACGCGCTTGCGATGAAAGCTGTGCAGGCGGAATTCTTACCAGCAGCAATCGGTTTTATACTGTGGAAAGGTTAAAAAAGAGAGCGCAACGCTCTGAAAATAAAGAAAAGGACAATAACTACCGGTATGTAAATCCCGGACCTATCATTGAATATAAAGAATTTTTAAAGCAGAATCTGGCCATTAAAAAAATTCAGCCCCGATCCATGGAAAAGCTTGATGAAAATATTTCTTTGGCGATGAAAAAAATGGAACAGGTTCATGAGATATTAGACAATCTTCCATATGTAGATTGTGGTATTTGTGGCTCTCCCACCTGCAGTGTTTTGGCTGAAGACATTGTGCAGGGGCATGCAAATATTAATCAATGCATCTACGTTCAAAAAAACCTTGAACAAAAAGGTGATCTAACTTCCTTGCAATCAATGGAAATCCTCAAAAAAATTTGGGGTAAAGATAAATTTGAAGATAAGCAATAAACTTAATCAATTAATGAAAGATGACAGTAAACGAAATTAAAGAAAGACTCTCTCTTACAATTTTGGGCGGACAAAAAGGATTGAATAACCAGGTTTCTGGTGGCTATGTCTCAGACTTGCTTAGTGATGTAATGGGAAATGCTGATGCAGCCCAGGTATGGATAACCTTGCAAACCCATAAAAATGTTATGGCTATAGCATCGTTAAAAGACCTCGCAGCTGTTATTTTGATAAACAACCATCAGCCCGACGAAGATATGCTGGGGCAAAGTAATGAAGAAGGAATTCCTGTTTTGGCAACATCGCTTAGTGCTTTCGAAGTAACCGGCAAGCTCTACGAACTTTTAAAATAGCAGTATGCAACAGTTTTTGGCCGATCTACATATCCATACTTTGCTTTCGCCATGTGGCGATCTGGAGATGAGCCCTGCCAATATTGTTGCCTCCGCTCAGAAGAAAAACCTTGATATTATTGGCATTGCTGACCATAATTCAACCAAACACGGGCCCCTGATTAAAAAACTTGCCGCAGCCTGCGGAATATTTACCCTTTGCGGTGCCGAAGTAACAACAAGGGAAGAAACTCATTGCCTGGCGTTCTTTGAGAATAATACATCACTCAGTGAGTTTCAGGAATATCTGGATGCTCACCTGCCTAATGTTAAAAACGATCCTAAGTACTTTGGTTATCAGGTGGTTGTTGATGAACAGGAAATGATTTTAGAAGAAGTGGAGAAGCTGCTTATTTCTGCCCTTAACCAATCCATTGATCAGGTTGAAAGAAAAGTACATTCGTTGGGTGGATTATTCATTCCTGCCCATATCGATCGGGCCAAGTTTAGTCTGGTAAGCCAGTTGGGATTTGTTCCACCAGGACTTAATGCCGATGCCCTTGAAATATCATTTAAAACCACCAAAGATCAAATGCTGAAACAGTTTCCCTATCTTAAAAATTTCAGCTTTATCCGTAGTTCCGATGCCCATTTTCCTGATCAGTTAGGTAATTATTCTACCATCTTTGAAATGGAAGAAGTAAATTTCGACGAAATTAAAAAAGCTTTAAAAGGTGTTGATGGCAGGAAGGTGATTATACAGGATTAAAAGTACATGTTTGATCAGGAATGCCGCTTACAGAATTATTTTCCAAAACCGTAAATCAACCACAATCCATTAACCATAATACTAAATGAAAGAACTTTCACTACATGTACTTGATGTTATTCAAAATTCGGTGAGTGCCAATGCTGCCAATATTCATCTCATCATACATGAAAATTCATCTGCTGAAACCCTTACCATTATTATTGAAGATGACGGAAAAGGCATGGCTCCCGAAGTTCTGGGAAAAGTAACCGATCCCTTCTTTACATCGCGAACAACCAGAAAAGTAGGATTAGGAATACCCCTATTTAAGCAAAATGCTGAAATATCAGGTGGTTCCTTTAAAATAACTTCTCAATTGGGCAAGGGTACACGTGTAAAAGCCGTGTTTGGCCTTTCGCACTTCGATCGGCCTCCACTTGGCGATATTGCGGGTGTTGTTATGTTAATGGTAAGCTCAAATCTACATATCAATTTCTTTTATCAACACAAGATAGATCAGAAAATGTATGAGTTTAACACACCCGAAATAAAGGAGGTGCTTGAAGATCTGCCCCTGAATGACCCTGCGGTTATTCGTCACTTAAAAGAGATGATAAATGAGAATTTAAAAGATTTAAGGTAGATGAACAGAATTCGCAATATTCTATGTGTGTTAATTTTTGGTGTAGAGCTTACCTTAAATTTTCCCAATCTTGAAAAGAGATCTTTGTAAGAAATATTATCAGTTTTTGCCCATCAACAAAGTAGTTTGACAATGAAAAAATTGATAGAATTTGTTTTAATTAAGCCGGAAAACGCTATCTTTGTACAATAATTCACAACTCTAATTTTTAAAAATTATTAATGTTGTTAGGTTTGGTTAAAAACTTGTTTATTAAGTGGTTATATCTTTTTTATTAAATTTCAAATGTGTTATGATCGTTAACTTAGATGCGAGATGCACTTCAAGAAAAACTAAAAAAGCTTCATTTATATTACAATTGAACTGATCCAATTTTTTGTTTTATTAATTAATGGGAGAAAAAAATGACAAAAATTAAATCGTTAGCAGATTTAAAAAAAATGAAGAGCGATCTTCAATCACAAATTTCTATCAGACAAAAGAGTGAGAACCCAGAGGGAAGAACACTCATCAGAATAGGAATGGGTACCAGTGGAATTGCATCTGGTGCAAAACAGGTTATGGAATTTCTAATGGATGAGTTGGAAAAACGTAATGTGGATGCCATTGTAACACAGGTTGGCGATATGGGTTACAGTTATGCTGATCCTACTGTTGAGGTTACTGTTCCGGGCAAAGACCCATTGGTTTTTGGTGACGTTACCATCAAAAAAGCTGATGACATCATTGAAAAGTATATTAAAAACGGAGAATTGCTCGATGGCATCATTCCGGTAAATTATGAAACCATTGATAAAAAATAATTAAGGAGGAATTTACGAATGGCAAAATACAAAATGCATATGCTGGTTTGTGGGGGTACGGGTTGTCGTGCTTCTGCCAGCGACATGCTTTATGAAAGTTTAAAAAAAGAAGTTCAGGATAACAATCTGGAAAATGAAGTTCAGGTTGTTACTACCGGTTGCTTTGGGTTTTGCGAAAAGGGCCCCATTGTTAAAATGATTCCCGACAATACTTTTTATGTGAGTGTTGAACCTAAAGATGCCAAAGAATTGGTGGCCGAGCATGCGCTAAAAGGTCGTAAGGTAAATCGTCTTTTGTACGTGGACCCCACCAATAAGGAGCAAATATCAGACAGTAAGCATATGGGTTTTTACAAAAAACAAATCCGTATAGCTTTGCGCAATTGTGGTCTTATAAACCCTGAAAATATTGAAGAATATCTGGCTGCTGATGGCTACGAAGCTATGGGCAAGGTTTTGCTTGAAATGACACCTGAAGAGGCCATCAAAGTAGTTTTAGATTCCGGACTTCGCGGTAGGGGTGGTGGTGGTTTTCCCACAGGACTAAAATGGCAGATTGCCAGTAAAAACGAAGCAGACCAAAAATATGTAGTTTGTAATGCAGACGAAGGCGACCCCGGTGCATTTATGGATCGTTCTATCCTTGAAGGCGACCCCCACACTGTACTCGAAGCAATGGTAATCAACGGATATTGTATTGGTGCTACCAAAGGCCTTATTTACATCAGAGCTGAATATCCACTTGCAATTCAAAGGTTGAAAATCGCTATTGGGCAGGCCCGCGAATTTGGCCTGTTAGGGACAGACATTCTTGGCTCTGGTTTTGATTTCGATGTTGAGATACGTTATGGTGCCGGAGCTTTTGTTTGTGGTGAAGAAACAGCACTTATACATTCTATGGAAGGCGAAAGGGGAGAACCTACTTTTAAACCACCATTCCCCGCTCAAAGCGGTTACCTTGGTAAACCTACCAACGTAAACAATGTGGAAACGTACGCCAACATTCCTGTAATTATAAACAAAGGTGCTGAGTGGTTTTCTTCTATCGGAACAGAAAAATCAAAAGGTACCAAAGTTTTTGCACTGGCCGGAAAGATCAATAATGTAGGCCTTATTGAAGTGCCCATGGGTATTACCCTGCGCGAAGTGATCTATGAAATTGGTGGTGGCATAAAAGGCGGTAAAAAGTTTAAAGCTGTTCAAACCGGTGGCCCATCAGGAGGTTGCTTAACAGAAAAGCATCTCGATATTCCTATCGACTTCGATAACCTGATTGCTGCCGGTTCTATGATGGGCTCAGGTGGTATGATCGTAATGGACGAAGATGATTGTATGGTGGCTGTTGCCAAATTCTATCTCGAATTTACTGTTGAAGAGTCCTGCGGAAAATGTTCTCCGTGTCGTGTTGGTAACAAACGTCTTCATGAACAACTCGACCTAATTACAAAAGGGAAAGCGACAATGGAGGATCTTGACAAGCTGAAAAACCTCAGTAATGTAATTAAAGATACTTCGCTTTGTGGTTTGGGACAAACATCGCCCAACCCCGTTCTTTCTACCATGGAAAATTTCTATGATGAATATGTGGCTCACGTTACCGATCATAGATGTCCTTCTGGTGTATGTAAGGATCTTATTCGCTACGAAGTAATTGCCGAAAACTGCGTGGGTTGTACTGCTTGTGCCCGTAATTGTCCGGTTAACTGTATTTCTGGTGAGCGCAAGCAGGTGCACCTGATCGACCAGGTTTTGTGCATCAAATGTGGTGCGTGCCTCGAGAAATGTAAGTTTAATGCAATTGCAGTGATTTAATTAACTAATAACAGGAATTAATATAATGGAACTTATCAAATTAACTATAGATAACAGAACTGTTGAGGTTGAAAAAGGTACCACTATTTTTCATGCAGCAAAAAAACTGGGTATCGAAATTCCCACGCTTTGCTATATGAACCTTAAGGACCTCAATATAGAGCACAAGCCCGGCGGTTGTCGTATTTGTGTGGTAGAAGTAGAAGGACGCCGTAACCTGGCACCCTCCTGTGCTACCGAATGTATGGAAGGAATGGTAGTGAAAACACATACCGTTCGTGTTCTCAACGCCAGAAGAACAGTATTGGAACTGATTATTTCTGATCATCCGTTCGACTGCCTTATCTGCGCCAAATCAGGCAATTGTGACCTACAGTCATTGGCCATCAAACTGGGTGTAAGAGATATTCCTTTCCAGGGCGAAAAGTCAACCTACAAGCCCGACTTTTCACCAGCCATTATCCGCGATATGGACAAATGTATCATGTGCCGCAGATGCGAAACCATGTGCAACGATTTTCAAACTGTTGGCGTGTTATCAGGCATCAACCGTGGTTTCGAAGCAGTTGTTGCACCCGCTTTTGAGCGCGACCTCGATCATAGCGAATGTACGTATTGCGGACAATGTGTGGCAGTATGCCCCACAGGCGCACTTACCGAAGTTGATCATACCAAAAATGTAATCGCTGCACTTTCTGATTCTAAGAAAACAGTTGTTGTACAAACTGCTCCCGCCGTTCGTGCTGCCCTGGGTGAAGAGTTTGGCCTTGAAGCTGGTACTTTGGTAACAGGTAAAATGGTTGCTGCATTACGTCAGTTAGGTTTTGACTATGTTTTCGATACCGATTTTGCTGCCGACCTTACCATCATGGAAGAAGGAACTGAACTTCTGGACAGACTTACCCGTCATTTGGGTGGTGATAAGGAAGTTAAGCTTCCCATCCTCACCTCCTGCTGCCCTGGTTGGGTTAATTTCTTTGAATACAATTACCCTGATATGATGGATGTACCATCTACAGCCCGCTCACCACAGCAAATGTTTGGTGCCATAGCCAAAACATATTTTGCCGAAAAAATTAATGTGAAGCGCGAAGATATGGTTGTAGTTTCTATTATGCCATGTGTTGCTAAAAAATATGAATGTACCCGCGAAGAGTTCGCAACTGATGGCAACCCTGATGTTGATTTCTCCATTTCTACCCGCGAGCTGGCCCATTTCATCAAATCTGCCAACATCAATTTTAATGCATTGCCCGATGAAGATTTCGACAAACCTCTTGGCGAATCAACCGGTGCTGCAGTAATTTTTGGAACAACCGGCGGTGTTATTGAAGCAGCCGCCCGTACCGCTTACGAACTACACACAGGAAAAACGCTGGAGAAGGTTGATTTTGAAGCTCTCCGTGGCTTTGATGGAATCAGAAGCGCCAGCGTTGATTTTGATGGTGTTGATATTAAAATAGGTATAGCGCATGGGCTGGGCAATGCCCGCAAAATGCTCGATGATGTTAAAGCCGGCAGAAGCGAGTTTCATGCTATCGAAATTATGGCCTGCCCCGGTGGTTGCATTGGTGGTGGCGGTCAGCCATTGCACCATGGTGATTCATCAGTACTTAGAGCACGAGCCAAAGCAATATACTCGGAAGATGAGTCTAAAGTTTTGCGAAAATCACACGAAAACCCTTCCATTATTAAGCTTTACGAAGAATACCTGGGCAAACCCGGAAGTGAAAAAGCACACCACTTACTCCATACTCACTATTTTGATAAAAAATCAAAGCAGGTTTTATTGGATTAATTTTTATGGCAGGATAATCCCCGGGAAATATGGAAATTTTCCGGGGTCAAAGCCAGTAAAATACTTATTTCGTAACAAAAAAATATTTATATAATGACATCAGTAAAACTAAAATTAAAAGAAAGTGATGTGCAGAAACTGAAAGAAGTAGCTAAATCTTTCAATAATGAAGCTGGTGAGCTGATCAATGTTTTGCACAAAGCTCAGGAAATATTCGGCTATTTGCCTGCTGAGGTGCAGGAAGTAGTAGCTCAGGAACTAAATGTTCCGGTGGCCAAGGTCTATGGGGTTGTAACCTTTTATTCCTTCTTTACTATGTTGCCCCGTGGGCGTTACCCTATTTCTATATGCACGGGTACGGCATGTTACGTAAGAGGTGCTGAAAAAGTACTTGATGAGTTCAAACGGATTCTTAAAATTCCTGTTGGTGAAACAACCTCAGATGGTAAATTCTCTATTACCTGTCTCAGATGCGTGGGCGCCTGTGGTTTAGCTCCTGTTGTGATGGTGGGCGATAAAACCTATGGCCGAGTTACAACCGACGGCGTTAAGGATATCCTGAAAGAATACGACACTGAAGATTAGTCTTTGTTTCGTATAACTCCCATTAAAAAAAAGGGCAGTTTAACGACTGTCCTTTTTTTTGCTATTTTGTTGAAACATATCTTCGATAACCAGCATGTTACATTCTTATAAATACATTCCTTATTTATATTATATATTTAAAACCAAGCATTAAAAAATCAGAGTGCCATTTTTAGCATCCAATTTTAAATGATTTTCTGTTTTCTCAAAGCTTAGGTTTTTTTATAGTGAATACCCGTACAATATTAAATCCAAAATAAATATCCCCTTTTAGCCAGTCGCCACGGGTCTCGGTAATGAAAGCACGTTCAAACATCGGTTGTGCATTGGTAAAGTGGAGTTGAAATACATGTCCGCCGGTTTCAAGGTCAAATCCAATAGAAAGCATATCTTTAAAACTTTCAGCGGTTGATGGGGTAAGTACCTGATAATATTCTGCATTAAAGGTTACCCGGTTGGTAAGTCTTAATCTTCCGCCGTATCCCAGAGCATAGATATCATTCGGATCCGCAATTTTCTCCACAAGATTTTTATGAACAAGGGTAGGGGTTAACTGAAACGAAATGCTGTTGGAAAATTTTCTGGCAATTAGAATCTGATAAGTATATGATAATCGTGATGAGAAGTAATTTTCTCTTTCCGGATATCTCCATTTAAGGGAGTTTAGGTAGATGCCAGAAAATACAGATAGAGAGATAGGCATTTGTTTAGCCCCTGAGCTTTGTCGCAAAATTTTGTATTTGGCAAATCCATCAATTGTTTTTTCGAATGAACTTCTGCCTAATGAAACCGCAAGTCGATCGTTAATTCCATACTCAAAACCCATCCTAATCGTTGATTGATCAAGGCCCCATAGGTTGTAAGCTCCTTCATTTAGTCGTCCAAAGTGGTGGCTAATGATAAATTTCAATTCCCCATTGGGTGGATTTTCTATAGATTGACCGTTTACAATACGCGAAGTTTTGAACGTTGCATAGGCATATTCGGTAACAGGCTCCTGTTCTTCTTCAAGCATATCAAGCAAACCTTGTGATTGAATGCCTGGTAAAAGAAGAAAACAGAAGATTGAGATAAAATAAATACGTCTGGTTAGCATAATTACATTTTTTTAAGCGACACATCAACAGTTATTTCTATTTCTTCACTAATATTGCGCGAAACGGCTGAGGGTATGCTGATGTTATAATCTGCCAATTTGATAGTGAAAACTGATTTTCCTGTAATCTGGTCACCGGCAATGGTTAATGTTCCTGGCTGGCTTATTTTGTTGGTAGCGTTTTTTATGGTAAGTTCACCATCTACTGTAATATTGTAGGTGCCATTTTTGGTAAGGTCAACATCAGAAAGGTTTGCTATGCTTCCCTGAAATGTGGCATTGGGATATTCATGTGATTCCACATAGTTTTCATTGAAATGCTCTTGCATCAGTGCCTTCTCAAAATTAAAAGAACGCATTAAAACCCTGAAGACGAATTCTCCGGTTTCAATATTTAAAGCACTGCTAACCTGTCGGTTTATGGCTTCAATATTTTCGAGCGGGGCTTCAGAATAAAAACGAATATATCCGTTACGTGTAACATAATTTTGTGCCATCAGACCTGCGGATAGCAAAATGAGTAATGTGGATGTAATGAGTTGTTTTTTCATGTCTGATTTATTTTTATTGGTTTTCTTTAATCTATTACAGAGCAGGATTCTAAAATTACATCGGTTCCGGAAAACCCTGAACAAAATCCTTTTAGCTGAACTATAGTCCCCGAATTAATTTGTTTTACCGTATTGGAATGATTTTCAAGCATACTACACCGGATTCCTTCCGGGCCAAACATGCCTTGATCGAACGCAATAATAGCAATAACAAGACTATCTGCCTCTTCCACAGAATCCAAACTGCCTTCAATTTGAATAATTTTACCATTGTAAATTTGTTCGGCTTCCGATTGAGAATTGGCGAATGCATTGTATAATGCCTGAGCCGTCATTTCAAAATCTGGTTTGGCTTTTTCGTAATTTGTATGAGGTTTATTATAAACGAAGAAATACACTGCTGCAGCACCTATAAATCCCATTGCTGCAAGAATCAGAAAGATCTTTATCCATTTATTCATGATAACAAAATTTAGTTTTACTAAACACGATAATAGAAGCAACTTACTTAATTTATCTTAGGGAGCTCCATTGGCTAACCATGCATTTATTTTGGCCAGATCACAAGCTGGTAATTGGTTTTGCCCTTTGGGCATTGGCGAAAATCCTGGTAAGTGGTTTAAAGAGCCTTCCAGTTTGCCATTGTCAATAATGATTTGCAGATTATTACGATCGGCAGTTATTATGTTTCCTGATGGAGCTGATGCACTATGACATGAATTACAATTTGTTGCCAAAAGGTTGGAAACAAAATTAGCATAGGTAACATCTAGTGTATCACAATCTATATCGCTAAGGGGGTATAGATATTCTTCACTATCGTAATAGCATGATGAGAAATATAATGTTACAGCTACCAGCAGAAGGGTTTTGGCGGTATGCTTCATTCTAGTTGTCTGGTGTTCCATTGTTTATCCATTTTTGAATTTGATCTGCAGGACATTGAGCCATAGCAGAGCCAGAGGGTGGCATAGCTGCAAAGCCATCAAGTCTGTTTATTGCTCCCATTAATCTTCCTGAATTGGCTATATCTGCTACCGCTGTATAATTTGAAAGTATTACTCCTCCGTTGGCGCTACTCCCGCTATGACAACCCACACAACCATAGCTTTGCAAATTTGCAGTAACGGTTTGAGAGTAGGTTACATCATCAAGATTACAGGCAGTATCAATACATTCAAGATTTTTTGCACCCTGCATTATCCAGGTATAAACCATCTGAATTTGTTCTGTGGTAAAGGGAAGATTGGGTGGAGGAGGCATCCTTTTGTCTAAATCATCTTCAGTCAATACCTCATAAAGATCACTTCCATTGGGGTTACCAGGACGTACATCGGCGGTCTGCATAACCGATTCGTAATCTGTAAGTATTACCCCGTCCATTTGACTGGCTGCATCGTGGCATCCCGCACGGGCACAGGTAGATGCCAGCAGCGGGAGCAGGTCCTTGTTAAAATAGATAGTATCTGGATCGCATGTATTTCCTGTAATATCAGGATTCTGATCTTCTGAAACCAATGGTTCATGACGGCAGGCGTAAAAAAGCAGGATCAGAAAAGCAAACAGGAGAGAAGATGTTTTTATTTGCTTCATAATAATTGAGTAATAATCAAAATTCTAAATATCAGTCAAATGTAAACAATTAATTTAATTGGATGTTAATAATCGCTTTTAAGTTAATGGGTTCCCCGATTTTTTTGCGTTTTTTTGCTATTTGTTTTTATAAAAATTGGGTTGTTCCTTTTTTTGATATATTTATTTAAGATTTACTTCAACAAAAATTCTCTTCTGGATTTTCTTCTTCAGTTATTTTCTTATAGTTCATAATATTATCCTGTTTTGCTTATTATTTGCAGCTTTTCCCGCTCAGAAATGATAATATCTTTTCCAATAAGTTGAATTAGTGATTCTCTTTCAAATTCCTTTAAAAATTTCACAGCACTTTCCTGAGTTATTCCAGCAAAATCAGCAATATCTTGCCTGGTTAGATTTTCAAATATTTTTTCATATAAAAATTCTGGTGATGACAGGTAGCATAAAGCTGATGCCAGTTTGCCCCGCATTTGTTTGTAAGAAAGATTTTTTATGATTTCGAGTAGCTGATTTTCAATGCGTTGATTTCGCGATGTTAATTGCATGGCGAATGCCGGATTTTGAAGCAAAACTTGCTTCAGGGCTTCTTTATCAATCATACAAATACGCGAATCTTTAAGGGCCATTGCCGAAAAATTATAGTACTCATTTCCAAAAACAGACGAGTAGGCCAGAAAGTCACCCGTTTTGGCAAGGTTAACATTTATGTGTCGTTTTGGGCCTGTTTGAAGAAACACTTTCACCAACCCCTCAATTATATACAAAATGTAGGGGGCAAATGCACCCTGTTTAAAAAGGGTTTCGCCTTTTTCATACAAAAGCTGTGTCTTTTTTGTATTGATGAGCTCCAATTCTTTTTCGTTAAGCAAATGAAAGCATTCTGAAAGAACGGCATTCTGAAGGTAACTTTCTTTAATGTGTTTTTCCATTGTACTTTAATGTTTGTCTTTATGGCGAAGATATTACAATTTCATAATAAAAAAGTTGCAAAATTGTAATCGATCTGTTGTTGCATTGTAATGCCTATAATAGCAGCTATTTTGAAGTTTGTCTGTAATTTTGTCCCGCAATATTCAATAAGGATTTGAGCCGAATTATTTCACATCAGAATAATCTCAAAATTTAAATACTAACCAACAATTAATTTTTAAAATTATGGCAATGTTACAAACAGCGCTGCAGGAAATTGAAACTGCAGCAGAATTAAAAAAGATTATCAGCGAAAATGAAAATGTAATGGTATGTTGTGGCCGCATGGGGCCTATGTGTATTCCTGTTTACGAAGCCATGGAAGAATTGGAGGAAGACCGTGAAGATGTTAAGTTTTTCACTATGGCTTTCGACTCACCCGAAGCCAATATTATCAGAGAAGACCCTTCATGTCTTGGTTTCATGGGTTTGCCTTTTACCATGTATTACAAAAAGGGTGAAGTAGCTCATGCTACCAGCAGCATCCAGTCTATGGAAAAAATTAAAGCTGTACTCAACGATAAGTTTGGCAAATAATTGAGCAATGGATGAAGTTTTTGATGTTATGATTTTGGGCGCCGGAGCTGCCGGACTAACTGCCGGAATTTACACTTCCCGGGCTAAATTTTCCACACTGATTCTTAACGAAGGGCCTATTGGCGGGCAGATGGTACTTACCAACGAGGTTGCCAATTATCCTGGTGTTGAAAAAACCACCGGTTATGCTATGGCCGGCATCATGAAAAAGCAAGCCAAAGAATTTGGTTGCAAAATAAAATCGAACGTAAAGATAACCGAATATGACCTTGGTGAAAAGGTAAAGTCTGTTACGCTTGAAGATGGCCGTGTTTTTAAAGCCTGGAGTGTGATTCTTGCACCGGGTGGTAAATCCCGAACTTTAAATATACCTGGTGAAGATAAATTCAGGGGCTCCGGAATTTCTTACTGTGCTACCTGTGATGGCGAGTTTTTTACCGGAAAAGAAATTGTGGTAGTAGGTGGGGGTAATTCGGCCCTTGAAGAGGCGGTTGCTTTAACAAAATATGTCACCAAGGTTACCGTTGTTCATCAGTTCGATCATTTTCAGGCTTTTGAACATGCAGTAAGAGAAGCACAAAGCAACCCTAAAATTGAGTTTATCATGGAGTCTACACTTACAGAATTCACAGGGAATGAGAGCCTGGAAAGAGTAACCATCAAAAATATTCCAACAGAGGAAACCTATCAATATCCGGCCCAGGGCACTTTTATTTTTATAGGTTATTCGCCCAATACATCGGCTTTTAAGGGTATTGTTGAGATGAACGAAAGAGAAGAAATTATAACCAATAGCGAAATGCAGACTAACTTACCAGGTGTATTTGCTGCCGGCGATAGTATTGTGAAACGATACCGACAAATAACTACAGCGGTAGCTGATGGAACCATTGCTGCCCTCACAGCTGCCGAATATGTGGCAAAGACAAAAAAAGAAGAACTAGTGTTAAACTAAAGTACTGTAAAAGGAAATGTTAAAAGTAAATTCATTAAAACAACTACATTTATTGGTTAAAGCAGGTCAATCCAACTGGGTGTTTGTATATAAAAAAGGCTCAGAAGCCAGCGAATGTGCGCTTAAAAGTTTGGAAAGTGCTTTCAACAAGATAAAGGGTATTAATCTCTTTCTTGTTGATGTAACCGATGTAAGAGATATTCATACCCATTATAATATTACATCTGCTCCATCTTTACTACATTTGCAGGGAACAGTATTGAAGAATGTTGTAAAAGGCTGTAATGATGTTTCTTTTTACGAAGGAATTTTTAATAATTCGGTATTTGTAGCCCAATCTGCCAATGAAGAAAAACCATCAAAAAGGGTCACTGTATATTCAACTCCAACCTGTTCATGGTGTAATGTATTAAAATCCCACTTGAGACAACATAACGTCCGGTTTCAGGATATTGATGTTTCGCGCGACCAAAGAGCTGCCGACGAATTGGTAAAACGCTCAGGGCAAATGGGAGTGCCACAAACCGATATCAATGGCGAAATCATTGTAGGATTTAACAAAACCAGAATAAACGAATTACTGGATATAAACGAATAAATTAGTATTAACTCATTAATGAAATTAATAGAATGAAAGAAGTACAACCTGTAAATCAAAATGTTTTGCTGGAGTTTCCCGGCGATAATACCGAAAGAAAAACTGCATCGGGTATAATCATTCCTGATACCGTGAAAGAAAAAAATAATATTGCCAAAGTTGTTGCCATGAGCAATATTGATAATGCAGAAGTTTCCGTTGGCGATACTGTTATTTATAATGAATACAGTGTCAAAGAGATCGAAATTAATGGTAAAAAACATTTGATGATTCAGTATGCAGAAATCATGGCCAAATTGGTAGAAACAGAAACTATCTGATCATCTCAAACACCAACTAACACAGTAATATTGAAAAAGCATTCCGAAATACAGGGATGCTTTTTTTTGCCCGACTGTTAAATGTTTAATATAATGTTGAAAAAGTTAAACAAAATTGTTTTTTTGATGTTACCTGTTCGATATTTATTTTAATAAATAACCCTATAATATTTATTCAATATGGAACAATTAGGTAATGCAACTTTTGAGAACTATGTAGGCCTGACTCAGGGTCTTAGTGAAATGGGCTACCAGATGGTAGCGCATGTTTTAACACTTGGTTATGCTGTGATGCTGGCCGGGTTGTTTTATTTTATTTTAACCATAAAAACTGTAGCACCCAAATACAGAACATCTTCTGTGCTTTCAGTTGTCGTTATGGTTTCTGCTTTTTTATTGCTATATGCCCAGGCTCAAAACTGGACTAATAGTTTTGTTTTTGACGTTGAAAGAGGAAGATATTTTCTTGGTGATGGAGTAGATTTGTTTAACAATGGATACAGATATTTAAACTGGCTTATTGATGTGCCAATGCTGTTATTTCAAATTTTATTTGTAGTTTCCTTAACTAAATCTAAATTTTCAAGCATTCGGAATCAGTTCTGGTTTTCGGGTACAGGTATGATCTTAACAGGATATGTAGGTCAGTTTTACGAAGTAACCAATTTGGTAGCTTTTGCCGCCTGGGGAACTATTTCAACTCTTTTCTTCATCCACATCCTCATTCTTATGAAGAGAGTTATCAATGAAGGTAAAGAAGGAATTCCAGCTTCTGCTCAAAAAGCGTTGAATACAATCTGGTATCTGTTCCTGTTTTCATGGATGCTATATCCAGGTGCTTTCCTGATGCCACATTTGGCGGGTATTGAAGGAGCACTGTTTGGAGAAGCAGGTATTGTTGGTCGTCAGCTTACTTACACAATAGCTGATGTTACATCTAAAGTGATTTATGGTATTATGCTTACAATCGTAGCACAAATCCTAAGTCAGAAGGAAGGTTACGAGCAGAAATAATTAAGTTTATTTCGATACTTCTCCATTAAACTGTACGATCAACTTTAATTGTTAAGATTAATGTTGATCGTACAGTTTTTTTAATTAAAATATTAATTGCCAATTTTATGTCGGTTACTCGAAATTAAGTTATTTACTGGTGTATCCACATTTTTTCGCTTTTAAATATAAACTAAACCTAAAATGTTGATTTTTTTGGACTGTGTCATCTAATACTATCATTGTTTTAGATCAATGATTGGTTTGTGGATCAAAATTGTTAAATTTACATATCAGAAAATGATAAGTTTATCAGTAACTGATGCATTAAGCCCACCAAACACAGTAATTAAAATCGAATGAGAAGTAAAACGGTTCTATTTTTATGTCTCTTTTTGACAGTATTGACTGTTAAAAGTCAGCATCCTTCAGTCTTCGGCTTAAATAACCAGGGTAAAATAGGGTTATCGGCTACACTTGGAAATCAATTACAGGGTGCTTCTGTTATTTACTGGTTCACTCCCCGTTTTTTAGTAACTCCTTCATTAAGTTTTAGCTATTTATCCAATAAAGAACTTGATATGTCTTTGGGTATTTCAACAAGGCATTATTTAAGGGTAGAACAATCATCATATTACTTGGGGCTAAGGATTGGGACAATACTGTTAAAGCCTTATGATGATCCTGACGATAAATTTATTCGTACTGATTTATTTGCAGGTGTGAGTTTTGGGGTTGAGCATTTTTTTACCCGGTTTTTCACCCTGGGTATGGAGGTGCAAGGTGATTACCTGCAATCTGACGAACGATCTGATAGATTTGAAAACCAACGAGGGGTTGGAGTGGTTATCAGACCAGTAGTTCTGGTCACATTTTATTTTTAATGTCAGAAAGTATTGTTATATAAAACTAAAAAAAGCTGTCATATTATCCTGACAGCTTTTTTTGTTATTATTATAAATTGTGGATTATCTCAGATGATCAAAACATCATTATTTAAGAAAGATCTTTATTCACAAACAACATCGAATCCATTAGTTGCCCAGCAATGAAACTGATCGTTTCCATAAAATTTGGGGTCTTTAATCTTACCTTCTTTCGATGTTACATCCCACTTTATTTCAACTAAATTGTTTTGCCCTTTGTTGAAAATTTCATAAAAGGCATTTAAATCAAGGTTATTGTCGCGCCCGTGGCTAATATATCCACCGTTTTCAGAATCGGAAGGAATAATATTGGTGTAGGTAATTCCAAAATCTTCATCACTATTTTTGTACCATTCTATTCCAATGTAGGGCGAAGGATTACTCTGTTCCCTGTTTAAAGTCCAGGTGCCTGATTTTCCATCTAATGACGATTCTCCGGTGTACCAAAGAAAGTTTGAAAAGCCATTATTACCCGATTTGCTCACAAACATTTCCCAATTTACATTTGCTCCGCTTATAGTTCCGACTAAATCTGCCGTATATTGATTTACACCAACATTTACCGAGTACGACCATTTCCATGACCCATTACCCTGAAATTGGGGCTCATGATTAAAGGCTTCTGTAAAAGTAGCTACCGGCACAGCAAGGTTTACGAAAATTACAGTATTCCATACTGCGACATGTGCCACTGCCAGTGTTCTGTTTATTTGGGTATTTTGGGTGGATACTGTTTTGGTATTCATAAAATCGCTGAAGTCCATAACAAAAGATGATTCCGGTGGCAGTACCGGTGCCTTTTCTGTTTCTTCCTTTTGGCAGGATGTGGTAACTACTAATAAAAGGACAATAAGCGATAATAAAATCCGGGTTATTCCTGATATGTTTTTCATGATGTTAGTTTTTGTGGTTATTAATAGAACTATTATGTTAAAATTCAAATGATTGATAATTAATGATTTTTATTTTTACAAAGTTAGTTCATTAAATATTTGAAATTAAAGTAAAGATACCCAGGCGATTTTACCTGGATATCTTTACTTTTTAGCCTTAGAATTTAGTTTGCCTTACCATTATCTGTCGAAAATGAGATTTCAAAATTCATGATATGAGAAGGATTGTATGGTGCAAGGTCAGTTATGATATTTTCCAGTTCAGAGTATAAACCAGAAGGAGCTTCTCCACCCTGAACAAAACCCTGTGCATTGAAATAGGCAGGGGCTGATGTGTGATAGAGGTAGGCATCCAGTATTTCCTGATCAATGCCCGGCCAAACATTTGTAATCTGGTTGCTGAATACATTACGGACAGAATACATATTTAGCAAAGTATTGCGGTCAGTGGCATCCAGGCTCATAGGAGGAAGTCCTACTTCTGCCACAGAAACATTGTTGCTTTCTGATGCTGCTGCTACGAAGGCCCAGTTGAAACCGGTTTCATTGGTAAAGAATTTGGCATTAGGATGCTCAGAATTTCCATATATGCTTATCACATCATTGTTTTTCCCAGCAAACATTTTCATTTTACTTAAGGCATAAGGTGCTACCAGTGGGCTGGGAAGTGGAAATCCGGTAATGGCCACAATCATGTGTTTTTCGTAACCTGCTTCACCGGCTTCGCTGTAGTCGATTCTGAAATGGGTAAAAATGTACTCTTCTTCCGTATTTCTGTCAATGTTATAAGGATTGATCAATGCTACTCCCTTTACCGGACTGTTGTTCCAGAAAACCTGCAGGGCAATACCGTTATTTCCGGTTTTTGATGCAGCGTCAATATCCGTAACCGTTAGTCCAAATTGCCAGGTATCACTTTCAAATGAAGGGTTTTCAACAATTGTTAAATGTTTTGTTCTATTGTCATCATCGCTGATATAGGTTAGTTCCAGCGGACGACTGAGATTGTTCCGTGCTATCATTTTAATAACATCTTCGGTAAGTTCTGCACCAAATTCGCCAATATGTATGAAGTTTCGAAGGTGTTCATAAATGTCGTTGCCACGCAGGGTGTCAACCTGGCCACTTTTTACACTCATGTCAGAACTGATAGAAGAAGGAATTTCTACCCTGAAGCTTTGTGGAAGTATACTTTCTGGTTCGTTCATAGGATCCAAATCATCCTGTTCACATGACTGGAAACTAATTGCCAGAATCATTACCATTACCACCCAGATACTTTTTCTTACGGTCGCGGTTACACTAAAGTTTGCTTTGTTGGTTGTGCCGAATTTTACGATTTCATTTTTCATTTTTCTTAAATTTTAGAGGTTAAAAATTGTATTTCGGTTGTAATACACAGAAAAATGAATGTACCCTTACGTTGAACTAAGTTTTTTTTAGAATATTGATTTCAAACGATAACGGAAGTCAGATCTGGTGGCAATGGAAAGGCGCAGTGCTGTTATCCATTGCCGTTGGCTTTAACCAGCGGATGAAGGAATTATTGGAGTCAAGCACTATCGATTTATCGACCTGCATAATTCGTTTAATTCCCAACAACCACTGTGTCTCTCAGCACTGCGCAGGCAGCAAAAAAGCCAAGGGCGCCGTCAATATTACCGGGGGGATTGCCTCTTGATGTTTCAAACAAGCTTCCCTGCCACTGGGTTTCTGCTACCAGTCCACGAAGGTAGGTGGCATACTCAGGGGTAAGCGAATATTTTGTAAGGTAGGCTATGGAGCCGGCAGGGAAAAATGCTCTTTCCTTATCCTGAGGAAATATCTGGTTACTGACATCAATGGTATTAAACGTATAATGCATCAAATGAGCCCTGTTTAAAGAATCCGGATGATCATAACCAGGCAGGTGCTCCCAACTTATAAGTGCTTCATACATGGCCTGTTCAAATGGGCTGTAAGCGTCGTTATTCCAGTTTATGGTATATTTTTCATTCGATACATTGAAAACAAAGGAAGGCTGTGATGCCGGGAATATGGGTTGCATATAGGTGTGGGCGCGGAATTCTTTTTCGTTCCATACAATAACCAATTCATAGGTTCGATCAACGGTAGTGGCAGCCGGCAAAACACTGGTGTATAGCCCTGCAACTGTATCAGAGTGTGTAAAGGGCATGATGATCTGGTTGGTTCTTATCCAAACTGTGGCATCGGTAACAGCTTCGGGGTGGGCATTGAGCGAATCGAGCGGGTAAGAAAGATAAATCTTTTGTGTAGTGAATTCGTTGGTGAGGATGGCATTCACTACGATGGTTTCTTCCTGTGTGTAATCAATTGGCCAATCTATTGGTTTTTCACAACCAAACAATAGTATCAAAATTACTAATATTATTGATTGGTGTTTAAAGCCTGACAGAACCGGAACCTGCAATATATGTTTAAAAGAAATCAGGGCCATACTATTGAATTTTAAATTTATAGCTCAATGATGGCATTATGCTGCTAAGATACTTCTGCGTGGTAATCAAATTTTGATTGTTAACCAGATTTTCCTGAACATTATAATTACCCGGGGTTGATTCGGTTTTATTAAAATTGAGAGATATGGGGTTTTGCTTATTATACAAATTGTAAATGCCTAGGTTTAGGCTGTGTTGGTAGCGATTGGAAGGTTTTCCAAAAAACCATTCAAAGGAAATGTCCATGCGATGGTAATTGGGCAAACGGTCGTTGTTTTTTTTGTCGTAAACCGGAACGGTGCTGTTGTTAAAGGAATAGAATCCTACCGGGGTGGTTATGGCCGATCCGCTGTGGTATATCCAGTTAGTTGATATGTTGGTTTTGGGCGAAATTCTCCAGGTAAGGAATAAACTAAACTCATGAGGCCTGTCGTAAAAAGAAGGGTAACTCCTGTTTTCGTTTATTTCGGGAAAACGGTTTGCAACTCCAGACCACGTATAGGCTATCCAACCTGATAAAATGCCGGTGGTACGTTTAAGCATAAACTCTAACCCATAAGAGTGTGTAGTTCCGAAACGTAATTGGCTTTCTATGAGTGGGTTGAGCAGGAGTGGTGCATGGTCGGCATATTCAATCTGGTTGGTCATATTTTTTATATATGCATCGCTAACCCATTCTAAACCTGATTGCGGGAAAAAACGTGTATATCCGGCACTGATCTGCAATGCCTTCTGCGGCTTTATGTTATAGTTGCTGGGCATCCAAATTTCGAAAGAAGAAAACGGACTAATGGTATTGGAAATTAGATGCAGATTTTGGTGGTACAAACCCATGCTTAGCCTTAGCGATGAGTTGGTATTGATTCTATACCGGGCACTTAACCGAAAATCCAGGTTCAGGTAAGAAGCGATGGTTTCTTTGCTGCTATAATCAATTGTATCGGTTACAGCATACGTATTGTCTAACGGGTAAACCCTTGCCGGGCCTTTGTTGATCCAAAGGGGTGTTCTAAGAGCGGCATTCCAGGCCCATTTTTCTGTTATTCGCTTCTCGCGACTTACATAAAGTGCTGTTTCGCTGGCATCCCCCGCATAAACTCTGGGTATCAACGGATCTAATTCTTCATTATAATCGGTAAGGTTACCCGGATTAAAGCCATAGGCCATTTGAGAAAACCCCATGCGCCATGTAATATCCGGATCAGGGTAGTAGGTGAAATCGTATTTTAGGCCAACATTTCTGATGCCTGATTGCCAGGAAGGCCCGCCAATAAGTAATTTGTATTTGTACTCGCTGGCAAAAAAAGTAAGGTTCGAAAACAATTTGTTGTTGTAAATCCTGTTCCAGCGAAAGGTTGATGTTAAGTTACTCCATCCAATACCCACAATTTGTCCGTTTCCCTGGGGGGTAGTATAATTGTCAGTCCCGTTAAATGCAGAAAAGTAAACACGATTTTTGTTATTGATCTGCCAGTTTACTTTAAAATTTATATCCCTGATAAAGAAATCGCTGTTGGGTGAAAACCGATGATAGATCCACTCCAGGTTAGATCTTCTGAAGGATGCAAATATTGAAGCTTTGTTTTTTGCGATGGGGCCTTCAACAGAAAAACGATACATTAATGGGTTTAATAGCCCTTCTGCTGAATAGCTTTTTATATTCCCTTCGCGGGTTTGGATATCGATTACACTGGATAACCTGCCTGCTTTTTCAATGGGCATATCTGCCTTGTAGATATTTATTTCTTTGGCAACTTCCGGAATAATAACTGAGTAGAAACCAAATAAATGGGCGGGATTAAAAACCGGGGCTTCATCAATAAGAATCAGATTCTGATCTTTGTTTCCGCCGCGGGCAAAGAAGAACGACGAACCATCGCTGTGCGTTTGAAACCCCGGCAGTGACTGCAGGCTTTTTATCAACCCGATTTCACCCGCAAACTGGGGCATTTGTTCAAATTGACGCGGATTTATGGTAAGTTTCCCTGTTTGACTTTTGTTTATATGCTCGGGGTTTTCTGTTACCATAACGATAACTTCTCCAAGGGTTTGGAAGTTGGGTTCGAGTTCGGGATTAATCTGCTGATTGGTGTTAAGTTCCAAAACCAAACTATCGGTATTGTAGCCTATAAAGGAGAAAGAAAGAGTGTAAGTGTCCTGTGGCAGACTTAAAGAAAAAAATCCGTAAGAATTACTAAAAGCTCCCTTGTTTAAGTCTTTGATAAGGATAGTTGCTCCCGGAAGTGATTCTCCGGTGGTTTTGTCATAGATTACACCGCTAATGGTATAGTGGGGAGTTTGCGACGAAGGGGGGATTTTTTTTATCACAATCTGCTCTCTGACAACGCGGTATTCTATGTTAAATTCATCTGCAAGTCTTTTGAGAACAACATCAATAGTTTGATCAACAATATTGATTGTTAATGTTTTGGGTGACGAAATATTTCTGCTGTTGTAAGAAAAGTAGATGCCTGTTTCCCTGGTAATATTTTCCAATATTTCCTGAATTGTAGCATCCGAAAGTTCTACGCTTAACTTTTTGTCTAACAGGTTGTTTTGAGATTTTCCAACCAGAACCAGGAGAAAGAGAAATAAAAATAGAATATTTTTCTGCATAGATATCAGATGTGGTAAAACTTACAACCTATTGACAGCCGTCTCCTGCAACTGTTATTATTTCACCGGAACGTATATATCGCAAATTAAATGTTTCTTTTATGATGGTCAACACGTCTTCGGCAGATCTTTGGTCGAAGGTGGCTGTAAGCAGGCAATGGGCCAATTCCGGGTTTTGGAGTTGAAACGATACATTATAAGTATTACCCACTGTTTTGAATACTACATCCAACGGAGTTTGGTTAAATACAAGCTTTTGCGTTTTCCATGAAATAATATTGGGATCACTATTACTGACCCCTGAAAGTGTGTTTTGAGATTTGTTGTAAATGGCTTTTCCCCCGGCAGAAAGGAGCACAGTCTGTCCGCTGGTAGTTGTTACGTCAACACTACCGGAAATTACCGAAACTTCTGCTGTATCTTCATTTTTTAACGCCCTTATGTTAAACGAAGTACCCAAAACGGTAACCTTAAATTCTTCTGTTTCAACAATAAATGGTTTTTCAGGATTTTTGGCAACATCAAAAAAAGCTTCCCCTTCAAGTAATACGCGCCGCTCATCTTTTTTAAACCGGGCAGGGTAAGAAATTTGAGAACTGGTATTTACATGTACCACCGATCCATCTTTTAATTCCACCTGAACAGGATTATTTTCAGCGGTTATCTGCTGGGTGTGGGTGCTTTGCAAGAAATATAAAGACCATGCCCCTATAGCAAGCAGAATTATTCCGGCAGCAATTCTTAGCATTAGTGCTGGCCATTGGATTATTTTAGGCTCTTTTTTCGAATTTTTTGGATTGATTCCAGCCTGAATTTTCTGCCAGGCCATTTCATTGTTTTCAAAAGATTTACCGGCGGTTCCCAGTAGCATCCAACTTTGCTTAATTTCGTGAAAGAGCTGGCGCTTTTGGGCGTCTTCCTTTACCCAATCTTCGAGCAATTGTATTTCATCAGGAGAAATTTCTCCTGTAAGGTACTTAGCTGCGAGGGCTTCAAAGTCGATATGTTGATGCTTTTCAGTCATATTCTTTTGATTATACACCTGATTTGGTATTTACCCTTACTCCGGTTTTATTTTTTTTATGTTTTATCACTTGTTTTACTTATGTTATTTTATTGAATGCCTGATACATACCAAATAATAAAAAGTAACCACAGATGTTTAAGTTCAACCCTTAATATTTTCAGGGCTTTCGACATTTGTGCTTCTACAGTTTTTACTGAAATGTCCAGTTTTTCGGCTGTTCTTTTATAAGATAATTCTTCAAACCGGCATAATTCAAAAACTTCCCGGCACTTTTCGGGTAGCTTATCCAATGCCTCAGCAATTTGTTTTTCTAAGTCGGATTCTGAAATTTTGTCGTTATCATAAACAGGAATTTCCATTTCCGCTTCTACATCAAGATAGTAGCTCCGGAATTTTTTTGTATCGCGAATATGATTCAGACATCTGTTTTTTACAGAAGTGAAAAGGTAGCTTTTTATCGATTTTTCCTGTTCTATGTTTTGGCGATGATCCCATATGTTGATAAACACCTGTTGTACAATTTCTTCTGCTGCACTATAATCATTTACATATCCGGCAGCAAAACGGCACAATGATGCATAATGCGTGTCGAAAAGAACGCGGAATGCTTTTTCAGTAGATACATCATTATTTTGCATTGCCATTGCATCCAATTTCATCAACTGACATACCCAGCTTATTAATGCTTAGGTTAAACCGGGGCATTACCAGAAAAATAAATGTAAGTTTGTCGTAAAAAACTTTTTTGGGCTCTTCCCCGAAAAACCACTTAAACCCATAGTTGGAAAAAGTATTGATGTATTTTTCGCGAAAGTCATTCATGAGGTTCATATTTGTGACAAAGATAAGGAATATATTATTTTACTTTACTGCATGTTGATGTTGGGTTTGCTGGGAAGGAATGGGTTGAATATGAAAACATCCATAAAATATAATCGTAACACCTATGTGAATGTTAAAAAATGTTGGTAAATTTTAGTTAAAATGTTAAGATTATGAAAAAATTAACTAATTTTGTTTATTAATGATTTTACTTTTCACACCGATTGACCTAAAGCGGACATAAATACACAGGCAATGACAAAAACTATATGCAGTAAGTAAATTACTATTGTTGACTATACCATCAATTATTTGTGATGGAGGCATCTTATTGAAAAGAAAATATTAAAACTTAAGGAGATGAAGAATTTGATGCGAAGTGCAGGTTTTATTTTATTCGGCATATTTTTATTGGTAGGTTGTGGTAGCAACCAGATGGAAAAGGATGCTGAGAAGCTTGCTGAAGTAGCCTGCGAATTAAGAATTATGGCTATGAATCTTGATGAAGGAGATATTCACGGACTTACTGAGTTTACTCAGAAAATGGCCATGTTTGCTGAGATGTCTAAGGAAATGGAAGCCAGGCATAATTTGAGTGAAAATGATCCTGAGTTTGAGAAACTCATTAGAGAAGCACTAAAGCATACTGAATGCGGCGAAGTGGAGCTTGAAGATCTCTTCGATTTCTTTTGATCATTAAGCCTTATATAGATGCTTGCATTCAAATAAAAAAGAGCACTCGTAACTGAGCGCTCTTTTTTTTGATATAGTTACTTCAGCTAATATTACGCTGTGGTAAAGGTAGCCTGAGCACCTTTTGCAGCTTGTTTTTCACGGGCAACAGCTTGTGCAGCAGCAAGGCGTGCAATCGGAACACGGAAAGGTGAGCAACTTACATAGTCCATGCCTACCGTGTGACAGAATTCAACTGAGCTGGGTTCTCCACCATGCTCGCCACAAATACCGATTTTCAGTTTCGGACGGGTAGATCGGCCTCTTTCGATGCCTAATTTAACTAATTGGCCAACACCTTCCTGATCAAGCACCTGAAATGGGTCGTGCTTCAAAAGTCCTTTTTCGAGATAAATGGGCAAGAAAGAACCAATATCGTCACGTGAATATCCAAAGGTCATTTGGGTAAGGTCATTGGTACCAAAAGAGAAGAATTCAGCACTTTCAGCAATTTTATCGGCTACCAGGGTAGCTCTTGGAATTTCAATCATTGTGCCTACCAGGTGATCAATGGTGTCGCCAAACTCCTCGAACACTTTAGCAATGGTATCACGAACAATCGTTTCCTGCATTTTCATTTCAGCATAAGTTCCTGTAAGAGGAATCATGATTTCAGGAATGGCTTTGATACCCTTTTTCTTCAGGTTCAAAGCAGCTTCAATAATAGCACGAGCCTGCATTTCAGTTACTTCAGGGTAGGTATTTCCCAAACGGCAACCACGGTGTCCCAACATGGGGTTTACTTCGTGTAATGCGTCAACTTTGGCTTTTACATCGGCGGCAGAGATTCCCATTTCTTTTGCCATTTCAGCCTGATTTTCGGGCTCATGGGGCAGGAATTCGTGCAAAGGTGGGTCGAGCAAACGAACTGTAACAGGCAGATCGTGCATAGCTTCGAAGATACCTTCAAAGTCTTCGCGTTGAATAGGCAAAAGTTTTTCCAATGCTTTGCGACGACCAGTTTCATCATTGGCGAGAATCATTTCGCGCATGGCTTTGATACGTGCACCTTCAAAGAACATGTGCTCTGTGCGGCAAAGGCCGATACCTTTTGCACCAAATTCACGGGCTACCCTTGAATCTTTGGGAGTATCTGCATTGGTTCGAACACTCATGCGGGTATGTTTTTCGGCTAATTCCATCAAGGATGCAAAGTCACCACTCACTTCAGGATCAACAGTAACAATTTTATCAGCATAAACAACACCTGTAGTGCCATTAAGAGAGATAAAATCACCTTCTTTAAATACTTTGCCGTCAATGGTCATTGTGCGGTCTTTATAGCTAACCTTGATAGCACCTGCACCAGAAATACAGCATTTGCCCATACCACGGGCCACAACAGCAGCATGCGATGTCATACCACCACGGGCAGTAAGAATACCTTCGGCAGCATCCATACCGCTAAGGTCTTCAGGAGAAGTTTCTACGCGCACCAGTACAACTTTTTTTCCTTGTGCAGCCCATTCAGCAGCTTCATCAGCAAAAAATACGATCTGACCGGTAGCAGCGCCTGGAGATGCAGGAAGTCCTTTGGCAATTTTTTTCGCTTTGGCTTCTTCTTCAGCATCAAAAACAGGGTGGAGAAGTTCATCCAGTTTGGGAGCTTCTACCCTGATCAAAGCTTCTTCTTCGGTAAGCATTCCTTCACGGAGCATATCCATGGCAATTTTCACCATAGCAGCACCGGTACGCTTACCAGAGCGGGTTTGAAGCATCCAGAAACGACCTTCCTGAATAGTAAACTCGATATCCTGCATATCGCGGTAATGGTTTTCGAGTTTTTTCTGGTTGTCATGAAGTTCTTTGTATAATTCGGGAAATAATTCTTCCAATGAAGGATAATTATTTTTACGCTCTTCTTCGCTGATACCCTGTAATTTAGCCCAACGCAATGAACCTTCTTTGGTAATCTGGCGTGGTGTACGAATACCGGCAACTACGTCTTCACCCTGTGCATTAACAAGGTATTCACCATTGAAAAGATTTTCGCCTGTGGCAGCATCGCGGCTAAAGGCAACACCTGTGGCAGATGTTTCACCCATGTTACCATATACCATGGCCTGCACGTTTACAGCAGTACCCCATTCGGCGGGTATATTATGCATTTTCCGGTAGTAGGTAGCACGAGGGTTGTTCCATGATTCAAATACAGCTAATACTGATCCCCAGAGTTGCTCCCATGGATCTTCAGGGAAATCTTGTCCGGTTTGTTCTTTAACGGCCTTCTTAAAGCGAACCACCAGTTCTTTCAAATCATCGGTAGAAAGATCCTGATCTGTAACAGCACCTTTTTCTTCTTTAAGGTGTTCCATGATTTCATCAAATGGATCTTCGTCATCCTTACTCTCGGGTTTCATTCCCATTACAACATCACCGTACATTTGAACAAAGCGACGGTAAGAGTCCCATACAAAGCGTTCATTGCCAGATTTTTTGATGAGCCCTTCGAGGGTTTCAACATTTAAACCCAGGTTAAGCACTGTATCCATCATACCGGGCATTGAAGCACGGGCTCCTGAACGAACAGAAAGCAACAGGGGGTTTTCCTTGTCACCGAAGCCGGCATTCATCTCTTTTTCAACCTTTGCAATATTTTCGGTTACCTCAGCTTTTATCGCTTCAATTGTTCCCTCTCGTCCAACTTCATTGTAAAGTGTACATACTTCGGTAGTAATAGTTATGCCCGGAGGAACCGGTACACCAATATTTACCATTTCTGCAAGGTTAGCACCTTTTCCACCCAGCAGGTTGCGCATGGTGGTGTCTCCGTCGGCTTTTTTGCCTCCAAAAAAATAAACCTTCTTGTTTTTTTCCATTGTTAATCTAATTTGGTCCGTCAATAATAAATTAATAGTTTAAAAAATCTAATTCTATGATCTTTTTTCTTAAAAATATAATATCTATATGTAATAAAAAGTATTGTAATTATTTGAAATTCAAATTATTATGCATATTTTTCATGAAAAAGAAGTACAAATTTACGCTTTTTTCAGCTCTTAATAAAGGGAAGATTTTAAATTTTGGCTTTTTTGATTTAAATTGTGATGAGGTATTCTGCATGGAAAGCAAATCAACATAAACTTTCAATTTTAATTGATTAGGTAAAGTCTTTTCCTAAAATTCGATGTACTTTTGTGACTTCAAAAATTGAAATTTCATATTTTTATGTCGAAACAAAAACCTTCTATCCCCAAAGGAACAAGGGATTTTCAGCCTGAAGAAATAGCCCGCAGAAATTATATTTTTAACAGTATACAAGGAGTATTTGAACTATACGGTTTTAAGCCTATTGAAACACCTGCCATGGAAAATCTTTCTACCCTGATGGGAAAGTATGGCGAGGAAGGTGACCGGTTGATTTTCAAAATTCTTAATTCGGGAGATTATTTATCTAAAGCTGATGATAATCTTTTAGGGGAAAAGGATTCTTTGAGAGTAAGCAATCAAATATCAGAGAAAGCATTACGCTACGACTTAACCGTACCTTTTGCCCGTTATGTTGTTCAGCATCAGAATGAAATTACTTTTCCGTTTAAACGATTCCAGATTCAACCCGTTTGGCGTGCCGACCGGCCACAAAAGGGCAGGTATCGTGAGTTTTTTCAGTGTGATGCTGATGTGATTGGAAGTGATGCCTTATTCAATGAAGTTGAATTATTACAAATAATCGACACTGTTTTTACTCACCTTGGTTTAAGTATCACCATTAAAATCAATAACCGTAAAATTTTGGCTGGAGTAGCAGATTATATTGGCTTTCCTGATAAGATCATTGATATCACCACGGCAATTGACAAGCTGGATAAGATAGGATTAGAAAAGGTTAATGAAGAGCTGATGGAAAGAGGACTGAATATAAACGCCATTAGCGCTCTGCAACCTGTTTTGCAATTGAAAGGTAACCACCAGGAAAAGATAATGCAACTGAAGGCGGTTTTAAATACATCGGAGTTGGGGAAAAAGGGCATTGCCGAAATAGAAGAGATTTTCAGCATTCTGGATATTAACCCGTTGAAATCCAATGTTGAACTGGATCTCACTCTTGCTCGCGGCTTAAATTATTACACGGGTGCCATTATAGAAGTTAAAGCAAACGATGCAAAAATGGGAAGCATATGTGGGGGTGGGCGATATGATGATCTTACGGGTATTTTTGGGCTGCCTGGACTGTCAGGGGTTGGAATTTCCTTTGGAGCTGACCGTATTTATGATGTGATGCTGGAACTGAATTTATTTCCCCGAAATATTCTTACCTTCAGCGAGGTATTGCTTGTAACTTTTGGAAATGAAGAGCATAAGTACGCACAAAAAGTTTTATCGGAATTTAGAGCAAACGGTATTAAATCAGAATTATATCCGGATTTAGCCAAAATGAAAAAGCAAATTCAGTATGCTGATAAAAATAAAATTCCTTTTGTTTTGATTATAGGTACTGATGAAATTGCCTCTGGTAAATTGGCTTTGAAAAATATGAAAACCGGAGAGCAAAATTTAATGTCTGCTGATGAAATAATTGAGTATTTAAAGCAATACAAAAAACAGTAATTTGCTCTACGCATGTATCAACACATTATCAAAACACAACGCATTACTTTTGAAGATTTGAAAAAGATCTTCACGCAAAAAACCAAACTTGCTTTATCATCAGAAAGCAGGCATTCGATTGTTCAGTGTCGTGAGTATCTTGATCAGAAGATTTCATCCCAAACTGAGCCTATTTACGGAGTAACAACTGGTTTTGGGTCTTTATGCAATCATAGTATCTCATCTGCCGATCTGGGGCAATTACAAAAGAATCTTGTTATGTCACATGCCTGTGGAGTCGGGGAGAGAGTCCCTGATGAAATTGTGAAAATCATGCTTTTTCTGAAAATTCAATCTCTTTCATATGGACATTCGGGCATACAACTGGCTACTGTTGAGAGACTGATTGATTTTTTCAACAATGATTTGTTACCAGTGGTATACAGCCAGGGTTCTTTGGGTGCGTCTGGCGATTTAGCTCCTTTGGCACATATGAGTTTACCATTGCTGGGACTGGGAGAAGTTTTACTGGATGGGAAAGTTGTTGCTGCGGCAGATGCTTATAAAGAATTGGGATGGGAACCCCTTGAACTGGTTTCAAAAGAAGGGTTGGCATTGTTAAATGGCACCCAGTTTATGGGAGCTTATGGAGTTTTTATTTTGCTTCGTACCTTTGAATTAACCCAGTGGGCTGATCTTATCGGGGCTTTGTCACTTGATGCATTTGATGGCCGCATTGAACCCTTTTTTGATGAAGTTCACCGTGTGCGGCATCATTCAGGTCAAATTCAAACAGCCGAAAACATCTGTCAAATATTATCAGGCAGTGAACTTATAAACCGTAATAAGACACATGTACAGGATCCTTATTCGTTTCGTTGTATTCCACAAGTTCATGGTGCCAGTAAAGATGCAATAAACTATATAGCCAGTGTTTTTGAAAATGAAGTAAATGCCGTAACAGATAATCCCACTATTTTTCCTAAACTGGACAGAATTATTTCTGCCGGTAATTTTCATGGACAACCTCTTGCCTTATCGCTTGATTTTTTGGCTATCGCATTAGCTGAGTTGGGAAATATTTCTGAACGAAGAGTTTACAGACTAATATCTGGCGAGAGAAAATTGCCATCATTCCTAATTGCCAACCCCGGACTAAATTCGGGCTTTATGATTCCTCAATATACGGCCGCATCAATTGTAAGTCAAAATAAGCAATATTGTACACCAGCATCAATAGATTCGATTGAATCTTCGCAAGGACAGGAAGACCATGTGAGCATGGGCGCAAACGGCGCAGTAAAAGCTCTTAAGGTAATGCAAAATTTAGAAAAATTACTTGCCATTGAATTACTTAATGCTACCCAGGCTGTTGAATTCAGAAGACCCTTTAAAACATCACCCATTCTCGAAAAGCTATTAGCAAATTTCAGACAGAAAGTAGATTTTATAAGTGACGACACTATAATGTATCTGGAAATTGAAAAGGTTTTGCAATTTCTTCAAAATGAAAATATTGATGCTTATAAAATAGAAACTGACGAGGATGGTAAATTATCAGTGAAAAACTGATTAAAAACCATCGAAACGTATCTCTTATATGGGTTGATGATGATTAAAGAAATAAATTTTGTTCTTTAATATTTTTCAACTAATTTGCATGCGATAAATATAATTTAAACTGATAAATAATAGCCATGGAAAATGATGTAACCAAAGAAAAAGTTCGTCCGGTTTTTATCACTGTTTTATGTGTTATTGCTTTCCTTCATGTAGGAATGTCTGTTATAACCGGTTTAACAGCAATAATTTTATCTCCTGAATTGGGATGGTTTAAAACTAATGGATTTTTTGCTTTTTTTACCGATGGTTTAAGCAGTTTTCTGGGTTTAAGATGGCAAATTGTTATGCTCATTTTTTCAATTGTTTCTTTTCTGGGTATAGTTCATATCTGGAAAATGAAAAGGTCGGGTGTTTGGCTTTTTTCTATTCCACTTTTCATTAATATAATTTTACCCCTTCTGAAACTTGGAATAGGCTGGTGGATATTGATTCCCAATATTCTTCTGATTTTTTTCCTGATATTTTTATTTGCTCTGAATTACCAAAAGCTTAAATGATCCTGTGGCTCCGGAATATCAACAAGCAATTGTCTTAATCAGTTTATCTGAGGTAAAAAGCTGTATCTTTTTGCATAGTATAGCATCTGCTCAAGAAAATCATCAGGATACTCTACTTTAACATCAACAATGCGATCGTTTAGTACCACCGGAATAAAAACAGGATTGATAAACGCTGAAAAAGGGGGCACTCCGAGTTTTTTAAACCTTTGGTGCACTTCCGCCAAAAGCTCCTGGTCAACTTCAATTCCATAATTCTCTACAAGATTTTTAGCTGTATTGTAATCTCCTTCTGATTTTATTCTTTGCACTTCCATTAGTAATTCACCAAAGAGTTCCCGCAGTCTGGCATAATTGTGAATTACAAAACAGGTTTTACCATCAACAGCTTTTTTTTCAATGATATTTTCATCTTTCCCCATTTCAAAAACTTTTGCCGCAATTAATTGTCGGTTTCGCATGTGGGTTTGTTCGATGTTTTTACCAGGTTCAATTCTTTGTAACTGCAGCATCAATCCATTATTGATGTATTGATTGTACTGTGTTTTTGCCGCCGACAGGTTAGGTAACAACCCCATTTCCATAATTGTGGAGTCCATGATAAAGTATAAAGCAATTAGATCCGCACGAGTTTCTTCTATAACGGATGCATAATTTTTAAGGGTTACAGCCATGTCATCAACACCAGGTTTTAACTGGCCTGAACCATGGCCTATAATTTCGTGAAGATCAGTATGAAGATTATTGGAAATAAATCCGTAGTCTTTTATCCACTGCAGGGTTTCTTTATTGCAGGCAAATTCTTCGGCAATACTGCTCTGTAAATTAGCCTGATGATGTGCCAGTGCTATATTGGTTATGGTAACAGATTTAGACCCATGGTCTTTTCTGATCCAGTCTGAATTGGGTAAATTTACTCCAAGTGGAGGAGTTGGACTATTATCACCTGCAAGAGCTGCGACATGAATTGCCCTTGCCGATATACCTGTAACAGCCTCCTTTTTATAATCAGGATTAAAAGGCATATTTTTTTCAAAGTAAGATGCTTTTGCAGAAATTTTTCTTACCCGCTCTATTGATTCATTATCAGTAATGGAAACCATAGACTGGTAGGAACCTTTTAGGCCAAAAGGGTCACCATAAACTTCAATAAAACCATTCGTAAAATCTACGTTTGATATTGTATCCTGAACCCACAAAATATTATATTCGTCAAATAAACGTAAATCTCCTGTTTCATAAAAGGCTATGAGCTTTGAAATAATTTCGCGCTGCAGTTCGCTATTTGCCACAGAAAGAGCTTTTTTGAGCCAATTTAAAATTTCCTGTATTGCAGGGCCATACATTCCTATTGCACTCCATACATTTTCTTTAATGATATTGTTACTCTTTTCCAATTGAGAGTTTAATCCGTATGATATTGGATAATCATCGTCTGGCTTACGTATTGAGTCGTAAAAAGCAATTACCTCTTCCTGGCTAACATTCTTATAAAAGTTATTGGCAGATTCCTTTGCCAGATCTGAATCTGCAGAAAGATTGACCCTTTTTTCAGCTGTTTGCGGATCAAATAGTATGGTGATCATAAATTTGATAAAATCATTGATCTCCTCAGTTCCTCTTAATGGAAAATTAGCATCTGGCGAATTATTAATCAGTTCAATAAAATAATCTTTTGAAAAGCCCGGAATGATTTTTTCTGTTGAATAGTGATGATGAATACCATTTGAAACAAAAACTCTTTTGGCATAGGTAAGAAACTTATTATACTGGTCGTTATCTTTATTTCCATTATAATGTAAAAGGATCTCTTCAAGAGTTTTTCGAACAGTAAGGTTATATGCATAATTTTGATCCCATATTATATCCCTGCCCGACAATGCTGCTTCATGCAGATAATATATCAGGATTTTATCTTTCAATTCCAGTTGGTCAAATCCCGGTATTTTGTATCGGAGTATTCGGGTATCAGCAAACTGCTCTGTCTGGTATATAAATTCTTCCATTTCTAATTGATTTTTATTGTTTTGGCAACTTGTAATCAGAAAAAAAGCAACTAAAAAAATCAACGCGATTTTTGAAGCATTGCAGGCAAAAAAGCGTTTATTTTTACTTAAATTAAACCAGCTTTTTTCAATATTAGGTTTCATTATATAAAGATTACTGATAAACCATGAAGTATTATCTTACCACGGGTCTTTCCTGGTATTCTTTTATTTGGCTGTATTCGTTTTCTTCCCGTTCCAGTTTTCTTCTGTGCGACAGACTTAAAGCTCTTTTCTCTAGTTTGTAAAGGTCTGGCTGTCCTGCATTTACCCACGCAGTATACCAATAATCACCCACATTTTTCACCGCTCTTTGCATTTGTCTTTCCACCATGCCTTTCATTCCTTCATGCATGGCATGAGAAAATATTTGTGAATAAGTTCTAACATTGCTTTGCCCTCTTATTTCATGGGCATATAAAAGGTCTGGTGGAAGATTAACCATTAAACTGTCATAAACAAAGTATATGGTATCAATGGTAAGGTGACTTTGTTCTATAAGCTCCCAGGCTCTGTCAGCAGGCGAATCAATGTATTCAGCCCGACCAACGAGAAAATTATATGAATCTGCATACAATTCAACAAGTCTGCTTTCCCAAAGTGCATGAATGCCTCTCTGTTCGGGAGTTTTTCCGTTATAATATTTTGTAGTATGCAGGGGAGTGCATAAATCTGCAACATAATGACCTAAATGGGTGGCTGTATAAAGAATTCTGTCAACATCTTCACTCTGGAAAGCATCGGTAAGCCGATACATCATAATATTTACATGCCAGGGTAAAATACCATATTCCTGCAAGGTGTCTTCAGAAAATTTTGCTACGGCATCAGTCCATTTTCTGGGAACATCAGCAAAAGGATTATCGCCGAAATGGTCAATATCAATATAATGTCGTTGTGCTTCCCCTTCAACAGCATGGGCTCTTCGATCAGGGTCTATCGATCGTTCCGTAACGTATTCTATATGATGTTTGAAAAAACCAACCATGTCGGGCGGAAGGGTGAAAATTGCCATACGGTTTATCTTTCTGTGAGCTGCAAAACCGAAGGAGAAAACATCCATATTAGGTATCATCATTAAGATGATAAAGAAGGATGTAGTAATACTGTACTTAAATTTACCAAACATGTATTTACGTTTTGTACCGGCCAACCGAAAGGTTTGTCAACATGTTTAGAACCGGGCATGATTATAAAAATAGTAATAATTTATCAATTTTGTAATTATCATGTTATTAACCGATTCTGTTCAATTATAATAAAGTATTATGTTTATCCGCAACCTTGCCAGTAAGTTTGCTTTTGTCAAATAGGTACTCTTTTCAATTGCCGTCAGTTTTAACTGACGCATAAAATGTGCACAACGCCAAGACGGGACGGTAATAGAATAAGTTGAGTTAAAAAGCGCAAATACAATTTTTACTGGCAAGATTGCGGATAATCATATAAAATATTAACTGTATTCGAAAATAGTTAGTGTAAAGATATAAGAGTGTTGTTTTTCACATCAATAATTTCATGATCCCTTAACACGGGTATACATTGGCTTATATTCATCTGGGTTGAATAATCAATTATATCGTCGAGTCCCATTCTTTTAAGTCTATGGCGGTGGGCAGCCTTATCTATGTAGTTCCGCAGATTTTTTTTTGCCTCTTTCCAAATATCGGCACTTGCAATGGCTGAATCACAAGTGGTATGGAATTCGTCTTTTCCATTCTCTATAATATAATCCACAGCAGCTCCTGCAAAAATTGTATCTTCCATAGAAAATCGGTTTTTCCACCCTGCACAAAAAATTATAATGGGTTTCTTTTGTTGCATTGCCCAGTTACAGATTGCATCTCGGTTGGTAAAAGCTCCAATTCCTACAAGGTTTTTTCCCTGCCCGACCATTTTCAGTGCCTGGGTACCATTGGTGGTATTCATAACTACTGTTTTGCCTGATAAGCGGGGTTCCATAAAGTTGAACGGAGAATTTCCAAATTCTGCGCAATCAAGGGTTTTTCCTTCCCTTTCGCCTGAAACGATATATCCCTTTTCTTTGTAGTCAATACTCTCTGAGATTTCGGCAACCGGAATCAAAGATTTTACTTTATTATCAAAAGCTGCAACCATAGATGTACTTGCTCTGAAAATATCAGTTACGATGATTACAGCATTGTCTTTTTCATACAGATGCCATGATAAGGGGGAGAAACAAACTTCTACCGGATATTTTCCTGCTTCGTTATACATGAATTGGATATATTGATGGGAGTAACAAAAGAAACATCTGGATTATCAGGTGTTTATTCCATATTTTATTTATAAAAAGGGCGTTTAACAATGATTGCCTTAAAAGTTTTCCCACGAATTTCAATAAAAATTTCGGTCCCTGGCGTTGAAAACTCTTTGGTAACATATCCCATGCCAATAGCTTTTTTTAGAGATGGCGACATAGTACCGGACGTAACTTCACCAATTTGCTGGCTGTCTGAATTGAGGATAGGGTAATGTTGGCGGGCAATTCCTTTTTCAATCAATTCAAAACCTACGAGCAACTTTTTTACTCCGTCTTTTTTTTGCTTTTCGAGTGCTTCCCGGTTTACGAAACTATTTCCGTCGGTAAATCTGGTAATCCATCCCAGCGCTGCTTCAAGTGGCGAAGTTTCATCGTTGATGTCATTCCCATAAAGACAATATCCCATTTCAAGCCTTAGGGTATCTCTTGCAGCAAGCCCAATGGGTTTAATGTCAAACTCATTGCCTGCTTCCAATACCGCTTCGTAGATTTTCAATCCATCAGTATTGTTGAAATAAATTTCACAACCGCCTGCCCCGGTATATCCTGTTGTAGAAAGCAGCACATCTTTGATGCCGGCAAACTCCAGTATTTTATAGGTGTAAAAGGGCATGTCTTCTATGGGTTCGCTTGTGAGCTTTTGCATGGCTTTTAGGGCCAATGGACCTTGTATGGCCAATTGCCCTGTTTCATCGGATTTATTGGTAAGGGATGCTCCAAAGGTTTTATTTTGTTCTGTAAGCCAGTTGAAATCCTTTTCAATATTGGAAGCGTTTACCACCAAGAGGTATTTTTCTTTTGAAAAGTGATAAACAAGAAAATCGTCAACAATGCCACCTTTATCATTTGGAAAGCATGTGTATTGAACTTTGCCTTCATTTAAAACAGCAATATCATTAGAACTAACTTTCTGCACCAAATCAAAGGCCATGGGTCCTTCTACCCAAATTTCACCCATATGAGATACATCAAAAACACCTAGTTTTTCGCGAACGGTAAGGTGTTCGGCAGTAACTCCTTCAAATTGCACTGGCATATAAAAGCCTGCAAAAGGAACCATTTTGGCTCCCATCGCTTCGTGTTTTTCTTTAAAAACAGTGGTTTTCATTGTTTAGTAAGGTTGAAAAATTGAGAAAAAGTAATTTTTGCTTTCCTTGAATTAAATTAGGAAAGAGATATTTCTAAAACATCATTGATAGATAAATGTTGCCGGGTTATTTCAATACTTCTGTAACCAGTTGGGCGGCCTCCTTTAAAAGAATAGCAGATTTAACCTTCAGCCCTGATTCGTCAATGATAATTTTCGCTTCTTCTGCATTGGTTCCCTGCAATCTAACAATAATAGGAACGTTTATTTCGCCTATGTTTTTGTAGGCATCAACAATACCCTGGGCAACACGGTCGCATCTTACAATACCCCCAAAAATATTTACCAGAATAGCTTTTACGTTGGGGTCTTTGAGAATTATTCTGAAAGCTTCTTCTACTCTTTTGGCATTGGCAGAACCACCTACATCAAGGAAATTTGCCGGATCACCACCTGAGAGTTTAATAATATCCATGGTTGCCATGGCTAATCCTGCTCCGTTTACCATGCAGCCCACATTCCCGTCAAGTTTTACGTAGTTCAGGTCAAATTTGCCTGCTTCTACTTCCATGGGGTCTTCTTCGAGCAAATCGCGCATTTCCATAATTTCGGGATGTCTAAACAAAGAGTTTCCATCTATACTCATCTTGGTATCTGCCACGAGGATCTTATCATCGGCAGTCTTGAAAAGGGGGTTTATTTCGAGTAAAGTGCAATCATTTTTGATATAAGCGTTGTAAAGTTTCGGTACAAACTTAACCATGTTTTTAAATGCATCACCAGACAAGCCCAGGTTGAAAGCTATTCTTCTGCACTGAAAAGGTAATACGCCGGTTTTGGGATCAATTTCTTCGGTATAAATTTCATCAGGAGTTTCTTCGGCAACTTTTTCAATATCCATTCCACCCCTGGGTGAATACATAATCATATTCCGCGAAGTGGCTCTGTTGAGGAGAATACTCATGTATATTTCAGATGGTTCAGATGGTCCAGGGTAATAAATGTTCTGTTCTATGAGTACTTTATGCACTTTTTTGCCCTGAGGCCCTGTTTGTGGCGTTACAAGCTGCATCCCGAGAATATTTCCGGCATGTGTTTTAACATCTTCAAGGGATCTGGCTATTTTTACACCGCCCCCTTTGCCACGTCCGCCGGCGTGAATCTGAGCTTTTACCGCGCTAACATCACTGCCGGTTATATGCTTCAGATTTTTAGCACTTTCAAGTGCATCGGTAACGGTTTCAACCATACTTCCTTCTGGAACCGGAACACCGTATTTCTTTAGCAGGGATTTGCCCTGATACTCATGTACATTCATTTTATCGTTTTTTATTATTTCTGACAGCTTTCTTAATCAGGCAAAAATACAAATTTAACAGTCATTTCAGGGGTTAGGGTATAATATTTTTGAATTAATAAGTTTTGTGTATAATATAAAGCTAATTTATGGCGTTATATTTCCGAAAACTATGGTTCAATTAAATTAATGTTAATGAAACAATCATTTACCCTTGAAAATGATTTGACTATGATGATCGACCTTTTATCAGAAATGGTTGATAACGAAAACATCTCCCAGAAACAATTGGAGAATGCAGCTGGTAAATTACTCAACACTATGTCGCAAAAGAAAAGTAATGAATTACCATCGAGAAACGTAGTCAGAAATATTATGAATTACTCCCGGGCACTTCATGTGCTTAAACCCGAAAAAAGTAAGCCTTTTCAGGTTATCATAAATTAAACTTTTTTTGGGCGACTGAAAAATACCGCAGTATCTCTGTTCTTTAACTGATATGCTGCGGTTTTATTTTTCCGTTAAACACGGAAGCTTCCTTTTTAAAATTCTATTAATTTTGCAATGCTTCAATATTAAAAAGCATTTCTACAATTCTGAATATATAATCCTAATTTCATAATTATGCGTAAGAGAATAATATTCGCCGTATTTGCCCTAATGGTATTGGGCTTTAGCCTTACAGGTTGCAGATCACAGGAATTATGCCCGGCATACGGGGATAATCATTCTACTGAACAACCCCAGGAACTGGTTAGCTGAAAGGCTTTTTCAGGTTCTTATGCTATAACCCGGTAATTATTTTTGCCGGGTTTCATTGTTTGTACCCGGTTACTATCTAAAAGGCTATCAACTTTTTAGATATGAATGGATACCCCCAAAAAAAAATCAGGAATATCTATAAAATTCTCTCTGCTATGCGGCTTAATTTCTTAGTAATACTTTCGTTGTTGATTATTTGTTTTTCGGCTTGTGGAACAAAACCCATTGATAGTTCTGAAGGGATTTTTCAAAATAGTATTCCGGGTGCATGGCAAACCGAAAAATACTTTCCTTTTCTTGAAGATAAGAACCTTGCTCTTGTAGGCAATCATAGTTCGCTGATTGATAATGCACATTTAGCAGATTCGCTATTATCTGCCGGCTTTCATTTAAAAAAGGTGTTTAGTCCTGAGCACGGATTTCGGGGTTCTGCTGCTGCCGGCGAATATGTAAAGAGTGGTATTGATCTGCAAACGGGACTTCAGGTTATAAGTCTTTATGGTTCAAACCGGCGACCATCAGCAGAAGATCTTCAGGATATTGATCTTATAATATTTGATATTCAGGACGTTGGGGCGCGTTTCTATACTTATATTTCAACTATGACCTATATGATGGAAGAGGCAGCCCGGCTTAATATTCCAATGTTGATACTCGACCGGCCCAATCCAAACGGGCATTATGTTGATGGTCCGGTATTGAAGCCTGATCAGTCTTCTTTTGTCGGTTTGCACCAGATTCCTGTTGTTCACGGTTTAACCATTGCAGAATATGCTCTTATGGTTAATGGAGAAGGCTGGCTTGGTAATAATTTAAAATGTGATCTGCAGATTATTCCTGTGAAAAATTATACAAGAGATTCATGGTATGAGCTTCCGGTAGCCCCTTCGCCAAACCTTCCTGATATGACAAGTATCATTCATTATCCATACCTGTGTTTTTTTGAGGGTACAGCAGTCAGTTTGGGCCGTGGTACTGATTTTCCTTTCCAGGTTTATGGGCATCCTGATCTGCCAAAAGATAAATATCCTTTTGTTTTTACTCCTGAAAGCCGCACCGCTGCTCCCAATCCGCCCCAATTGGGAAAAAAATGCCAGGGTATTGATCTTAGGTCAGAAAACCCTCAGGAGTTAAAAAGGTTGTCACGTCTGGATTTGAGTCATCTAATTACTACATATCAGAATTTCCCTGATAAAGAAAGCTTCTTTAACAATTTCTTTGACCGGTTGGCCGGAACATCTGAATTACGAAATCAAATAATTGATGGGTGGACAGAAGATGAGATAAGAGATTCGTGGCAAAGTGGGTTAGATAAGTTCAGAGAATTAAGAAAGCCATATTTGTTATACCCCGACATATAGACAAACAGATTGTTGATATATTTAATTCTGTTAAGGCAACTGTGAAATGGCATCCATAACTTTTTCCATTTTTCTTCTCATTTGCAATGGCGTACCTTCATAATTATTTACTATCAGCGTAAATGCAACTAACTTACCATTACGTGTTTGGGTATAGCCAGCATAAGATCTTACATGTGAAATGAACCCACTTTTGGCCATCAAAATTCCTGCTGAATTTGTTGAAGCGAACATAGTTTCGAGTGATCCCGACTTATTGGCAACCGGTAAACCTTTGATTAAACTGTTATAAATAACTTCATTCTGAGCGGCAAATACCAGCATTTCTGTTAATTGTTCCGGGGTAAGCCTGTTATAGGGTGATAGTCCACTACCATCATATAATTTCATTCCTTGCGTATCAACATCCTTATTGGCCCAAAATTCAATTATGCATTTAACTCCTGCGTCGAAACTCCCTTCATTCTGTTCTAATTTTCCGAGTGTTTTTAACAGGTTTTCGGCATAAGTATTTACACTTTTCATGTTGGTTCGCTCAACAATATCTTCTAAGGCAGGAGAAAGGGTTTTGTGAAGGACAATACGCGATAATTCAGCATTCCCGGGGGATAAATATCTGCTTGTAGTTGCATCTCCTTTTACAGAAACACCTTTATTTTTAAGAAATTCCGAAAAAGAAGATGCCAGGAAAAACCCCGGATCAGGAATTGAACCTTTTACTTCGAAACCGGGCCTGCCCATGGGTACTGTTCCGGTTAACCATCTTTCGTTTCCGTAAGGAGCTCCAAAAATATAAACATTGTCGCCAGAATTGACTGGCCCGGTTGTAACATCATTGATAAATGAAACACCTGGCAGATATGGTTCTGTATTAATTACCCGGGCAGGATCGCCAATTTTTCTGCCCGGCTGAAAAAAAATACTGTAAAGATTTTCATGAATGGTAAGTGCATGAGCTCCGGCGCCATAGTAGTTTCCCAGATCTTCCCATGTCCATTTCGGCGGGATAATATGGTCGTCGAACCATGATGCATCTGATATCAGTGAGCCTTGAATCTGGTTTATTCCATTTTGCCTTAATGCATTGAGCCAGGTTTCAAATAGTTTTTCCATCGATAAACTATCGTGCATAAAAACAGAACCCAATGTAGGGTCGCCGGTACCGGTAATGTAAAGATTTCCATTTAGGCTGCCGTTTTCTGCTTTACCATCATATTGCAGGAGCGTTTCAAACTGATAAAACGGTCCCAAAATAGCCAAAGCGGTTATTGTAGTAACCATTTTCTGAGTAGAAGCAGGAATTAAAGCCAGATTGGGGTTATATGAAGCGAGCTGAACATTATCTGAAATATTGTAGGCAGAAAACCCCCAGGATGCATTTTTCAGGTCTGAGTCTTCTGAAAAAATTTGTAAAGCATCTTGTAAAGTATTTACCTGGTTGGGCTGATTGGCCCTGCAGGAAATAATAGTAAACAGAAAAAGCAATGTGAAGGAAAGCAAACCGATGTATCCTTTGCTCTTCATAAAAGTGAAAAGTTTTAAAAGAGTTGTGTTTTTTACCAAATTATCTTCCAAAAACAGATAGTTTAATATAGTTACCAGGGTTCTTGCGTATTTCTTCGAGAAGAAGCTCTAATTGTTTGGAAGAATTTTCAAGGTTTTTGTATAGATTTTCGTCGTTTATCAGGAGTCCGGCTGATCCTTCACCTTTGTTTATTTTATCCATAATTTCGTTGAGGCTGGCAATACTTGCTTCAGCTTCCAGAAGCGTTTGTTTAATATTGGCGGCAGCCAGGCTGTCTGAAACGTTAGAAAAATTATTCAGAATGTTGGACAGGGTTTCGTTGTTGTCTTTAAGATTTGTACTGATAGATTCAGCATTATCCATAATTCTTGCTATCCTTGTTGTCTCGCTCTCGATAGTTTCATCAAGCATTGATGTAGTGTTTTTTATGTTATTCAGTGTTTCCTCAAGGTTGGAAAAGCTTTGTGTAATATTGTTCTTGGTTTGCTCATTAAAAACAGCCTGAAAAATAGTTAAGATAGAATCTATTTCTGAAAAAAGATCTTCGGCTCTTTGTTTTATGGGCAGAACCAGCTCGCTTACTTCGTCTTGCAAAGATGTTTGGGTTGCGGCAGAAAGTGTATCTCCGTTTTGAATATAATCACCGGCATCTCCCAATTCAATAATAATTTCTCTTGAACCGGTAAGACTTGCCCCTGTAAGTTTTGAAACAGAATTAACCGGGATGGGTACATCCTGATTAATAATATTCTCTACCAAAACTCTTCCACTTCCATCGGGCAAAAAGCGAATTCTGTTTACCTGTCCTATACTTACTCCATTTATAGAAACCGGGTTTGACTCAATAAGTCCGGTAACATCATCATATATGGCATAAAAAACAATTTGTCGGGATAGTATATCTTTTCCTTTAAGGAAATTTAAACCCCAAATTACAAGAAGTATTGTAACTACTGCCAGCACTCCAATTTTTAATTCTTTAGGTATCTTCAATTTTCTGATATTTGAATGATGAAAATTTTGTAGATTTTTTTATAATGGTTAACCGTTTAAACAGGTTCAATAAATTATTCTCAGGGTGTTTGGATGTTTTGGTTTAATAACCTGATAGCTTCTGCCGGTGCAATTCTTTCATCATTTTTAAAAGCTACCACAAAAGCATCTGAGAATCCCATTTCATGAAGATCTTTTTGAATTTTAACTGCATCTTCCAATGTTTTTTCATTACCAACGGTATATTTATAATTGCCATCGTGAATATAAAACCGAATTCCATGCAAACCTTTAAATTCCGGGGTGTTCAGGGGCTTTTCTACTGTTGTTGTTGCAAACTGTACTCTGAAATGGATGGATGATTCTTCATTTAGCACTACAGTTGGTTCACTAGCATCATTGACTTGATGAGTAATGGCCCGGGCATTAATATTTTCGAGATGTTGTTGTGCTATGGCATCCTGCATTTGCTTATATTCTCTGAAAGCTCTGAAAATTGCTGATGCAATGTGCGATTGGCCTCTTTCTGACATCAGATATCTCTCTTCCTGTGCATGGCTTAAAAATCCTGCTTCTACCAGAATACCGGGCATGGTAATGTTATATAAGACAAGAAATCCTGCTTGTTTTACTCCACGATCGTGCCTGCCCGCTCTGTCCCTGAACTGATTCTGAACGAGTGATGCAACCCTAAGACTCTGATCAAGGTAAATATTTTGAAACATACTGAAAATAATGTTTGATTCGGGCGAGTTCGGGTCATAACCGTCATACGTTTCCAGATAGTCTGATTCATATAATATTGAAGCATTTTCTTTTTTTGCCACTTCAAGGTTTTGTTGACTGCGGTGCAAACCCATAACAAAAGTTTCTGAACCATATGCGCTGTTAGACCTACTTGCATTGCAATGTATAGAAATAAAAAGATCAGCCTTATTTTCGTTGGCAATTTGGGCTCTTCGGTGAAGCTCAATAAACTCATCGGTAGTTCTGGTATAGATTACTTCAACATCATCGAAATTTTGCTTAATATAATCGCCCAGTTGTAAAGAAATGGCCAATACAATATCCTTTTCTTTAGCCTTACTGCCAATAGCTCCGGGATCTTTTCCCCCATGGCCCGGATCAATAACTACCTTTCTTACAAAACCATACTTATCGGCTCTGGCAGGTAACATACCCAGCAGAAAAAAAGAAAGTATACCAAAAATTATAATCTTTCGTTTCACTTATTATTGATCGTTTTTTTATAGTTTTGCGCTTGGTTTTTAATTGCTTTTGCAAGGGTTTCCAAGATCAACGATTATTTCTGGTAAATAGTTTGCCGCAAACTTTTTTATTAAAGAAAAATAAATTCTTAAAACTCTTCAAAAATAACAAACAGACCACTACTTGTGTTGCTGTTATCCTGGTTGATGCCAACTCACATAATTGTGCAAAAATAATATTAAAAAGAATTGCGTACAAACGTACTGTTTAAGTTTTTTATAATCTTTACTTTTTGTTTTTCCCCGGTGGTTAACCAAAAGATTGTATCAGGGATGTTCGTTTCTGACGCTCATATATTTTTATCTGATTCCCTTATTGAAAATCCTGCTGTTACTCATCCTGTTGATACATTGGTTAATCAACCCCGGAGAATCTTACAACAGGCTGATGATAGCTTGTTTGTGCCTGATAAACAACCCGGATTTGTTACTGATACTATTTTAAATGATAGTATTGCACCCACACAACAGCGGCAGTCGGGCTCAAGGCAATTGCTTGATGGTACTGTTGATTATTCAGCACGCGATTCAATAAGGTTTGATGTAAGGCGGCAGATTGTGCATCTTTATGGTGCCGCCGATTTAAAATACGGAGATATACATCTTACCGCAGGTTACATCAATGTTGATTTTAAGAGCAAAGAGTTATTTGCTGTTGGAATTCCTGATTCAATAGGGGCGATCATTGAGAATCCTTATTTTGAGCAGGGAGAACAAAACTTTGAATCGAAAGAATTGCGTTATAATTTTGAGACCCAACGGGGTAGAACAGTAGGCGTTATTACCGAAGAAGCAGATGGTTTTTTGCATGGAGATATTGTTAAAATTATGGAGAATAAGGAAATCCATGTTAGTGGCGGAAAATATACTACTTGCGACGATCCCAATCCACACTTTCATATTTCTTTTGCCCGGGCTAAAATTATTCCCAACGATAAGCTTATTACCAGTGCTCCCCGCCTTACGATCGCTAATGTTAAAACCCCTCTGGTACTCCCTTTTGGGTTTTTCCCCAATACTGTGCAGCAGGCATCAGGAATTTTAATGCCTTCCTATGGAGAAACCAATAACAGAGGCTTTTATCTTGAGAATGGGGGTTTCTATCTGGGTATTAACGATTATGTTGACCTTTCTATCCGCGGAGATATTTACTCGCGTGGCAGTTGGGCTACAAGGCTTGGTTCAAATTACCGGAAAAGATACAAATATAGCGGAAGTGTTAACCTGAGTTATGCCATTAATATTTTAGGAGAAAGAAATTTACCTGGTTATGAACGGAATCGCGATT
>JAABRR010000145.1 GCA_011390785.1 Sphingobacteriia bacterium
CACCCTGGACCAATCAGGAAATCTCAGATGTGGTGCATGCCATTGATAACGCTTTTGAACAGAAAAATGTGGATGCCCGGATTATTGTAACCGAAGCAGCTGCAATTTCTTACCTGCTTGGTGGTACCGATGTGGCTCACAACCAACTGAATGAACTATGGGCAACCAGCAGCCCTCTCTTTTTTGGCGATTTGAATTCGCTTGCCAATGTAGTGGCATTGCACAGCTACTGGCACGATGACTCCCCCAATAACCTGGTAAGCAACAGAATCGCCCTGGATACAAGGTTGAATAATTTGGTGCTTCAGCCTGAGTTTTGGCAAACCGAATATTGTTTGCTGGGCAACGGCTATCGTTTCGGACACCCCGAAGGTGATCTTTCCCCCATGCGTTCGGCCATATCATTGGCAAGGGTTATTCATACTGACATTACCGTGGTGCAGGCCACCGGCTGGAGCTGGTGGACAGCCATGGAATTTGAAAAATATCTTGGTGCAGAAGAAAGATACAGTTTGTTTCGCCTGGCATTGGATCAATCAAACACCTATGGAGCTTACAAACCAACCAAATTGTTATACGCACTGGGCCATTATTCCCATTTTGTAAGGCCTGGCATGAAACGGTTGGAAATAGAACGGTCTGATAATATGTCTGATGTTAACTCCATTACGGATCTTATGATCTCAGCATACCTGGATGAAGAAAACGATCAGGTGGTTTTGGTAGCCATCAACGCATCGGGTGAAGGTAAGGAATTGCAAATCAATGTGAATACAGGCAGCGAAAACCTGTCGGTTATGAATTGGAAACCCTACCTGTCGAGCAACAGGCTGGATGATAATTTAAAGAGCTATCCTGAGTTTGATTATGAAGAAGAATTTGTGATACCTGCATTGTCAATGGTTACATTTACAGGAAACCTTGTATCAGTAACGGCTAAATCAGAAAATCTGACTGCAACAGCAGGCTTAAGCATCTATCCTAATCCCACCAAAGGTTTTGTAAACGTTTCTTATGATGGCCCCGGAACACCCAAAATGCTTAAGATTTATGACTTAAATGGCCGTGGAATTCTTTCCAAAGAAATTAGCAATGATAAGGGTGAGATATCAATTGACCTTAGTTCGCTTGCTGGTGGAACATACCTGATTTACATGATCACTGAGAACGGGATTTTTAATCAAAAGCTGATAATTTATCCCTAGAAAACTCTTTCCTTGTTTTTTTACTAAAAAGCAATATCCGGCTTAGTAAATGAATGAAATGTCATAAAAAGAGCCACGATGACTTTTTACATTTACCACATCAAATTTTTCTGTTTTCAGATCGGGTTGTCATAGGATTGATTGTGATGATCCCTCTGGCTGACTTCATCAAATCCTATAACCATGAAAATTTCAACATTTCTCATTTCCATGCTGCTGTCTCTAAACTTTGTTTACGGGCAGGTATCCTTTGGAGAACCCCAAAAAATCAATGACAACTGGGTCTTTAGCACCGGTGATCATCCTGATGCCGCAAGGCCCGGTTTTGATGATTCAAAATGGCGTGTATTGAATCTGCCCCACGACTGGAGTGTAGAAGGAACTTACAGCCCCCATTTGGCAAGCTGTACCGGTTATTTGCCCGGAGGAATTGGGTGGTACAGAAAAACCCTTGACATTCCATCGGATTTGACAAACAAGCAGGTCTATATTTATTTCGAAGGCATATACCGCGATGGTGAAGTATTTATCAATGGCCATTCGCTGGGAATGCGGCCCAATGGATATATTTCCTATATGTACGAATTGACACCTCACATTGTTGAAGATGGAAAAAATGTGATCTCTGTGCGTGTTGACCATAGTCAGTCTGCCGATTCGCGCTGGTACACAGGATCCGGGATTTACCGAGATGTTTACCTTGTTTTTGCCAATGAAGTTCACATTGAGCAATGGGGTGTTTACTACACCACACCTTTAGTAACTTCAAACAGAGCCACCATGCAGGTGCAAACTTCTGTTGTCAACAAATCTTTGAAAACAGAGAATGTTACCGTACTTCAGGAACTGAAAGACAACACAGGCAATACCATAGCCCGCACATCCGAAAGGACAAGAATTGATGCCGGACAATCGGGTGTTGTCAACCAATCTATGAATGTCAGAAGTCCCCAATTGTGGTCGCTGAACAATCCTTATCTCTATGAGCTTTACACCACTATATCCGTAGGAAGACAGATTGTGGATCAAACCATTACCAGTGCAGGAATCAGAACAATGGATTTTGATCCCAATACAGGATTTTCATTGAATGGTGAAAACATGAAAGTAAAAGGGGTATGCCTGCATCATGATGCCGGAAGCCTGGGCTCAGCGGTGCCACGCGAGGTTTGGGAAAGACGCCTGCATATTCTCAAGTCGCTGGGTGTAAATGCCATTCGCACCAGCCACAATTCCCAGGCACCCGATCTTTATCATTTGTGCGATGAATTAGGCCTGTTGGTCATTAATGAAGCCTTCGATGAGTGGGAGTTTCCCAAAAAGAAATGGCTGGAAGGATGGAATGTGGGCGTGCCAGGTTTCCAGGGGCACGCAGACTTTTTCCACGAATGGGCAGAGCAGGATCTCAGAGATATGATTATGCGCGACCGAAACCATCCATCGGTTTTTATGTGGAG
>JAABRR010000146.1 GCA_011390785.1 Sphingobacteriia bacterium
GTTTGAAGCTTTAAATTTTTTTTCATAATAGACTTATTTAGAACTATACATTTATTTCTTAAATCACCCCTATTGCCTTACTCATATCTCAATGCTTCAACAGGATTTCTTGTTGCTGCCCGCCTGCTTTGCCAACTAACTGTCAGCAAAGCAATGCTCAAAGTAAGTACTCCTGCCAGGGCAAATATCCACCAGGACAGTTCGGTTCTGTAGGCGAAGTTTTCAAGCCAGCTTTTCATTATGTAATAAGCAACCGGAGTGGCTATTACAAAAGCAATGGCAACCCATTTTACAAAGTCTTTGTTGAGCATGATTAAGATTTCGGATACCTCTGCACCATTCACCTTGCGGATTCCTATCTCCTTTATCCTTTTCTGTAACCCATAGAAGCTTAGTCCAAACAGGCCTAAACATGAAATTATAATTGCAATAAGTGAACTATACCCGATTAATTTCTCTGTTGTTTCTTCTGAGGAATATAGTTTATTCAAATCATCTTCCAGAAAACTCAGCTCAATGGGATCATTTGGGGCAATTTGTTCAATCCTGTTTTTAATTGTCTGAACAATTGTTGAATTAGTTGAAGAATTAAGTTTAATAAACATATAAGAACCAGTTGGAGAATATATATATGCAAAAGGCTTGATTTCGCTATGCAACGATTCGGTATGCATATTTTTATTTACTCCGATTATCTCCCCTTTTCGCTCGTAAGGTGTGCCGCTGAAAATTGACATCTTTGTCCCCACTGGATTTTTCAACTCCATTGCTTTTACTGCCGCCTCATTAATTACAAATCCCTCTGCAGCATCTTTTGAGTATTGCTTCGTTAGAAACCTTCCTTCAATTACTTCAACACCCAAAGTTTCATCAAAATCATAATCCACAGGATTTATCCCCATATCAAAAACATTATCAGATTGTTTTCCATCCCATACAGGCATGTCAGACATCTGCCAAATGGTTAGAGGAGACTGGGAAGTGCTGATGCTTGAAATTTCAGGCATTAGCAATAAATCATTTTTTGCTATTTCATATTTTCGCTTAAGTTGATCTTGCATATGTACGATAAGTATATTTTCACTGTTAAAACCAAGATCTTTTTGCTTCATAAACTGAACCTGTCTGGCAATAACTATTATTCCTGCTATCAGGACTATTGCCAATGCAAACTGAAAAATCACCAATCCGCTTCTAAGGCTAAGTTTCTGTGCATTCGAGGAAGAGTTGTTCCTATTTCGAGAACCCCCGGGGCGAATATTCTTTTTAATAAGATCAATTGGTCTGAGTGATGAAAGGAAGGATGCAGGATAGAATCCCGAGATTAATCCTGTAATTACTGCAAATCCCAACAGTAAAAGGATTGTGAACAGATTGTAATTAAGATCAAGATTTACATTAAGCAGATTGTTGACAGATGGTAAAACCAATTCAACAAAAATGACAGCAAAGCCCATAGCAATCATTGCCGGAATTTGAGCCTCAAAAAGAAACTGAACAATGAGTAAATTCTTACTGGAACCCAAAGTTTTTCTTAGACCAATCTCTTTGATTCTTCCATCAGAGGTTGCCATAGTCAGGTTAACAATATTGAAGATTGCAATAATTAAGATAAGGAATGCAACAATTGAAATAATGTAGACGTATTGTATGCGCCCGCCACCTTGCAGATCGTGTAAATGACAAGCTGTCAATGGCGTAATATACAATCGATTATTCCAATCAGGCTTAAATTTGTTGATAACATTGGCTATTTGATTATTAACCTCTGAATAGTCAGTACCTTTATTGAGTTGTACATATACCTGCAATATTTTATAATCCCAGGAATTCAATTGTTGTGCAATCATTTCAAAAGGGAGCAGAAACTCAAACTGCATATCCGAATTTTTGGGGATATCTTCTAAGACTGCTGTAACGATATAATCCTCGTCTCCATCCATTTTTACCGTATTACCAACAGGATTTGCCTGCCCAAAAAGTTTTTCTGCCAGTGATTTGGTAAGGACAATAGAGTTGGGGTGTACGAATGCTTCAGAAAGGGATCCGAGTGCAAAAGGGAAATTAAACATCGACAAAAAAGAGGGATCCACAAAGCTGCCATTTACCAGAAATTTATTTTCACCTTGAATTATTTTTTTGTTACTCAACTGGTAAAAGACAGTCGTATTTTTAATAGCCGGATACTCTTCCTTTAGATGCCGGGCAACAGGGGCTGGTAAAATGTAAGCATGAAAATCCTGGGGATCGTAACTAAAGGCCGCCTTATATAAGTCCTGTGGATTCTCATGAAACCTATCATAACTCAACTCATATTTTACCCATAAGGCAATGATGATGCTACAGGCTAAGCCAACACTTAACCCAAATATGGTTATCAGTGTATTTAACTTGTTTTCTTTAATACTACTTATGGTAATATTTACAAAGTGCTTGAACATGATTGTTTCTTTGAATTTCTATTCTTGTCAAGGAATCCCGTTCATTATTTGCTGTCAAAAGACTCTTCTTCCTATTTCGCCTTTTTTATTCATACCTCAATGCCTCTACCGGATTCCTTCGTGCGGTGCTAAAGCTCAGGCCACTTACTGTAAGCAATACAATGACCAGGGAAATAAATCCTGCGAAAACAAATATCCACC
>JAABRR010000147.1 GCA_011390785.1 Sphingobacteriia bacterium
CGCAGCCTCATACTCCTTTTTTGTATGTATTACTTTAAGTTTCATAGCCAACCTCCTTCACATCAATTTTATCATATTCCGTATGAGTGCCAAACCACACAATAAAAACAATCTTCAGTTTATACTCAATGTCAACAACCAAACGATATTCATTCCCTTTAATATTGAACACCACCCTTTTGGAGCTTATTATGCTGGCGTTCTTGTATTTCAGCTTTAACTCTGAAGCGCTATCCCAGTCAGTATATTTAGCCTCATAGATCCACGACTGAAGTTGCTTCTCAGCATTTTTGTACTTAGGCAGCTTGCAATAATCGTATATGGTTTTGACTTTAATAATCCGCATACTCTTACAAAGCTACAAATAACTTACCAAATAAGGTAACTATTATTAATATTTTTCATTATTGAATCAATATCCTACCATAAAAAAGCCTGACAAATGCCAGTCTCTTATCCATATAAGGACTTGCTATGTAATCAAACAAGTTAGTCCATCTAAAATTCAAAGAACAGAGATAAAAATAATGATAAATTTTGGATATTTAAATCTAGACATATTGGTAAAAGAAATACAAGGAACTCACTGTTATTTATTCTCCAATAGACAATATTCTACTTAGAAATATATCTCCACCTTTAACCTTAAAGTATTCTTGTGTAGGCTTACCTGATCAAGATCATTAACTCCAAGCTCACCAAGAAGTGCATGAAGGACCTGCTGGACGGTAAGATTAAGCTGGCCATATAAACGCACGAAACCCGCCCAGAATAGGCGGATTTCGGATTTCTTCTCTTACACAAGTCAAAACTTAGAGGAATAATTGGAGGGAGGTAGCCTACTTTCCAAAGTTACTTCAGTCTGACAGCCCAAACTCAACTTGAGTTTATTGCTTCTTGGTGTATTGAAGAGATTCATCAAAACCTTCTCGAGTGTAATCGTATTTTAAGTCTTGATAATAAAACAACTTTAATATACCTTCCTCCAAAAGATATTTAAAAACAAACCGGACCTCTTTTTCACCAGTGCTTCCAGGTATTTCAGACTTTAGATGATACTCTTCTATTACAACAGTGTCAGACTTTGTAAAATATTTTCCACTAAATGTTTCATCAAGACCACAATAGTATATCATGCACTCTCCAGAATCTCTGAATTGAAGTTCACTAATACAGTTATCTATTTTATTATTCACCCAAATTGTATTTTCAAGACTTAATGAAGATTGACCGCAACACCCTATATGGCATGCAAGTACCAAGAATGTAAAAAGTAAACTCATTGTTTTCATCATTTGCCTCTTAAATAATATGTTCCATGGAAGTCTTTACCAACGGCATTCATAAATTCAATATGCTTGCTAAGGGATCCAGGTCCACTCCCAGTAGTTTGACATCCTTCAGACCATTGTGACCCTATCCCCTTATTACTAATTAAAGTAGCTTGGTTTGGATTTCCTGAATGAAGAAATATTCCCTTCATTATTCCTCCTGCAGTATTTGGTAAAATACCCTTTTTACTGAAATCTGTTTCTCCAAGAACTGAAATAAAAACAGCTAATTCACCAGGTTTTGAAATTCGAGCAGCGAAATCTGCTGCATAAAGACCTTCTGCTAATGTGCTAAACTCTCTTCCTTCAACTTTAGCTGGTACGGTATTTCCTTCAACAGTAGCCGAAGGGCCTTCTTTATTTGTCTCTAAATACAATTCAAATTTGGCTGAATTTATTTCTTCATTGCCTTCTGCATCTCTGTTATGGGTAGCGACGATAACATTCTTCCCCAAGTACGTTTCACCTGACTTTGTCGTTGTTTGAGAGGTTGCGTTGTTATCCCAGTAAATATGCTCATTTTTACCCTCAACCCAATCATCCAACATGCCGTCTGGGTCAATCCGATTTAAAGGATTATTCTGCACATAGTTATACGGTGATACCCAGTAACGTTTCTCCACCAGGGGATCCTGCACGTGCCACCTTGCCAGGCTGGGATCATAGAATCTTGCCCCATAATCGTACCAATCCAATCCAAGTTCATCCTGATATTCCTTCCCATTATATTTGTAGTCAAATTCAGTACCAGTGTAGGTATTACCAAACTGCATGCCAAAAGGATAATAATCGGTCTCCTGTACAACAATGGGGGTGCCACTACTGTCTGTTACTACAATTCTAGTATTCCCAAGATGATCCTTAAGGGTATAATTATATGTATAATTACCATTATCATAATCGATATATCCTTCTTCCATATGAATAAGACTCATGATAAATACACTTGATGAAGATTCATCATACTCAATACCACCCAAGTAATGTCTTTTGCTTATTGTTCCATTATTATTAACCATCTTTCTGACTTTCACTCCGGCAGCATCAAAAGTGTAATTAATATTTCCAATAGTACCAAAGGTAATATTTTCTGAATATCCCCTATAAATATGGACGGCAAGTTAAGCTACAATAAAAGTAGTAAATTGCCATGATGACACAAAAAAGGAAAAAGTATGACAGGGAGTTCAAGCAAAAAGCTGTTGAACTTTCCTATGCAAGAGGTAATGCAAAAGAAATTGCCGAAGAATTAGACATTTTACCGGAGTTATTATATCGATGGCGACGG
>JAABRR010000148.1 GCA_011390785.1 Sphingobacteriia bacterium
ATCAACTGGAATGGCCGACTCATTGAAATTTCAGGTTCCCGTGGTGTAGGGAAAACTACATTGATGCTACAAAAGCTCAGTGAATACAACGAAAAGAATGCAGGCGCGGCACTATATATCAGTGCTGATGACCCTTGGTTTTTTACCAACAGCCTTGCTGATACTGCAGAGGAGTTTGAAAACTTGGGGGGGCAATATCTTTTTATTGACGAGGTCCATAAATACCCATCCAAACATAAAAACTATGATTGGTCGGCGGAAATAAAGCACATATATGATTCATTACCTGGCTTAAACATTGTCTACACGGGATCTTCCATCCTTAAACTGTATAAAGGGCATGGTGACCTGAGTCGCCGAAAAATTGCCCACAAACTTCCCGGCCTGTCTTTCAGAGAATACCTGGAAATCAACAATATTTTTTTTTCTGACGTGATTCCATTTGACGACCTGCTTAAAAACCATGAAGCAATTGCAGCTGATCTTGTATCCCGATTGAAAATCCTGTCACATTTTCGAGATTACCTGCATCATGGTTACTACCCTTTTTACAATGAAGCACCACAAGCGTATTTCAACAGGTTAGATGATGTAATCGGCGTAGTGTTAGAAACAGATATTCCAGCTGTATCAGACATCCCCTTTGAAACTTCACTAAAACTAAAGAAATTACTTGCCCTTATCGCACAAAGCGCGCCATTCACGCCAAATTTGTCTCAACTGGGTCAAACCTTGTTTATCACAGACCAACGGACAATGCTCAAATATATCAATTTCCTGCATAAGGCTGAGATGGTCAATGTGTTGGGAATAGAAGGCAAAGGAAATCAGCTGCTGCGAAAACCGGATAAATTATATCTTAATAATACCAACCTAATGTATTGCTTTAGTTCACAAGTGAATGTGGGCACACAAAGAGAGACCTTCTTCCTAAACCAGCTACAGAATAGTCATGTGGTAACAAATCCTTCCAGAGGAGATTTTGTTGCAGAAAACGTAATATTTGAAGTCGGTGGAAAAAACAAATCGAAAAGCCAGATAGCGGGATTGCCCAATGCATTCCTTGCACTTGATGATATCGAATACGGATCATACCAATGCATCCCACTTTGGTTGTTTGGGTTTTTATATTAATCTTGTCAAAATTGTTACTGCCCGTTATTCAGCCCCCTGCCTCGTAACGATAGGCACATTACCCATTTCCATGCCTGCCGGCGGGGTGGAAGCCACAAGGTATTCTAATCGTTCCAACCGTTTTTTCAATTGCTCATTTTCGGCTTGAAGCGCTTCCATCTGATTTTGCTGCAATTGTATTGCCTTTATAGCCACCACCGAAAACGCGGCATAGTTCACGCCCAGGTTTTCATCGTTTTCGCCGATTGTTTCGACCAATTCAGGAAACAATGGCAGAGCATCTTCGGCAATAAAACCAATGGTGGGTGTTGACTGCGGATGGCTAATAAACCGATAGCTTACCGGTTGAAGTTGCATAACTCGATCCAGAACATTTTCGTTAAGCGCTGTAATATCCGTTTTCAAACTGCGGTTGCTCGATGACGTGTAGGTGCCGTTTGTAGCACTGAAGGTGCCTCGCAATGTGTTGTTTGCATAAAGCTGCAGGTGGCCGTTGGAATTTACAGTATACAATGTCCAGGAGTTGTTATTGGCTCCGCTGTTATGCAGCCGAAGCCCTTCAGTCGGAGGAACATTCTGTCCAAGTGTTCCATGGCGTACATGCAGGGTGGTGACAGGTGATTCTGTATTTATCCCTGTACGACCGCTCACATAAAATTTCCCACCGGCAAAATAACCGGAATAACCATTAGAGCTTTCCACCAGACCCCTAACGCCATAGGTTGTTCCTGTTGAACTTAGTGCCCATCCTGCTATCCCAATGCCGCTAGAACTACTTGTTTCACCATAAACACCAAAAGATCCTATACCATAAACGCCGTAACCGTCAGATTCTCCATATATCCCTCTGCCAAAATTTCCAAGAGCTTTTCCATGTACGCCTGTAGTACTTTCTATTGGTGATGATGGTGTTTTTGATTGTCCATAAATAGCTGTTGATCCTCCGGAAATCGAAAAGGTACGGTTTGCACCAAAGAATGTGATTCCTGCATAAGGCAAAGGCAATCCATCATTGCCAGGCGCCCACGTGGTACCGTTCCATGTTAGGATTTGCCCGGTGGTAGCTCCGGCCTGTGCAATTTTAGCGCCGGTAACCGCCCCGGAGGCAATTTTGGCTTCAGTAACTGCATTATTGGCTATATCGGCGGCGACAATGGTCCCGTCCTGAATTTTTGCCGAAGTGATGGCGTTACCGGCAATTTTTGCAGCGGTTATTGCTCCGTCGGCAATTTTGGCCTCCGTTACTTTTCCCGCACCGATGGTCGGATTGGGGTAGGTCCCTGTCAGATCGCCACCTGCCGGACCTGTCGGGTTGCTGTCGCTGGAGCCGGTTTCGTCTGTTGCCGGCACCCAGGAAGTGCCGTTCCATTTCAATACCTGCCCTGTGCTGGCGCCTGCCTGTGCAATCTTTTCCCCGGTTACTGCACCTGCAGCAATCTTTTCCCCGGTTACTGCACCTGCGTTGATC
>JAABRR010000149.1:0-2027 GCA_011390785.1 Sphingobacteriia bacterium
GTTATAAGGATTTTTTTTAACCAGTGCCGTAACAGCAGGAATAATCCGTTAAAAGCGGTACAACTTTTGATAATATAACATGCAACATGTATATTTTTACCTAAACTGATTAATATGAAAAACCTACTGCTCCTGATTGCCCTCTTGAATTTTAATTATGCTTTTTCTCAGGTAATAAACGAAAAAGAAGTAAAAACGGACATCAATGAAGTGACTGTTTTTTTAGATGGGGCACAAATAACCAGAAAACAAAGTGTAAGCCTAAAAAATGGGGAAACAATTTTAAAATTCACCAATCTTTCGCCCTTTATTGATGCCAGAAGTGTCCAGGTTAAAGCTTTGGGAGAAGTTACTGTTATGTCAGTAAATCATCAGCAAAACTTTCTTGACAAACTTGAAAAACCCCAGGAATTAATAGAGCTGGAATCAAAACTGAAGAATATTGACAATAAGATTGGCCTTGAAAATGCACATTTGGCGATTCTTAAAGAAGAATTAAGCTTTTTGAGAGACAACAGGGTTATTGGGGGCAGAAATGAGGAAGTAAGTGTTAATACGTTAAGGGAGGCGGCCACCTTTTATGGAAGTAAACTATCAGCCTTAATCCTCAAAGAAATTGAAATTGATAAAGCATTGCTCGAGCTGAATAGAGAAAGGCAGGAAATTGAGAACCAAATAAGAACGATGACGAGCAAAAAGGAATTTCCGAGTGGTGAAATATTGGTAAAAGTAAATACGAAAAAAGATTCTAATGCAACGTTTGAAATATCATATATTGTTAGTAACGCAGGTTGGTTTCCATCCTACGATATAAGGGCAAAGAATGTGAACGAGCCTATTGAGGTAATATACAAAGCAAATGTAAGGCAAGATACAAAAGTTGACTGGAAGAATGTTACGCTAAAATTCTCTTCCTCTGAGCCCAACGTATCGGGTGTTGCACCAGAATTAAAACCCTACTTATTAAATTATAATATTCAGCCGCCAACTTATCATAGGCAGGTAAATAGGGTTTCTGGTACTGTATTCGACAGCAACCGGAACCCGCTTCCCGGCGCTTCAGTAGTGGTTAGTGGTACTACAATTGGTGCAGCAACAGATATAAACGGGAATTACTCATTAACAATACCGGCAAATGCAACAAGTCTGATGTATTCATTTATTGGTTATCAGACAAAGACGCTACCAATATCAAACCAAATAATGAATGTTGCACTTGAAGAAGACATGGTCGCTCTTGACGAAGTGGTTGTGATAGGATACGGTAGGGGTGAGAAAGGGGTGGCTCAATCGTTAGAAGGTCGCATCGCTGGTGTATCTGTTAACGATAATAATATCAGGATAAGGGGCTTAAGCAATGCATTAGAAACAGCACAAGTTGAAAATCAGACAACAGTTGATTTTGAGATAAGCATTCCTTTTACCGTAAACTCTGATAACAAAAGTTATACGGTAGATATGGCCGTGTATGAACTTCCTGCATTTTATAAGTACCTAAGCGTTCCAAAAATTGACAGAGGTGCATTCCTGATTGCAAATATTGTAGATTGGGAGAAATACAGCCTGCTAGAGGGTGAAGCAAATGTATTCTTTGAGGATACGTATGTAGGCAAAACCATACTCGATGTAAGGTATTCAACCGACACTTTACAAATATCTTTGGGTAGGGATAAGGGCATCTCGGTTAATCGCGAGAAAACCAAAGATTTAACTTCAAGGCGTTTTATTGGCAGCAAGAAAGAAGAAGTAAGAAACTGGAAAACAACCGTAAGAAATAATAAAGGACAAAAGATTAATATGGTTGTATATGAGCAGGTTCCTGTTTCAACAAATGCTGAAATTGAAGTTAATGTTCAAAAAAATTCAGATGGGAAACACAACCCTGAAAATGGTGAAATAAAATGGGAATTTACGCTTGAACCATCAGAAACAAAGGAGTTTGAAATTCAATACACTGTAAGATTTCCAAGAAGTAGAATCCTAAACGTTGAATAACATACGAAACATCATACTTGCCGTTTTTAATC
>JAABRR010000149.1:2037-2579 GCA_011390785.1 Sphingobacteriia bacterium
TCCATAGAAACAATAAAAGCCCTGAATATCAGGGCTTTTATTGTTTATATGGTGACTCCGATAGGACTCAAACCTATAACCTTCTGATCCGTAGTCAGATGCTCTATTCAATTAAGCTACGGAGCCATTTCGAGATGCAAAAGTACATCTTTTTTTCAATTTTTCAGCCTTTTTTTTGTTTTTTTCGCGCAATCAATCACCCGAAAACAAGCAACAATATACCCATTTATTCTGTTAAGATGCGTATCATTGTCTCACTATCAGCAGTTGCTACGCCCATGACATCCGCGATGACTCCTCCCATCATATTGCCCATGAGCGACGTGTTCATCCAGGAAACATAGGTCTTGCCATCAGATTTTTCGTAAATGGAGACACGACAGGGCATCATAGAAGAAACAATACGCTCATCGTCAAGCTTTAATATCTCATAGGCGTGATTAGGCTGACACAACTCAATGACCTTTACGTTATTGACCTGTTTCCCATTTTTGTGCATGGTTTCCTTCAAATCGTGAACCGTCGATATGCGCCATCCCATA
>JAABRR010000150.1:0-2237 GCA_011390785.1 Sphingobacteriia bacterium
AAAAATATGATCAAATCAATTTTAAACTTGGATCTGTCGTTTAAAAACAATTATGTGTCGTCGAATAGGTTTGTCTCTAAACGGGCTTACAGGCTGAGTGAAAAATCAGATTTTACAGACTACCTAAGAAACTTGTATAGTATAACAGATGAAAAGATTAAGAAAAAAGCTTTCCAATTTGTAAATAAATGGCTGAAAGAATTTAACATCGCAGATGAACTCGAGCTTGAATCTGACAACGATACCGGGACATTCAAGGCATACTTAAAAATGGGTGATGGTAAAATTCTGTTAGTTGATTATGGGTTAGGAACTAATCAATTGCTACCTGTTATTTTCGCTTTGGCAGGATTTGATATTAATGAATATGGTAATTATAGAGGTATTCAAACAATAATTATTGAAGAACCAGAGGCAAATTTACATCCGGAGTTACAAAGTAAACTTGCCGATATGCTAGTGGACGCTAAAAATAACTTCCAGAAAAAAGTAATTATTGAAACCCATAGCGAGTATTTAATTAGAAAGTTACAATATCTTGTTGCGAAGTCTTACCTTCAACATGGCTACGATGATTTGGACGAACTTAATTTTGATGATGCGATTGAGGTTATGAATCACCGCAAAAAATCAGGATACATTGCTCCAGAGGATGTGATAATTTATTATTTCAATAGATCAAACCATAATAAATCTAAGGAGCCTAAAGTAAACACCATAGCAATAAATGAATATGGAATTCTCTCAGATACTTTTGGTAAGGGCTTTTTTGATGAAGCAACGCAATTACAGTTTAACTTAATGCAGTTAAGAAGAGAACAAAATAATTAGGAGCTCATGATTATTTATGTTGAAAAACGCTTTTTAGATGAATTTAATAGCCTGTCTGAAAAGGACATTAATACTAAGTACGCTAAGATTATAAAAAATATCTTCAATTCTTTTGGTGATATTGGTATTTATACAGATATGCAAATTGAAACGACTGAAGATTTTGATAAATTAAAAGTTAATAATATACAGTTTAGCCATAACGTTCCTATTACTATAAAATCAATTAGAGAACATTTTGATAAAGAGCATAAAAATGAAAGTACCATCATTTTTTACTTTGATGAAGAAACTTGGCATAAAGATGCAGAAGATAAAGGTGCTTTATGTCTAACATTTAAGAACTACAAAAAAAAACTCAAACAAATTTGTAAAATTTGTAGTAGCATTAAAGTAGATTTAAGTCAGCAATTTCCGGGATGGAATATATTTAATGAACTTCGTGAAATCCCCAAAAATTCTTTAGTAATAAGTGATAAATATTTGATACAAAACAATAACAATATCCACGAAAATGTCAAGCATTTCCTAGAGAATATTGTTACAACGCAAAATAATTCACACACAGAAATACACACAGAGCCACCTGGAAATAGACCTATTAATATTGATTTACTTTATAATAATTTCACACAGCAGATACAGAATTACGAACTGTCTTTTCAGATATTACTGCGTAAACATTACCCATATTTCACATTTCATGATAGATTACTTTATAGTAACTTTTTTTATATCGAAATACCTGTAGGTTTTAATTTTTCAACCACCAACTCATCTAATTCTATTATAAGGGTAGAGCATATTTTTGAGAAGTTTCATTACGATCGTGTAAAGAGCCATATGCTTCACTTTAAAAAGGTTAAAAGAAATTATGCCCAGGTTTACCCTGAATCATAGTAGATTACAGTAAACAGAATAAAAATAATTTTGAATAAACAGAACACATCTAAATATACAGCCACCATAACTATAGGTTTACAAGCAGGTTATACAGAACAATTATTGACCAAAGCTGAGGTTATTGCTCAACTTCAAAAATTTCAAGATCAATTGATATCAACAGAGGGTGTCTATTTAAGTGCTGCTGTTTCAGAATGCGATGTTGTACTTAGCGGACAAATAGAACCGTCAGTTAAACTAGACTTTATCAATTATCCAAAATTTCCATTAGCTGAGGACCTTTTTAAAAAGCATATTTTAATGCTCACAGAACAATTGATGAACAGTTTACGTCAAAATAGAGTGGTGATCATATTCCATAATGAAATTGTGATGTTGGAAAACAATAATGAGATTGACCCCAGAATTATAAAATCATAAAGGCATGCTTTAAATAAATTAGGCGATTAAATACCATAAAATGAAACAAATGAAACTCCAAAAAATCTACCAGGAAACCATCA
>JAABRR010000150.1:2247-2577 GCA_011390785.1 Sphingobacteriia bacterium
ATTTCCATTAGCTGAGGATGTTTTCAAGAAGCATATTTTAATACTCACTGAACAATTGATGAACAGTTTACATCAAAATAGAGTAATAATCGTATTTCATGATGAAATAGTGATGTTGGAAAACAATAATGAAATTGATCCAAGGATTTTAATATAGAATTTGTGATTTTGAATTTATCGAGTATTGAAAAATTACTAATCATAAGTTTTAAGCGGAGTGAAAAAAGTGAATTGATAATACGTTTTATATTGTTGATATTGTTCTTCAACATTGCTCAAACAAATTGAAAACCTTATTTTAGTTTTCAATTTAAGACCTTAGCAAAAATT
>JAABRR010000151.1 GCA_011390785.1 Sphingobacteriia bacterium
CCTGTTCTGGATGGCCTCCCGCTGCGCCAGGGCCCCGACCGTGAAGGGCCTGAGGATCGAAACCACCGCAAGCCTCGCGCAGTTGCTGCGCATGAGCTTCTGGCGGAGCTTCATCATGCCGTGGCGCCTGCCGTTGTGGGCGGCGTTCATTCTCTCGGTGGGCGTCCATCTGCGCGGACCCGGTTGGGAGGCGGCGGGGCTGTTCTCGCTCGGGGCAGTCGCCGGCCAGCTGCTCTGGCATTTCCATTTCATCGTCGTGGCGGGCCTGTTCGGCCACCGCGTGCCGGAGGACATCTCCTTGCGTTCGCTCAATAAATTGCGCCTGCTCTCGGTCACGGTGACTGCGGGGCTTGGCCTCATCATACTCGCCCCGCTCGCCTTTCCTCCCGCTTGAACATGCTCAACCAAACCTGTATTCTCTGCCTGTTAATCCTGTCCTGCATGGCTGGCTGCCGCCCGCCGGGGACCGGCCCAAGCGCGCCCGGCATCCCCGAGCTGGAACTGATCGGTGCCTGGCTGGTGGATGCGCCCGGCCCGGTCGAACCATCCGGCCTGACCCAGGTCGGCGGCCGGCTCTACACGGTCGCCGACAAGGTGAACAACCGGATTTTCGAGGTGGTGCGCGAGCCCGGATCCGTGCGACTGGTGCCGGCCATCCGCTTCACACCACCGGACCGGAGTACGATGGATTGGGAAGGCATCACCTCCGATCCCGGCGGCACCTTCTACCTGATCTCCGAGGAGCGGGGCCGGCTGCTGCGCGTCACATCGGACGGCACGGCAACATGGGCCACTCCCGATCTGCGGCAACCGGGCCGCGCACTCGGGCTGTTCAGCAAGAGCAATGCGGGCTTTGAGGGCGTTGCCTGGCTGGGCCCGAACCATTGGCTCGGCGCGGCCGAGCGCGAGCCCCGCGGCCTGGTTGAATGGAGCGGAACCGGCGAATCCCTGACCATCACGCCGCAGCTGTATGCAACTTCGCCCTACTCCGCCGCCCTGCCCCTGCTGCGACTGCCGGATTTCTCCGGCCTGCACGCCGATGGAGCCAAGGTTTACGCCCTGTTCCGCAATGCCCACCTGGTCGTCCAGCTGGAAAAACAGGCGGACGGCTGGCAGGAAATCGCCGCCTGGAGCTACCGCCATATCGAGACCGATCCACGCTGGGCGTATGTATCCCAGACCTACGGCCAGGCGGAGGGACTGGTCGTCGACGGTGCCGATGTCTATCTGATTCTCGACAACAACCTGGGCGGCAGGCAGGCCGACCGCAAGGATGGCCGCTCCCTGTTCATCCATGCGCGAATGCCGGGACAGGATTAGTCCTTCAGCACTTCGTACACCGGTTCAAAGGGCAGGCCGAAGGCATCGGCTACGCCCTTGTGGGTGATCACGCCGCGCACGATGTTTGCCCCGGCCGCGATGCTCTTGTGCTGGCGGATTGCCCCGGCAAAGCCCTTGTCCGCCAGTTCAAGCGCGTAGCGGATGGTCGCGTTGGTGAGTGCCATGGTCGAGGTCATCGGCATGGCGCCGGGCATGTTGGTCACGCAATAATGGATGATCCCGTCGACGGTATAGATCGGATCCCGGTGGGTGGTCGGGCGCGAGGTCTCGGTCGAGCCGCCCTGGTCGATCGCCACGTCCACAATCACCGCGCCCGGCTTCATGATCTTAAGGGTCTCCTTCGTGATCAGCTTGGGCGCCTTGCCACCCGGTATCAGGACACTCGATACAACCAGGTCCGCATCCGCCAGGGTCTTGCGCAGGTTGGCCTTGTTTGACATCAGGGTGATCACATTGGCGGGCATGACGTCGCTGTAGTAGCGCAGCCGCTCAAGGTTCACATCCAGCACGTAGACCAGGCTGCCCAACCCGGCCGCCATCTTGGTCGCGTTCATGCCGACCACGCCCGCTCCGAGAATGACCACCGTCGCCGGCGGGACGCCCGGCACCCCACCCAGCAGGATGCCCCGGCCGCCATGCGCCTTCTCAAGGTACTTCGCCCCCTGCTGGATCGCCATCCGGCCAGCCACCTCGCTCATCGGCGTCAGGAGCGGCAACTGCCCCTTCTCGTCGACAATCGTCTCGTAGGCGATGGCCACGCAACGGCGCTCCATGATCGCCCGGGTCAGCTCCTCCGAGGCCGCAAAGTGAAAGTACGTGAAGACAATCTGGTTTTCCCGGATGTGCCCGATCTCATCGGGCTGTGGTTCCTTCACCTTGAGGACCATTTCCGCCTTCGACCAGACCTCGGCGGCCGATTTGACAATGGTCCCGCCCGCCTCCGCGTATTCCGCGTCGGCAAAGCCGCTGCCTTCCCCCGCCGCAGCCTCCACCAGCACGCTGTGCCCGCGGTCGCAGAAGGCCTCCACCCCCGCGGGGGTCAGGGCAACCCGGTTCTCATCCGCCTTCACTTCCTTGACTACACCAACTTCCATAACGCTCTCCTGCTCCACAGGATGTCCGTGCCGCGGCGTTCGTCAATTTGTCTGCGATTAAAAAAATCGCCGGCGGGAATGGGACCCGTCGGCG
>JAABRR010000152.1 GCA_011390785.1 Sphingobacteriia bacterium
TGTTTTCTGCAATCAACATGGGTGCATCACCATCCTGAATAGCTGCTTTAGATCGAAAGGCATAACTACCTGTCAATAAACTATATCTGGAGGGTGTACAAGTGGCTGCACTGGCATGAGCATCTGTAAACCGCATCCCGTTTTCTGCCAGGCGGTCCACATGGGGCGTATTGATCAAAGTAGCGCCATACGATCCCAGATCGCCATACCCAAGGTCATCGAGGTAAACAATTACGATATTGGGTTTTGGGGTGCTCTCCTTTTCCTGAGCTTCACTGCATGAGCCCATCAAAAGGGGCAGCGCCATGGTACCGATGGTTAAGGTTTTAATTTTCATTTTGATTTGTATTATATTTTTAAAGATGATTGTTTTTTATTGAAGATGTAACTACTCAGGTTATTTAGCCTACAGGCTGAAGTTTGCTTCAGTGCTGGTTACATGCTGTTTTACCCCTAAATCCCCCAAGATTTAGGGGTAAAATACGTTGAGGTTAATCAACTCCACTGTCGTTATACTTTTTTTTTTAATATTTTGCCAATAAATACACGAATTTAAAAGATATGGTACCTGATACCTGAATAGTTACTTGAAGATAATGTCAGCGTAATAATAGTTCTTCTTAAGCCGGGCTTTAGCCCCATGCTATTTCTTCTGAAAAACCCTCACATAATCCACTTCATAGAACAGCGGAAATTCCGTATGGGATGGGTCTCCCCCATTAGAACCCAGTGCAAGGTTCAGCAAAATATAATGAGGCTGCCGGAAAGGGTTGAAACCATCTTCCCGGGTGGCCCTTTCTACTTCAATTTCGTTGAGCAAAACATCGTTCAGGTAAAGCCTGATATAATCTTCCGTCCAATCCATTTTCCAGATATGGAAACGGCTTTCCCAGTCGGGCATATCGTTTAGCAATTCTTCTAAAGGGGTATGCGACGAATCCCAAACAGGCTGATGTTGGCCCTCCTTGCCCCAGGCGGCATTGGCCAGTATGGTAGCCTCATTGTTGTATCGGTAAAACTCCATGATGTCAATCTCGCCCTTATGGGGCCAGGGACGTTCGTTACCCAGTGTCCAGATGGCTGGCCAGGAGCCCATGCAGGTGTCTAAGCGGGCTCTGACTTCCATTACACCGTATTGAAAAGAGAACTTACCACGGGTATTGATGCTGGATGATGAATATTCAGCATATTCGCGTGCAAGCTTCCAGTTATCGCTGTTTGCCTGATAGGAAGGATTTTTTATTTTCTCACGTTTCCCTTCAATAATAAGCAAATTGTTTTCAACAGTGGCATTTTCGGGCTGATACCATTGCAATTCGTTGTTGCGAACAAACCCATTTTCATGGCTCCAGAAGGTTTCATCGGGAACACCCTTCTCATCAAACTCATCATTCCAGATCATTTCATACCCCTGTGGGGCAACCGGAGGGAATGAGTCGGGCGCATAGGGACTAACCATTACCCATCGGTCTGGATTTTTCTGGTTGTACTCTGCATCTTTCATCAAACCCAGAAAAACGGGATCCATAAGTTCTGACTGCCATGCCAGCAGGCTCTCCTTAAAAGCTTCTTCTTCCAGGGTGTCAACCTGAATGGGATTTCTTTCCCCCTGATCTGTTTCCAGGTTATAAAATTCAGGTTCCTTATTTTCGTAGTGATGAAATTTAACATCATTTGCCAGCACCACACTCCAGCCCCTGTCGAAGTGCCGCCAATACAACGTTTCATGCGGAAGACCATCGTTGGCTCCAGTAACAAATGGAATAAGATCAACGCCATCAATAGGATTTTTGGGGGTTGCACCGGAATGAGCCACAGCCGTTGCAAAAATATCGAGAGAGCTTACCGGATTGTTATATACCAGTCCGGCAGGGATTTTTGAAGGCCATCGCATGGCAAAGGGTACGCGGATACCTCCTTCGTAAAAACCCCCTTTAAATCCACGGAGGGGAGAATTGTCTGATGCGTTGGCACTTGTGGGCCCCCCGTTATCAGACAGGAAAAAAACGATGGTATTGTCGTTGATCTCAAGTTGTTCTAATTTATCGAGCAGTAAACCTACACCATCATCAACGGCACTAACCATTGCAGCATAGATCCTGCGTTTTTCATTTTCGATATGCTCAAAACGGCTCAAATATTTTTCAGTAGCCTGCATGGGTGTATGAGGTGCATTATAGGCAAGATAGAGGAAAAAAGGCTCATCAGCGTTCCGTTCCACAAAACTGACAGCTTCGCGCGAAAGGGCATCGGTAAGGTATTCCGTTTCATCAACACGGCCATTGTTCTTCATAATTTTAGTGCGGTAGCCATCATATTGGGCTCTGGCTTCAGATGGGTCTTTAAGATTATACTGTTCGGGAAAATAATTGTGCCCCCCAGAAAGAAAACCAAAAAACTC
>JAABRR010000153.1 GCA_011390785.1 Sphingobacteriia bacterium
GAGATAACACTTGATATGAACCCCGATAAAACAAAGCAGATTGTTTTTGGGGGATTATTAGCTGGAAAAGGAAAAGTTTGGTTTGACAGTTTTGCAGTTAAAATTGATGGGAAAGATATTGAGGACTTAAAACCGGTTGAAAGAAAAATAGTACCTGCTGAAAAAGACAGAGAATATGACCTTGGTTCATCTATTGAAATACCCGAACTGGCATCAAATAAAATTGACGACTTAGAATTATTAGGCAGAATTTGGGGTTTCCTAAAATATCATCATCCAGAAATAGCCAAAGGCAACTATAATTGGGACTATGAATTATTTAGGTTTTTGCCTAAATATCTTGAGCTCAATGACAGCATTTCAAGAGATAAACTTCTAATTGATTGGATTGATTCATTGGGAAGAATCCCAAATTGTGATATTTGTAAACCAACAGATAAAAAAGCCTTTCTCAAACCCGACCTAACGTGGATAAAAAATCAAAATGAAGACTTGCAAAACAAACTACTTAACATTTACAACAATCGTTATCAAGGAGAACATTATTATATCGGTATGACAAATGTAGGGAATCCAGAATTCAAAAATGAAAAGGCTTATTCAAATATGTCTTTCCCTGATGATGGTTTTAGATTATTGTCCATTTTTAGATATTGGAATATGATTAATTACTTCTTCCCTTACAAACATCTAATGGATAAAGACTGGAACTTAACTCTAAGGGAATATATACCTCTTTTTTTAAAAACTAACAACGAGTTAGAGTACGAATTAGTAGTTCTTCAATTGATTGCAAGTATTCAAGATACACATGCAAATTTGTGGGGGGGGGCAGATAAAGTTGAAGAGTGGAAAGGGCTTCATTACCCACCAGTTCACGTTCGTTTTATAGAAAACAAATTAGTCGTTACGGACTTTTACAATACTGAACTAATAAATGATGTAGGTTTAGAAATTGGTGATATCATCACTAAGATAGGCGGGCAAAGCATTGAACAAATCATTAATGAAAAATCAAAGTTTTATCCTGCTTCAAATGCGTCCGCTCAATTAAGAGATATTTCGGCAGATATTTTACGTTCGAACTCAACTGAAATCGAAATTCAATACATTTCTACGAATTCGGTTGAAATATCAAAAACCCTTAAGTTACATCCTAAAGATAGCCTCAACGTTTATCGTTGGTACAGAAGAAACGATACCAAATCCTTTAAGATGTTAGATAATAATATTGGTTATATCACACTACAAACTATTAAAGAAGAAGATATTCCACGAATAAAAGAAGAATTTAAGGACACAAAAGGAATTATAATAGACATACGAAATTACCAGCGGCTTTCGTTCCTTTTAGTTTGGGATCATATTTCGTATCCTCTTTAATGCCTTTTGTAAAGTTTACAATTGGAAATGTTGATAATCCAGGTGAGTTTAACTTCACAAGTGACATTAATATTCCAAGTCAAGGAAATACGTATAAAGGCAAACTTATTGTTCTGGTTAATGAACTAACTCAAAGTCAGGCCGAATACACTGCTATGGCATTTAGAGCTGGAGACAACACAACAATTATTGGTAGTACTACTGCTGGAGCTGATGGAAATGTATCTTCAATTTTTTTGCCCGGTGGCTTACGAACAATGATTTCTGGTATCGGTGTATATTATCCAAGTGGTGAAGAAACACAAAGAGTTGGTATTGTTCCGGACATCGAATTAAAAACGACAATCCAAGGAACTAGGGAAGGGCGAGATGAATTTTTAGATAAAGCAATTGAGATCGCTAATCAATAATTTATTGTCAACTAAACCGATGTTAGCCTATGTTTTCAGACACTAGCCATCTTTAAAATTTCTACAAAAAATTTCAAAATGCTTTCATCCTTTTTGACATATGTTGAATACTATTGTGCATTTTATTAGGCATAAATATTGTATACTTTGAACTTGCTATCTTCAAAAGATTGATTTTCGGATTATGGAACAAGATAAAGTAGTTGTTTTTCAGAGCAAAAGAATACGAAGGGTATGGTTTGAGGATGAATGGTATTTTTCGGTAATTGATGTTGTAGGCGTATTTACAAATAGTAAAAACTTAGCGAATACTAGTATAAAATGAAATCTAGGGATGAATTAGAAGATGGAATCCAACTATCGACAATTTGTCGACAGTTGAAAATTGAAAGTAGTGATTGAAATATAAACAAAAGACTAACAAAGTAACTTAACTTCAACATTCATAAATAATCATTTAACATTCAACATTCATCATTTAATATGCCTTTTCCCCACTACCCCCAACACGAT
>JAABRR010000154.1 GCA_011390785.1 Sphingobacteriia bacterium
CAGGCATCAGCAAACTCACGGATCAAATCCCCTTTTCCATCACGCCAAGGGCTATTTTTTACTGAATGCTCCGTGTAAGCCGATGGCCAAAGCACAAAGCCATCGTGATGCTTGGCTGTGATAATCAATCCTTTCATTCCCGCCTCCGATGCTATTCTTGCCCATTGCCTCGCATCCAGTTCAGTAGGATTAAACTGCTCAGGTTTTTCATCTCCAAATCCCCATTCCCGATCTGAGAAGGTATTCATATTGAAATGCACAAAGCCGTAATACTCGAGTTCCTGCCAAGCAATCTGTCGGGCATCCGGAACAGGCAAAATCGGTGCAGGAGGAGCGGCTTTCTCTTGGCAAAAAGAAAGAATAAGTAAGCAAAGCGGCCAGAATAGGTTTTTCATAAAGTGATTTGAAAGTAGGATATTAGCCATTTTGGATGGAAATAGGAAGGAGAATTTGAATTGGGGAGCATATTGATATTGAGTTTCGCCCCATTCGGGGCTTTAGTTTCTGCTCCTTAGCCTTACCCCCAGCTGCGCCGAGGGTCATGAATAGTTAAGATCCTTCGGATCTGGCAAATGTGAGTAATCAACCTATTGTGAAATAATCAACTCTTACTAATTGCCCTTTAACGGTTCAATTTGAAAAAAAAATTAAGTAAATCAGCTGAACTAGCTCCTTTCGATTTGCTTCGAATGATAGCTCCGAAGGAGCAGACCATTAATGCCCCTGTGCGAAGCGCAGGGCACAGCCACCTAATTGAAACTGAATATCATCTTCAATTTCCAATCTTGCTTCTTTATAGGAATAAGAGTGTAGTAGAGAAATGAAAAATAAGTGCAAGAATTTTCTTTGTAATTATTTTATCCTTGTTTTTAAAAGGAAATAAGAATGATCTTTTTCATAAGAATCCCTTTTGTCAATAAGTTTTCTTTGAAAATCTGAATTCTGCGTGTAGGTGAAGTATTCATCTGACAAGACTTTTTCCCCATAGATTGGAAAAAACAGTTCATTGTTTTCAGCCATCATTACCGGATCGTCAATCAATTTAAAGAACGGATTTTCGGATCTTTTGGAAATGGTGACCACTTCATCAGTATTCTTGTCTATCAATACGTTTTTGAGTGATGATAAATCATATAGTGAAAGATATATTTTCGAATTCGTTTCAAAGTAGGTACTTCCATTCCAAGACTCACCACCAAAAGATTTAATGAGCACTTCAGGCTTTAATATGGCGTCAAAATCACACTTGTTTTCCAGGATATATTGACTTAACATATCTGTACTATACTTAGGAAAAAAATTATGTTCATCCTCATTATACCTGAATACGAACTGATCGAAGGGTAACCCAAAATAAATATCATTCCCTGTTTTAGCCAAATACCCTGACATTGAAACCATTGAATGTTGTTTATCTTCATCAAAAGGAAAATATTTTTCTTTAACCGATCCCTCAGAGTCAATTCTGAACACATTATAACTTCCATGCTCATCATTTACGTTAAAGTTGGTATATACCAAAAACTCATCATTTCCAATATGAACAATTTTATCACCATAAATATCATATCGAAACTCGTTTAAAAATACTCCAGTTGCTCTATCATAGAATAAAAGGCCTTTTTTGCTTTTGGACATTATACAAATCTTATTTCCAACAAGGGCAAAATCACCAATGTCAAGAAATTCTCCTGGTCCTTCACCCAATGCTCCGAAACTTTTGAGATAATCACCATTGAGGTTAAAATGGTGCAAACTCGAAAATTTCTTGTCGTGAATAAAAATTTCAGAATCTTCCAGTATTGCTTTAGTTATTTCCGAGATGACAATTTCTTCTGGTGTTTTAAGGGCAATCAAATCCAAAAATTCAAAGTGATCATCCATATAGATTAAAGGATCTCCAAGCATTTTAGATACTAGTAATTCAGTAGTCTCATTGACAGAATCTGCACTTTCATTTGAATGTGTCTCAACGTTGGTTGGTTCACCACAAGCAAAAGCCACAGTGATTAAGAATAACAAATATATTTTTTTCATCATTAATTTTAATTTGAAGATTTAGAGAAACAGCATAAATGGCCCTAAGCAAAAGAGCATTACTAAACTTGTTAAAAATAATTTTTTCATTTTGAAATTGTTTTTAAAGTAAATAGGTAGTTAAAGTGGTTGAACAAAAAACAGATATTGAAATCTGATTGAAAAACCCTCACTCCCCGAAAAAAAGACTGAGCTCTTGGTCTAATTTCGCTGGCACCATGAGGATACCGAAAACACACTGCAAAC
>JAABRR010000016.1 GCA_011390785.1 Sphingobacteriia bacterium
TGATCAAATCTTTCTGGTTTAAACCTGTAGTTATAGTTTATTACATGATCGAGCAACAAAGAATTACATTCACCATGTGGCAAATCAAGGTATCCTCCCAGGCAGTGGGCCATCGAGTGCACAGCTCCCAGGCTTGCGTTGGAAAAAGCCAAACCGGCCTGAAGGCTTCCCTGCATCAGATTGGTATGTATTTCATGATCACCTGGTTGGCTGATCACTTTCGGTAAGTTGCTCCACAATAACCGGATGGCTTCCTGAGCATGAATGTCAGTCATGGCAGAGCTTGCTGTGGAAACAAAGGCTTCTATGGCATGAACCAAAGCGTCCATTCCGGTGCAGGCAGTAAGAAAAGGCGGCATAGTGATGGTAATCTCGGGATCGATAAGAGCCACATCGGGCACCATGGTTGTTGAAATAATGGCAAATTTAATGCGTCGTTGGGTGTCGTTAATAATAGAAAACTGGGAAACATCAGCAGATGTGCCTGCTGTAGTTGGGATACAGATAAGAGGAGGCCCCGGAATTTCTACGTTATCAACTCCTTCAAACTTTTTTACGTGGAGTCCATTGGTGGCTACTATCCCTATTGCTTTGGCGCAATCCATTACACTGCCACCACCAATAGCAATAATAACATCGCAATCATTTTCGATGTATAAATCAGCCCCCTGCATAACCTGATAATCACGCGGATTCGGGCTAATATCAGAAAACACAACAGGCTCCAGATTCTGCTCCTTTAGCTGATCGAGAATTCGTTGTGTCCAACCCGAATCTATAATTCCCTGATCGGTAACCAGAAATGGTTTCTCTGCTCCAAAATTGTTTACATATTTTCCCGTCTGCTCTATGGCTGAAATACCAAAGATAAATTCAGGAGCCACAAATTTCCGAATTTCATAGTTCTTAGTTTTTTGCTTTGAATTTTGCCGGGATTAAATGATTGAGAACTAAAATATGTTCCTTTTGGGCTAAACTTTTCGAAGAAATCTGCTTAAAGGTGATTGCAATGTACAAAAAAATATAAAACACTGCTATGTATTTTTTAAAGCCAAACTTTTCCATATTCTGCAACAATAAATAAAATTGTCCAAACGATAAAATGTCAGAATGAAAGCCTTTGTATTTTAGGTAAAAAGTATAAATAAAGAATTAACAACTGAATTATTCAGTGGCTGTCCCAACTATTTTAAGAGTATGGTTCTATGCAGATTTGTTTTCCCCTTTCGCAAGCTCCAGCAATTATTTCGAAATTGAAGTAAATTTTTTACTTTTCCAAAATCGGCAGGACAGATTTTTTATAAGTGCGTGATATTGGTAATTCTTTATTCTCAAGAAAAACAGATTCTGCATCGAAAGATCTAATTTTTGCAATGGCCACTAAAAATGACCTATGGATTCTTATAAAACCATATTCGCCTAAGAAGGCTTCCAAATTTGACAAAGAATCATGGGTAACTATGGATTCATCCGAACAAACAATTTTAACGTAATCTTTAAGACTCTCAATGTAATGAATTTTCGAAATATCCAGTTTGTAGATTTTACGATCAGCTTTTACATTCAGGTAATTTGCTGTTTCCCTTTTTAATTCCGTTTTGGCATTTAAGGATATATTGGTTCTTTCGAAGTACTTATTAATGCCTGAAACAAATCGATCAAATGAAATAGGTTTTAATAAATAATCTATTACGTCTAAATCAAACGCTTCGACAGCATAATTTCTATATGCAGTTGTAAAAATTACACCAGGTTTATTTTTTAACATTTGCAGAAATGAAATTCCGTCAATTTCAGGCATTTCGATATCAAGGAATATCAAATCTACGTGTTTCTTACGTAAACAAGCCATGGCCTGGAGAACATTCTCGCAATCATCTACACAATCGAGTTCTGGCATTTTTTCTATATAGACCTTTATAGCTTCGCGCGCCAGAGGCTCATCGTCAATAACTAAACATTTAATCATTTGCAGTACACTTAATTATTGGAATAGATAAATTAACATCAAAACGACTATTTTTTTCAGAAATGTCTAGTACATAACTATCGCTAAAAAGCAAATTCAATCGTTTCTTTACATTCAACAAACCAATTCCCCCTGCTTCGCTTTTAATCGTGTTTGGACTCTTGCTGTTAGAAACGGCTATATGCAACATATGATCAATCTCTTCTATGGTGATATTTATCCACGATTTTTCTATAGATTTTGCTACACCATGTTTAAAAGCATTCTCAACGAAAGGAATAATTAACATAGGTGGGATTTGAATATTTTTTGTTATAAAGTTGAATGTAAAGTTAAGATTAACTCTTTCCGTAAATCGAATTCTTTCAAGTTCTATATAGTTTTCAATTATTCTAATTTCATTTCGAATATCGATCCACGGAGCATCAATTCTATATAGAATGTAATCCAATATATCTGAAAGTTTCAAAACAACATTTGCCGTTTGCTCTGATTTTCTCATTGCCAATACATATATATTGTTAAGCGTATTGAATAAAAAGTGTGGATTAATTTGCGTTTTCAGCATTTGCAGCTCAGCTTCTACCTTATCTTTCTGCACTTGTTGCTCACGAAAATCCTTTTCATTCCAACGCTTGTAAAACTTTATGGCAATGGCTACAAATACCACAAAGAACATATTAAAAAAGAGCATCATTGCATCAATCATTTCAGGAAATAACCTACTCCCGGTGTTTAGCAATTTCACCAATAAAAACAGAGTTAGTAGTAGTTGAATGTAGAAGAACATAACAATCGCTACAAAGGCTAACGCAATAAATTTCCCCAACTTGTTTTTTAAAAGAAAATATGGAATCAGATAGTAATTAAAAGTATAAACTGTGGCTATGGCGGCAATTAAGTTGATTATTGATGCAGTTAAGGTAAAGATATTAACTTCGCTATATCTTTTATAGTAAAAAAAGAAAAAGAACCATGCAAATATCCAGAACAAAGTGTGAATTGCTATTCTGATTATTTTCTTATGAGGTATATTCATCTTTTTTTTTCAAATATATGAAATATCAAAATTTTATGAAACTAAATTTCGCTGGAATGCATTTCGGGCACTATAAAATGCAGGAATAGCAGGGCTAATTCCAACAATATAATTTTATGGGTTAGTTGAAGGCAAAAATTGGTTGAACAGATAATTCTTAAAAATTGACCTGGTTTTCGTTGTAGATTCGAATCGATATTAAATATTTAACTAAAAATTATTAATTATGTCAATGTTCGAATATTTATTTACAACTCTTGGCGGAATAACCTTTTTATTAATCGGTGTGTCAATTTTGGGTGTATTGATTTATGGCCCATACTTAACCGTTCAACTTTTTTGGAATAAAAAGAAAACCATTAAGAAAACAAACATCGACTCTATGATTGTTTTGGGTGTTATTGTTTTCATCTCGGGCATTATTAATCAAATTGCAGGCATGATTGAAGCACTGGAAGTGATGATTCAAGTTGGTGATATTTCACCACAACTTGTTATGGGCGGGATTATTGAGTCGTTCAGAATACCAGTGCTTTGTGCTTTTGTGCTAATCATTTCATTAATATTCTGGTATTTTAATAAGAAAAAATGGGAATCGATTAATATCTAAATTCAAAACCTGCGCCATTTGTTTTGTACCAATGCCTGCCAATTTTCAATAATACCTTCCAACTCTATGGCGTTTAGTCACTGGTCTTTTTCGCCAGAGTTTCGAGCTCGTTTCTTCCCTTTTCCAGAATTTCTTTCATAGATTGAACCACTTCCGGGTTTTCGCGGGTAAAGCTGTATTGCTCCTGTGGGTCGGTTTCCAGATCGAAAAGCAGGCCGGGGTGGTAATAGTGCTGCTCGCCACGGTGTTCTCCTTCAAAATTGGATAACCAGTTGCGGTATCTGGAATACACCACAAACTTCCATTTTTGCGATCTTACTGCCGTAATTGTATTGTTGTCAAAGAAGTAGAGATATTCATGGGGTGATTCAGTTGAGCCTTGTAAAACCGGCCAGATGTCTTTTCCATCAATTACTCTGTCTTTAGGTAATTCAGCACCGGCAAGGGTTAATAGGGTAGGGAACAGGTCGAAATTCATCGAAATGGCATCTGAAACTGCACTGGCAGGAATCTGTCCGGGCCACCAGGCAATAAAGGGAACATTGAATCCTCCTTCATAGCTGGCGCCCCCTTTGCGTTCGCGCAATTCACCGGCACTACCTTCAAACCAGGGTCCATTATCGCTGGTAAAAATAACCATGGTGCGGTCATCAATTCCTGACTCTATGAGCGCCGAAAATATTTCTCCCACACTCCGGTCGATATCTTCAATTACATCGCCATACAAACCGGCTTTTGATCTCCCTTTAAATTCTTCGGAAGCATAAAGGGGAACATGCGGCATGGGGTGGGCAAGGTAAAGAAAGAAGGGTTCTGATGCCGATTCACGAATGAATTGGGTTGCTGATCTGGTAAGCCTTTGGGTAATCGTATTTTGATCGAGAGGCTCTTCTATAATGGTTGTATCCTGGTAAAGTGGCAATGGGTGCATATCATTGCTGTAGGGTATTCCGTAAAAACTGTCGAAACCCTGTTGGGTGGGCCATGAAACATCGGGTTGGCCAAGATGCCACTTGCCAAACATGGCGGTTTTATACCCTACACCTTTCAGGGCTTCTGCCATGGTGATCTCGTTCTGTGGCAATCCATGTTCTGATTGCGGGAAAAGCACACCTTCTGCCAGTCCGGTGCGGATCGGGTATCTGCCAGTAAGTAATCCTGCGCGTGATGGGGTACATACACTGGCGCTGGAATAAAAATTGGTAAGCCGGATGCCCTCCCGTTCCATCTGATCAATGTTTGGGGTGCTTATCAGCTTTGACCCTTCCAGGCCAACATCTCCATACCCCAGATCATCATTGAAGATGATGATGAAATTGGGTTTTTCAATCTCAACAGATTTTTGCTCACCACATGATGTCAGTAGTCCTGTTGCAGGAATAATGGAAGAAACAAGGATTCTGGAAAGTGACAGATAGTTCATTTTGTAATTGTTTTGGTTATAATGTGGGATAGTAAGTTTACACAGACGAACAACAATCTTTTACTCGACGATTCCTTTAATTCTAATACCCCAGATTGGGCATCAGCAATTTTTCTGCTTCCGGAAGGGTGATCCCTTTTTTGGATGCATAAAGCTCTGCCTGTTCGCGGGTAATTTTCCCCAGGTTGAAATAGCGTGAGTGGGGATGAGCAAAATACCAACCCGATACGGATGCACCCGGTAGCATGCTAAAACCTTCGGTTAAGCTAACGCCTGTATTTTTCTCTGCATCAATCAGTTGAAATAGCTTAATCTTTTCACTGTGTTCAGGGCAGGCGGGGTATCCACAGGCCGGACGAATTCCTTCATAGCGTTCTTTTAGCAGATCGCTCAGTTCTAACCTTTCGCGGGTATCGTAGGCCCATATTTCCTTGCGCACTTTTTCGTGAAGCAGTTCAGCAAAGGCTTCTGCCAGCCGGTCGGCCAGCATTTTGGTCATGATGCTGTTGTAGTCGTCTTTTTCCTGCTTGTATTTTTCGGCCAGTTCGTCGGCGCCATGAATTGTTACCGCAAAAGCTCCCAGGTAGTCTTTCGCACCCAACTCTTTCGGTGCAATGTAATCAGAAAGGGAGAGATTGTATTTGCCGGGTTCTTCTTTAATTTCCTGTATTCGCAGGAAGTTGAAGCGCATTTTTTCCTGTTTTCGTGCTTCATCTTCATAAATGATGATGTCTTCTTCTTCGCTGTTGGCCGGGAAGATACCTGCTACGCCACGTGCAACAAGAGAGCCATCAGCATAAAACTGTTCCAGCATGGCTTTGGCATCGTCAAAAAGTTTTTGGGCTTCGGGTCCTTTAACCGGATCTTTGAGTACTTCCGGGTATTTGCCTTTTATTTCCCAACCGTAAAAGAAGAAGGTCCAGTCGATGTATTCGGCCAGTTCTTTGAGCGGAAAATTATCAAAAACATGCACTCCCGGTTGCGAGGGGTTGGTGATATTGGCATTTTCCAGCACATAGGGAAACTTTTTCTTCCGGGCCTGTTCAAGGCTTAAATACTTTTTCTCTGCATTGCGCTGGTTGTAATCGTCCACCATTTCCCGGTAACTTTGTGCTATATCCTGCACATATTTGTCGCGATGATCAGAAATAAGCTCGGTGCAAACTTTTGCAGCACGTGAGGCGTCTTTTACGTGAATTACGCCATGGTTGTATGCCGGAGCAATTTTTACCGCTGTGTGAAGTACACTTGTGGTTGCACCGCCAATCAGCAGGGGAGTAGTGAACCCTTCGCGGGTCATTTCGGAAGCTACAGTTACCATTTCGTCAAGAGATGGGGTAATTAATCCACTCAATCCAATGATATCCACTTTCTCTTCTTTGGCCACCTGCAGGATCTTTTCGCAGGGAACCATAACTCCCAGGTCTATTATGTCAAAACCGTTGCAGGCCAGTACCACACCCACAATGTTTTTTCCTATATCGTGTACATCGCCTTTAACGGTTGCCATAAGTACCTTTCCGGCACTGGAAACATCGCCATGTAAGGCTTTTTCTTCTTCAATAAAGGGGGTAAGATAGGCTACAGCCTTTTTCATTACACGGGCACTTTTTACCACCTGTGGCAGAAACATCTTTCCGTCACCAAACAGATCGCCTACCACGTTCATGCCATCCATCAAGGGGCCTTCAATCACTTCCAGTGCCTTATCCATTTGCTGTCGCATCTCTTCCACATCCAGCTCAATGAATTCATCTTTGCCCTTTACCAACGAGTGTGAAAGTCGCTCGCGAACAGGAAGATTTCTCCATGCATCGCGATCGTGGTCTCCCTTGCGGCCTTCCTGCTGGTCTTTTACCCTTTCGGCATAAGAGAGCAGTCGCTCAGTGGCATCATCGCGACGGTGAAAAATAGCATCTTCCACCAGTCGGAGCAGTTCTTTGGGTATTTCATCATATACCTGTAGCATGGCCGGATTTACGATTCCCATATCCATCCCTTCTTTAATGGCATGATAGAGAAATGCTGAGTGGAGTGCTTCGCGGATGATGTTGTTTCCACGGAATGAAAATGACAGGTTACTTACACCGCCACTGATATGCGCGTGGGGCAGATTTTTCTTGATCCAGCCTGCCGCCCTTATGTAATCATGGGCATAGGTGTTGTGTTCAGCAATACCGGTGGCAATGGCCAGCACATTAGGGTCGAAAATGATATCCTGGGGTGGGAAATTTATTTTTTCGGTTAAAAGTTTGTAGGCCCTTTCAGCAATCTCAATTTTTCTTTCGTAGGTATCAGCCTGCCCTGTTTCGTCGAAAAGCATCACCACAACAGCAGCTCCGTATTGCTTTACCAGGGTTGCCTGTCGAAGGAATTCTTCTTCTCCTTCTTTCATGCTAATGGAATTAACGATACATTTTCCCTGGGCACATTTCAAACCTGCTTCAATCACATGCCATTTGGATGAGTCTATCATTAAGGGAACCTTTGATATATCGGGCTCAGCTGCAATAAAATTAAGGAATGTGGTCATGGCTTTGGGTGCATCGATCATGGCATCGTCCATACAGATGTCAATCACCTGCGCACCATTTTCCACCTGATCAAGAGCCACAGTAAGGGCTTCTTCGTATTTTTCTTCTTTAATTAGCCGGGCAAACTTGATAGAGCCAGCTACGTTGGTTCTTTCACCAATGTTTACAAAATTGGACTCAGGTCTGATTTCCAGGTGCTCAAGGCCACTAAGCATTGTATTTTTTGAGGGTGAGGGTATTTGCCGGGGTTGAAATTTCTTGGCAAGTTCAGCAATGCGCTGGATATGGTCTGGAGTAGTCCCACAACACCCCCCTATGATGTTTACCATTCCATCTTTCATAAAACCTTCGATGATATCTGCCATGATTTTGGCCGACTGATCATACTCTCCAAACTGGTTGGGCAATCCGGCATTGGGGTGCGCACTTACGGCAAATGGGGCCATTTTGCTTAATATGGAAAGAAATGGTTTTAATTGCTCAGCTCCCAGGGCGCAATTTAAGCCCACACTTAGTAAATCCATGTGGCTTATGGATGTGAGAAAAGCTTCGGTGGTTTGTCCGGAAAGGGTTCGTCCGCTGGCATCTGTTATCGTACCAGAAACCATTACCGGAATCTCGATGCCTTTTTCTTCCTGGTATTGACTGATAGCCATGAGAGCAGCTTTGGAATTGAGGGTATCAAAAACCGTTTCAACAAGCAAAAGGTCTACGCCACCATCCATCAGTCCACTGATTTGTTCTGTATAGGCATCCTTCAACTGATCGAATGTAATGGCCCGGTAGGCCGGACTGCTTACGTTAGGTGATAGAGAAGCCGTTTTGTTGGTGGGCCCCAGAGAACCGGCTACAAAGCGGGGTTTATCCGGATTCAGGGAAGTATATTTTTGTGCCGCTGCTTTTGCCAGCTTTGCGCTTTCCAGGTTGAGTTCATATACCAGTTCTTCCATCTGGTAGTCCAACATGGAAATAGAAGTGGAATTGAAAGTATTCGTTTCAATGATATCGGCCCCTGCTTCGAGATAATTTTCGTGGATGGAAGATATTATAGCTGGTTGGGTGATTGAGAGAAGGTCGTTGTTTCCTTTTACCTTTTGTGAAATGTCTTTAAACCTTTCACCACGGTAATCTTCTTCGCTTAGCTTGTGTCGTTGTATCATGGTACCCATGGCACCATCCAGCACAAGTATTCTTTTCTTTAGCTCTTCCCGTATTTTTTTGTTAATCGACATAGTCTTTTTGTATGTAATGGGTGATGTGTGATGGGTGATGTGATTCTTAAAACCCATATCACTTTTCACTTTTAGATTTTATTATAATCGTTGTTAGATTTATCCGTTTAAAGTTTGAAGAAGCAAAAGCTTCGGTCTTCAGACTTCGGTCTTATTTTTAGTTTTTCACTCTACATAACGTTTTCCGAAATCTTCGCAATATGATCTACCTTGCCCATGGTGTAGATGTGGATGAAATTGAATCCATTGGCAACCAGTTCTTTAATCTGTGCTGTGGTCCATTCTATACCCAGTTGTTTTACTTCTTTGTTGGATGGGCATTTATTTACTTCTTTGATAAGTTCATTGGGCATGGTAAGGTGAAAAATACGTGGCAGAACCGAACAATGATCTTTGGTACTTATGGGTTTGATACCCGGGATAATGGGTACTGTGATTCCAATTTCGCGGCATTTTTTCACAAAATCAAAAAACTTCTTGTTATCAAAAAACATTTGTGTAACAATATATTCGGCTCCCAGGTTAACTTTTTCTTTAAGGTAAAACAGGTCTTCATCAAAATTAGGTGACTCCGCATGTTTTTCAGGATATCCGGCTACCCCCACAGAGAAGTTTGTTTTTGACGGATGATCAACATATTTTTCCTGATAGATGCCTTGGTTCATATTCATGATTTGTTGCAAAAGTCCTGAAGCATTTTGATGCCCATCGGGATTGGCCCTAAACCTCCCCGATAATTTATCGCCATCACCCCTTAAAACCAACAGGTTGTGAATACTCAAAAAATCGAGATCGATCAGAGCATCTTCGGTTTCCTGTTTGGTAAAGTTACCGCAGATTATGTGAGGTACCACATCGATGCCATAGCGCGATTTGATGGCTGCTCCAATAGCCACTGTACCGGGTCGTTTGCGTATGATCTGCGATTTGAACGACCCATCAGGCTGAGGAGAATAGGTGGTTTCTTCGGCGTGATAGGTAATATTGATGAAGGGAGGATTGAAGGTTTTAAGTTGATCAATGGTGTTGAATATCGAATTAATACTTGATCCCTTTACCGGTGGGAGTAACTCGTAACTGATACGCGTTGCACCATTGGATTGTTGAATGTGTTCGGGTACGGTCATTTATATGTCGAAGATATGATTTTGTGAGTTTATGTACTTTGAATAAAAACCAGTTTGATAGATCACGTATATCATTTAATCATTGAAAAATACATTACATGCAAAGATAATCTTTAATTAGGTTGATTTTATTGTGTTTTGAGAAATAATTCAGGAAATTCCGTTACTGGATGAGCTGATTTTGCAAAATTTGGTGTAATGTATACTGCCCATAATCCTTTGGATAAAACATCATTATTTGGAGAAAATAATAGGTAATATATCGGTTTGATTGTTTGGTTTAAATAATTTATTCGATATGTAAACTATAACGATTTTATTTGTAAATTTAAAATAGATGTTTAATTTTTTAATAGTTGCTTATGTATAAATTCATTTTACTTCAAATTTTTCTATTTAATTTCTGTCTTTTAAATACTTTAAAGGGTCAAGAGTTGATTTCTCCTGCAGGTAAAACGGCCGAATCATCTGGTTACAGCATTAGCTGGTCGCTGGGTGAATTGGTAATTGATACCTGGTCTGCACAAAACATAACTGTTACAAATGGTTTTCATCAACCAGGTCTTACAGTTACAAATATTTTTAAAGACCAACTTCCTGATTTCATTATCAATCTTTATCCCAACCCAACATCAGATTTTTTATTTGTTGAAACTAAGTCCGATAAAAGGTTTAATTACCACCTTTTCAGCTCCGATGGAAAGTTATTGGCAACTGAACTACTTCAGTTAGAAAAGATGCAAATTGACTTTCAGCATTTTACTCCAGGGATTTATTTGTTGAGAGTTGTAGCAGATGATGAATTGGTGGGTATTTATCAGATTATTAAAAAGTAATACAAGTATTAAACTCAAAAAATAATAAATATGAATAGTTTATCATCTTTGCAATACCGGAAAATTAGTTTTCTTCTTCTGTTGGTTTTATCGATAGCCGGAGCATTCGCCCAGGCCCCTCAGGGATTTAATTATCAGGCTGTTGTTCGCGATGCTGATGGCGAAATTATGAGCGAACAGGCAGTAAATCTAAGAATTGATATCAGACAAGGCAATCCTTCGGGTACCCTTGTTTTTGATGAACTCCATGCCACTGAAACCAACACTTTTGGATTGGTAAACCTTGTAGTAGGTAGCGTAAACAATGAGGCATTCAGCCTGATTGAATGGTCAGATGGGCCTTATTATATTGAAATCAGTGTAAACGATCAGGTGATGGGGGCCACCCAGTTATTGAGCGTTCCGTACGCTTTATTTGCTCAATCATCGGGAGATGGTAGCGGTATTCCTGGTCCAGAAGGTCCACAAGGTCCGCAAGGTGTGCCAGGCCCCCAGGGGCCCCAAGGTGATCCCGGACCTCAGGGACCACAAGGATTACAAGGGCAGCAAGGTCCGATAGGACCTCAGGGTTTACAGGGGGAACAAGGCCCGGTTGGACCTCAGGGACCTCAGGGTGAGCAAGGTAATGCAGGACCGCAAGGTGATCAGGGGCCACAAGGCCCGGAAGGTTCTCTACCGGATGGAACAGCTGTAGGGAATACCACCTATTGGAATGGCTCACAATGGGTGGTTAATTCCTCCAATCTGTTCCATAACGGAACTAATGTGGGGATCGGAACAAGCTCTCCCGCTTCTACTTTAAGTGTAGGAAATGGAAGCAAATTCAGGGTAAATGGTAGTACTGGAAGTGTTTCGCTTACTGACCCCATGGCTTCCATCCAATTTCCGGCATCTTTCGATACGAATAATCCAATGATATATATGTTTTCGTCAGGTACTCAAAACCGCGACAGAATGGTAATTGGGCACTCTCCTGCTTTTCCTAATTGGGGTTTGCAATACAATGATACTGTTGATGCTTTCTCTTTCAGGAGTGACCTTGGAAAAACAATGACAGTAAATCTTGCCAACCAAAGGGTGGGGATAAGAGAAGAAAGTCCACAGTTTCCACTTGATATTATGGGACAAATCAGGTTGAAATCGCAGGGAAGTGTAAATCCAAATTCTACCCCCGGAATCTGGTTTGCCAATTCCCAAAATACATTTAACCGTGCCATGATTGGCATGGCAAAACCCGATTCTGCTTTAGGTATATGGAGCCAGCACCTGAATAAATGGGCTATCCTTTTTGAAGTTATGCGTGAACCCAGAATTGGTGTTAATATTCCAATGGATGGACGTCCAGTCAGGTCAGAAATTCATCTTTACCATACCAATTTTGGCGGCTCGAATGATGGTGTCCGGATTCAAAATGAAGGGCCAAACGACCATTACTGGAACCTTTATACTTCCAACTCAACCGGTTTTTTTGAGTTTTTCAAACAGGGAATTAAACGGGCTACTATAAATTCTACCAGTGGTGCATATACATCTGTTTCAGATTCCCGGTTAAAGAAAAACATCTCAGATCCAACATCAATATTTCTTCCAGGTTTGATGAAGCTCGAAGTAAAGAACTATCAATACAAAGATACTGGTGATGATCGAATTTATACCGGATTCCTGGCCCAGGATCTTGAAAAACATTTTCCGCAGTTTGTTTATTTTGGTGGCGATGATCAGAAAACTTACACTGTTGACTATGGCGGTTTAAGTGTTGTTGCCATAAAAGCCATTCAGGAACAGCAGGCTATTATTGATCAGCAGGAATCAAAAATTGAAGCTCTTGAAGAGAGACTCAAACGGTTGGAGTTGCTTATTAATGAGATATCTAATGATGCAAAATAAAGAAGTAAAATAAATTGTTTGATTCTATCTGATAAAAACGGCCTTGTTATCTGATAACAAGGCCGTTTTTTTCTATTTACCCGGATTATCGAAAAATGCAAGGAAAACGTCCAATGTCTGGATAAGTTTTCGGATATGAATCAGATTGGAGAGTTTAATGGTACCAATTACGTAATTAAAGCTTTTGGAAGATAGTTTTTCTTCAATTTCTTCAAATTCGAAGTGGCTGAAATCCAATAGGTTTTTAAATCGGAGATAAACCTTTACTGTAACATCGTTGGTGTGTTCAGGTATATTGAAATACTTTCTTTTCTTGTACTCATATTTGTATCCGTGCATGCGGGCGGTAATATCAGACAATACAGAGCTTCCGGTAGGATGGCCTCCTGCACCTTTACCAAACATAAATTGCTTTTCGTAAAAAGCACCTTCAATTATTACCCCATTATACTCATTTTCAACATTGTAGATATATTCTTCTTCGGTTACCATTTTTGGCATTACCATCAGGTTGAAATTTTTCCCATTTATTTTAGTGGCCTGTGCAACCAGTTTGAGGCGGTAACCCTTTTCGCGGGCAAAACGAATATCATCAGCCTGCAGGTTGGCAATACCTGAAACGAATACATCGGAAGGGTTTACCAGTGTTCCAAATCCGTGCAGCGCCAGAATTACCACTTTGTAAAGCGAATCCCAGCCCCCCATATCCAGACTGGGGTCTGCTTCGGCAAAACCCAGCTGCTGGGCTTCTTTCACTGATTCAGGATATTCCTTTTTATCATTAAATATCTTGGAAAGGACAAAATTTGACGATCCATTAAGAATACCGGTAATTGAGAGCAGGAGGTCGTTATCGTAATACTCTTCCAGGTTTCGGATTACAGGAATCGAGCCACAGGCAGAAGCATCGTATAGCAATGCTGCGCCGGTTTTTTCCTGCAATTCAATTAATTCGGGCAAATGAGCTGCCAGCATTTTCTTGTTTCCCGAGACAACACTCTTACCCTTTTTCAGGGCCTGGCTTACTATGTCAAAGGCTTGTTCTGCATCGCTGATCAATTCAACAATCAGGTTGATTTCTTTATCATCTAGAAGTTCATCCTGGTTGGTGGTAAAACTTTCATGGGGAAGTATTCTTTCTTTTTCCGGGTCTTTAATGCAGATTTTCTTAATGGTAGCATCGGTTGTATGACTATTTTCCAATACATGGTACAGTCCTTCTCCTACAACTCCGAATCCGAATAACCCAATAATCTGTTTACTTTTTTGCTGTGGCATTTTTTTTATTTTGATAGTAATTGTTGTGAAATAAAAAGGTAATATTACCCTGAAGGTTCAATTTAGTATCATTCAGGTTTGTGGTATTTAGAACCACTCAGGGTAATTTAGGCTGAAGGCTGAAAGGGCTGGATTGCAATCAATGGCCATCATCCTGCAGCCTAAATACCTGAATAGTTACGATTATTTTATTTCAATAATACCCATAATTTTTAGCGGGAATTATTATTCATGAGCCTGGTTAATGGCATTTTCAAAATCTGCGATAATATCATCGATATGTTCAATACCAACAGAAACACGCAATAAATTGGGCAATACACCACTGGCAATTTGTTCTTCATCAGAAAGTTGCTGATGAGTAGTGGCAGATGGTTGAATAATTAATGTTTTGGCATCGCCCACATTGGCCAGGTGGCTTACCAGTTCGAGGCTTTCCACCAGTTTGGTTGCCCTTTCCTTATCCCCTTTCAGACTAAAAGAAAGAACTCCACCAAAACCACGCTTCAGATACTTTTTTGCAAGGGTATGATAGGGGCTGCTTTCCAAACCGGGATAATTCACCTTTTCAACTTCCGGATGGTTTTCGAGCCATGTGGCCAATGCAAGAGCATTCTCAACATGTCGCTGTACGCGCAGGCTAAGGGTTTCAACTCCTTGTAAAAGTTGAAATGCGTTAAACGGGCTCAATGCCGGACCAAAATCGCGAAGTCCTTCTACCCTTGCACGAATGCTAAAGGCAATGTTGCCAAAGGGGCCATCCACACCAAAAATATCGGAGAATATGAGTCCGTGGTAACCTTCAGAGGGTTCGCTGAACTGAGGAAACTTTCCATTTCCCCAGTTGTAATTTCCACCATCAACTATTACTCCACCAACACTGGTACCATGGCCTCCAATCCATTTTGTGGCAGATTCTACTACAACATTGGCGCCGTGTTCCAGAGGACGGAACAGGTAACCCCCTGCTCCAAAAGTATTGTCTACAAAAAGTGGAAGATCGTATTTCCTGGCCAGAGCTGCAATGGCTTCAAAATCTGGAATGTTGAATTCGGGGTTGCCAATGGTTTCAATATAAATGGCCTTGGTTTTGTCATCAATAAGCTTCTCAAATTCTGACGGATGGTCACCCTTTGTAAAACGAACATCTATCCCAAGCCTTTTAAAAGCTACTTTAAATTGGTTATAAGTACCACCATACAAAAAAGATGTGGAAACAAAGTTATCGCCCGACTCAAGAATGTTATTTAACGCAATAAATTGCGCCGCCTGTCCTGAAGAAACAGCCAGAGCGGCTACACCGCCTTCTAAAGCAGCTATACGTTTTTCGAACACATCGGTGGTGGGGTTCATGATGCGGGTATAAATGTTACCAAACTCTTTGAGTGCAAACAGATTGGCCGCATGATCAGCATTGTTGAAAACGTAGGAAGTTGTCTGGTAAATGGGCACAGCACGCGATCCTGTGGTTGGGTCAGCTACCTGGCCAGCATGAAGTTGTAAAGTCTCGAAGTTTTGAATTGTATTACTCATTGTTTAAAAAATTTAAATGTTGATACTATGAATTGAATTGTGATAAATTGTTTTTTGTAATTTGTTGCAAAAGCAGGTTTAAACAGATAGTGATTAAGAGCCTGCCTGCCATTAATTAGTTTTGTTTTTTTGAGCCCGGGCACAAGTAATTACAACCTTCATATAAAAGAAGTTTGTCTTTTTTGTGTGCCACAACTGTTGAAATAAATCAACAGCCGGGCATTGACATAGCCATATGAACCTTGTGAAGAAAGTTATTGATTGCCGGCAAAAAAGCATAAGTTAAAGCATAAAGTGCTTTTTCGGGCAGAGATGGTAAGAATTTGAAAATAGTTTTCATTAATTTTTTTGTTTGCTTATAACTCCTTTATTTAGGCAGGTTTTGGCACCTTCCCCCGGGAGGGTGGGTTGCCAGAGCATCAGCGAGCCTGTTCTCTCCGCTCTTCTTTATAAACATCCTTGTCAAAGAATTGTGTTTTAAACACAGGTGCAAATGTAACTACATTTTTAATAGATAAGACCGTTAAAAAAACAAAATTATTTTTGTTTCCCTGAAACAGCTGCTACTGCCAGAAAAACTCCCAGCATAATGCCCAACACTGCGGCAAACAATACCCGGTATTCGGGAGAAAGCAGAAATGTAATAGTATGCGCCGGAATCCAGAAAAAAGGGATTGTTTTTTTGAAAACAAAATTCCATTGTACGTGCCAGTTGATCCCGGTCAATATCTTCCCCATTTTAATCGGTTTCAAAAGAGATGAAAACCTGCCATCATTCATTTCGATGTGAGCGTCGGTAATCTTATGCAGGGTCATCATAATGGGCCCATAGATCAGGTTCAGGGTAACGCTGATGGTGAAGGCAACCAGCAGTTTTCCGGCGCTCAGTCCCGAAGATTGCAAAAGAATAGATGCCTGTTCAATGCCCATGTATTCCAGAAACTTCGGTGCCCCGGTAGAAAAAATGATGAATGCCAGTTGGATGGTCAAGCCTAGAAATCCCCATACCATTGCCCTGGCAAGGATGCCGAAACCCGGCTGATTGTAGTTGCCTGATTTTATCCGTAAACCAATCGCCTCGCCCGTTGTAGCCAGCACTGCAAACTTCGCAAAACTCATAATCATACCATGCTGCTGGTTAAGGTATTTGTAGGCATCCAAAACCAGCTCAAATATGAAAAATGGAGCCAGAAACAAAATGAATCCCACTATAAAATAAAAGTCCTTTCTTTTCATAAAACCGCTTTAAATCTTTCGTTTTTAACTCAGTCCACTCAACCTTAACCTTAACCTTAACCCAAACAAATCCTCGCATCCACTGCCACAACCCGATTTTTCGATCCCAGCAGGGGATTCAGATCCAGATCTGAAATTTCTGGCGCAGCATGTAATAAAGCTGAGAGTTTCATGAGCGTTTCTGCAAAGAGTATTTCATTGATTCCCTCTTGTCCACGAACACCCTGGATGATTTTGTAGCTTTTAAGACTTTGGATCATGCGAAGGGCTTCTTCCTGTCCAACAGGAGCCACAGCTGTTGAAACATCTTTCAGCACTTCAATAAAAATGCCTCCCATACCACACAAAATGAGATGGCCGAAGGCATCTTCCCGTTTTGCTCCGGCAAATAGTTCAGTGCCTGAAAGCATGGGTTGCAGTAATATAGCTGTGGTATCTTCAATATCGATCATCCTGTCAAATTCCTGACGAAGTTTTAATTCATCTTTCACGTTAAGCACCACACCACCCACATCCGATTTATGCAATGGGCCAACCACTTTCATCACCACCGGGTAACCCAGTTTTTTGGCAGCCCTGGCCGCATCATCAGCAGATGTTACTACAGCTTCGCCAGCGCGGTCTATGCGGGCAGCATCCAGTAATTGCTGAACCTGATCGGGATTAAGGTATCCTCCTTTGCTATTATCAATAACATTACGAATGGCTTTTTCATCAACAGGAAACTGATTTATAGTTTCTGCAGCGGGTGGTGGAGTATGATAGACTTTTGCCAACGCTTTACCCAGGGTTACTTCATCAGGGAAATTTATGCGACCCTTGTTGATAAATTCAGCAACCTCCTCCTGTGCTGTAAGCGTGGAGGGGAGTACCGGGTAAATCGGCTTTTTGCATTGCCTCATCTTTTGGTCGAGCACATCATATACATTGAACACGGGGAAAAGTCCGGGAGTACCAAAAATCACCACCATGGCATCAATATCGTCAAATTTCTGGTCAACATAATCCATGATGATACCCAATTGTTCGGCAGTACCGGTTGCCAGAAAGTCGATCGGATTGGCAACAGAAGAACCTGGGAACAGATGGGTAAGCAGTTCGCGACTTGCCGGGTTATCGATGTGGGGAACTTCAAGCCCTCCGTTGGATAGGGCATCGGTAAGCATTACCGCCGGGCCACCGGCATGGGTAATGATGGCAATATTTTTTCCTTTCAGTTTAGGGTGCATAAAAACGGAAGCAACGCTGATAATCTCTTCGCGGCCATAGCATCTTACAATGCCCGCTTTTCTGAATAATGCATCTATTGCTGAATCAGAACTGGCCAACGCCCCTGTGTGTGATGATGCGGCACGGCTTCCGGCATCGGAGCTTCCTGCTTTTATGGCGGCAATCTTACACCCCTTTCGAATTAATGAAGCTGCATGTTTAAGCAGCATCTGCGGCTTACTTATGGTTTCTATGTAAAGCAATTTTATCTTTGAGCTTTTCTCAGGATCAAAAGTTTCATCCATGTACTTCAGAATCTCTTCTACACCCATTTGTGCACTGTTGCCTACCGAAAAAACATTGGCAAAGGTAAGCCCCTTAGGTATTCCGGCTTCCATAATGAAACAGGCCGTTGCTCCCGATCCCGAAATAAAATCGCATCCGTTTGTTTCAAGCCTGGGAATAGGATAGGTGAATATGCTATGGTGAGTCGGGGTGAGAATACCCACACAGTTGGGACCGATTAATGAGCCACCCACACCGTTGATAGTATCAACCATCTCTTTTTCCAGCCGTGCGCCTTCTTCACTTTCTTCGCTAAATCCGGCCGACAATACAATGAACGCACGGGTTTCCTTTTTATGGGCCAGAATCCGAACAGTATCGGGTACAAAACGGGCGGCAATGGCTATAATGGCCAAGTCAACCATTGGAAGATCTGAAGGATCTGCAAAGCTTATAATGCCTTGCACTTCGCTCTCTTTCAGATTGGTTACATACAGTTCTCCGTTGAATTGCCCATCTATAAGGTTTTTCAGCACTTTGCCACCTGGTTTGGCTATGTCATTTGAGCCGCCAATAACTACGATACTTTGCGGATTGATAAGTTGTTGGGTGATCATAAATAGTGAGTTTTGTGTGTTGATAAATTTGCCGGCTAAAGTAAGAAATTTTGACGTGGCCGAAAGCTTTCCCTTAATGACAAATGTTAAATTTTTACCCTTACTAAGTAGTTAGTTGTATAACTAAGAAGATAGTTGTAATTTTGTTTTGTTATTACATCATGACTAAATAAATTAGCTTAGTGGGGGCACTCGAAGTGGCCCCGTCACAACCAACTAAAAATCTCAATTGTCAAATCTCAATACCTATGAAAGAGCTCACCAAAGCAGAAGAACAGGTTATGCAATTTTTGTGGGACCTTAGAAAAGCCTACGTGAAAGAGCTTGTAGATCTTTTCCCAGAGCCAAAGCCTGCTTACACTACAGTTAGTACCATAGTTCGTATTCTGCAGAAAAAGGGCTTTATTGGTTATAAAGCTTATGGTAAAACTCATGAATATTTCCCCCTTATAGAAAAGAAAGATTATACCCGCAAACTTTCTCATGGATTGCTTAATGATTACTTTGGCAATTCGGTAAAGCACCTGGTTTCTTTCTTTTCCAAAGAAAAAAAGCTATCGGTAACCGAGCTGGAAGAGTTGAGAAAAATGATTGATGAAGAAATTGTGAAGCAAAACTCAAATCCCAAATCTTAAAACCTTAAACCCTGTAAAAATGGAAGCTTTCATTATATTTCTCGTTCGTGCCTCGCTCTACCTGCTGGTTTTTGGACTGGGGTACTTTCTGTTACTTGCCAGAGAAAAAGCAAATGTTTTTAATCGGTTTTATATATTATTATCTTTTTTACTTTCTCTGGGGTTGGCTGGTTTTGGAAACATTACGGTAAATTTGCCATCTGGCCTTACATCAGAAACCATTACTATGTTGTTGCCTGAAGTTGTTATGAGCACCGGATCCGGTTATTCAGGATCCGGAAGCTGGTTAAATGGTATCAACGATTTTGCCTTATCATGGGGGTTTGTATCTATTGTAATAATGTGCATTTTTGCCGTTAGCACGCTTTTGAAAATTTTGAATTTAGCACGTCTTATTAAGGATAATCCCCGGGAAGATTGGGAGAATTTAGAATTGGTTACACTCCCAGAAAATCACAGTCCCTTCTCGTTTTTTCATTGGATTTTTATACCGGAAAATCTGCGTCAATCAGAACATTTCCGAAAAGTACTTACCCACGAAAAGGCGCATTACCAGCATCGACACTCCTGGGATGTGATGTTTATGGAAATTGCCAGATTGCTTTTTTGGTTTCATCCTATGTATTATTACCTGAAACGGGATTTACAAATCATTCATGAATATGATGCTGATAATTATGCGCTTAAAGAATATTCGAGAGCAGATTACCAAATAGCTCTTCTCGATTTTGCTCTTGGAGCTCATTATCTCCCAATTACCAATCCATTCAATGTTTCAACCATTAAAAAAAGATTTATCATGATGAACAAGAATCAACATCCCCGGCCCAAAGTTCAATTGTTTCGTTTACTCTTGATCTTTCCTTTCGTAGCTGCCATTTTTTTCCTTCAGTCATGCAATATAACAACTGAAGAAGTAAGCGCACCGGCTACAGAAGAAAACGTAAAAACAACCCCAACTGAAACACCTGCCGAATCAGATCCGATTTTTATGGCAGTCGAAGAGAGTCCTGAGTTTCCAGGAGGCACGAGTGAATTAATGAAATTTCTACAGAACAACCTGAAGTATCCAGAAAATGCAAAAGCAAAGGGAATTCAGGGTACCGTGTTTGTAAGTTTTGTCGTGGAAAAAGATGGTAGTATATCTAATTCTTCCATTCTAAGAGGGATTGAAAATGGTGCTGATCTTGATGCAGAAGCAATTCGTGTTGTAAAGATGATGCCCAACTGGGTACCCGGCAAACAGCGGGGTGAAGCTGTAAGAGTGCAGTTTACCCTGCCCATCAGGTATGTATTAGAGTAGGCTGTTTGAAATCAAATTTTAAACACGATAAACAAAATCTTAAAGAAGATGAACCGAATTCAAATCCTTGCCATACTCCTGTTTTATGTCTCATTTGTATTTTCACAAGAAAACTATGAGCTTTCGTTTATCAAAGGTGAATATGAAATAATTCTGCAGCAAAGTAGTGATTTGGCAAGTCCTGATGATTATTTCTGGAATTCTTTTGTTCTTAACAGGAAGGGAGAGAATTTGCAAGCCATAGCGGTTTTAAAAGATGGGCTTATTGCTTTTCCTGGTGATGAAACGCTGGAGAAGCAGTTGATTGAGTTTATGTATAAAGCTGGGCAGTATGCAGAGATCAAACCACTTCTTACTGATTATTTGGATAATCCGGAAATGTTTCTCAGGTATATTATTATTCTTGGCTTTGATGGTGAATATCAGCTGGCTGTAGACGATTTGAATGAAAAAATAAAATCAGACTCTCTAAACACTGAATTCCTTTCTCTTCTGGCTGATTATTATTACCAGTTGGACAGCCTTGATGCTTCTATTAAGGTATTGAAGAAATTAATTGCCATCAATCCGCTTGACATGAAAAACCTGAGCAAACTAGCCAATTTCTATGTTAAAAACAAAGATTTTGAGAAGAGCATGCAGGTTTGCGACAAAGTACTGGAGACTGACACCCTCAATAAAAAGTTTAATCGAATTAAAGGGATTGCCGGTTTTAATGGGGCTGAATTTGATATTGCCGCTCTTTGTTTTAATCGGCTTATTATGCAGGGTGACTCCGGAATACTTGTACTGAAACTGTTAGGGATAAGCGAATTTAAAACCAATAAGTTCGACAATTCCAGAGCAAATCTGTTATTGGCTTACGAGGCAGATTCAAACGATGTTGAAGTAAATTATTATCTGGGAAAGGCATTTTTAAACTCTCCAAACCCTGAAAAAGGATTATTTTACTTTAACCGGGTAGATTCACTTCTACAACCCGACCCCAAAATTCTTTCATCTCTTTATTATGATAAGCAATCTATATACAGTGTCCTTGGTAAATATACCGAATCGGTAAACTGCTATGAATTGGCCTATCAATATCATCCCAAGCCAGAATACATCTTCTATATCGCAGCTTTATACCAACATAAGCTTGATAACAAGAAGAAGGCAGTGGAATACTATGAGTTTTTTCTCACATTGCTAGGACCTCCGTCCCAATCAGATTCCATCAATACTTCTGAAAACCAGACCACTGTTTCTTTGGGTCAGATTGCCAGAAGAAACATTACGACCCTTAAGGAAGAGCTTTTTTTTAGTGGAGATCCAAATAAATAATTGTAATAACATGAGAAATGTTTGTGAGCAGGAGTTTTCTCTAATCGGAAAGACAAAACTTATGGTAGTATCTCACGCTTATCATCAAGGGCCCACCTAATCCTAAATGTTGTAGCCATTTTTTTTCAGAATATCCAAAAGAGCATCTGCAGCATTTGCAGGCTCAATATTCTTTTTGACTGGATTTCGGCCCTGGTAAAGATGTAATTTGCCAGCTCCGGTGCCAACAAATCCAAAGTCGGCATCAGCCATTTCGCCGGGACCATTTACAATGCAACCCATTACCGCAATTTTCAACCCGGGAAATTTGGATGTGTGTTGTTGCACATCTTTCAAAACTTTTTGTAAATCGTAGGATGTTCTTGCGCATGTGGGGCAGGAGATAAATTCTGTGCGGGTAATGCGCAACCCGGCAGACTGTAAAAACCCAAAGGCAACAGAGTTAAGATCTTCTCTGCAATTAGGAGCATCAAGCCAAATGCCGTGACATTTCCGCTCCACCAAAGCATTACCGGCAAAGGTGGCAAAATGGTTAATAATTTCATCCACATCTGCCGATTGGAATGTTTTTTTAAGGATAAGCGGTATTCCCTGCTTTTGGGAGTAATTTATCCAGGAATCCAAATTTATTTCATCACGACAAAGTGATAATTCAAGTACCATGCCCCGAATATTGTCCTTGTGTTTCAGCTTTTCTATCCAACCTATTTGTCTGCACGGGACGGAGATAAACACAGGATCTTCAACCCCCTGTAAATGGGCGAAATCTTTAAGGTCTTCAGACAAGGGAAACAGCGGGAAATAATTGTTCTTTTGATTTTTCTTCCAAACATCGAATGGGGTCAGAATCCATTCATGGGCTGTAGATAAATTTGATAAATTTTCTAAATAGATGAAGTCTGAGCTGGTTTGACCTGTAGTTTCAGGTTTCTTTTCCGTTTGGTCCTCAATAACAACCGCATGAAACCGCTGGGGCGTAAGGGTAATATCTTTTGCCGTGAAGTTTGATTTTTTAAGATAAAATTCATGATTTTCATGAACCTGCGAAAAAGGAACCTGGTAAATCGAAGAGAGTTTCATGGCAAATGGAATCTCTGCTTCGGGCTCTTCAGTAAGGCTAACCCGCAGGGTGTCTCCAATACCTTTATTTAGCAGGCTGCAAATGCCCAGCGCTGATTTTATCCGGCCATTTTCTCCTTCGCCAGCTTCGGTAATTCCGATATGTAACGGATAGCTCATACAGTTTTCCAGCATTTTTTCTACCATCCCTTCATATGCTTGTATCATGATCAAGGGCTTGCTGGCTTTTAGGGAAATTACGATTTGATCGAAATTAAGTCTTTGGAAAATCTCAAGAAATTCATTGGTGGCTTCCACCATTCCTTTGGGAGTGTTTCCATATTGTGAAATGATGCGTGCAGAAAGCGAGCCCAGGTTGGTCCCTATCCGAATGGCGGTTCCTTCATTTTTACAAACTTCTACCAGCGGTTTTAATTTGTTGTAGATATGCTCTTTTTCCTGCTCTGTTTCATAGTCTGAAAAATTGATGATTCCACGGTTGGAACTACCTACATAATTTCCCGGATTGATTCTTACTTTTTCAACATACCGCGCAGCAATCAGAGCAACATCAGCATTAAAATGAATATCGGCTACAAGGGGATGACCATAACCCGCTGCCCTTATCTTTTGTTTTATGTCCTTTAACGCCTCTGCCGCTTTTATGTTTGGAGCGGAAATACGCACATAGTCGGCACCCGCTTCAATAATTCTGATAGATTGTGCTACTGTGGCTTCAATATCTTGCGTAGGTGTATTGGTCATGGATTGCAACCGGATAGGATTTCTCCCCCCAACCGGTCTGTCACCAATAATTACTTCATGACTGGGAAAACGGATAATATCAAAAAAGTCTTTGTTGATCATCGTAATGGAATTTGGCAGTTTTGCTGGCAAAGGTAAATCTTTTGCTGCTTGTTCAAACTGTCATAAATCAGATTTTCAATTTCCAGATTTCTGCTGCAGCACGTCTGATATTCAATCCATTTTTACCCTACTAAGGTTTATTGAATGAAAATAAGGTTTTTCATTTTTTATTTTCGATATCAGGACTTATTGAGTTGTTGTTGACGCAAGTAAATTATTATGTCGCGACAAAAAAATAATTAACAAAACGTTAATAATAAAACATATTTTTAAAAAATGGTTTATCGGAAGGTCTAAATACATTTGTTCGGAATGCAGTTTATCTCTTTAAATGATTAAAAACCAATTCTGTGCAGTTTCAAATTAATTCAGACTTTGTATGTGAATAACATTAATAGTATCTATTTTTTCCATATGATCTTAAATAGGCCAATTATTATTGGTATATTTGCACGCCGAAAATTAAACAAGCATTAAAAATGACAGGATCATCATATTTACTTTATTCAATTGGCAGGCTTCCAACCTAATCAGAGAATGGAAAGGTCCATAGTGTGTAAAGCCGTTCTCTGAAAAACAGGGAGCGGCTTTATGATTTTTAATAAAGTGAATATTCAAAATGAAAAACTGCAAACCCATATCAAAAGTATAGAATATGCAAAACGAATTACCAGAACAGGCTGGCCTGTATTCAAAAGAAAACGAACATGATAGTTGCGGTATTGGCTTTGTAGCCAGTATCAGGGGAAATCAAACACATGATATCATAAACCGGGGACTGGAAGTACTACTGAATATGTCGCATCGGGGCGCTGAAAGCTCAGACAATGTTACCGGCGATGGTGCCGGAATCCTGGTTCAGCTTCCTCATTCCTTTTTTCAAAGGCATATCAAAGGATTGCCTGCAGCAGGAGCATATGGTGCAGGTAACTTATTTCTACCTAAGGATGAAAAAGACCGTGCCGAATGTGAGAATATTTTGCAGACCATTGTAAAGGAAGAAAAACTGGAATTATTTGCTACCCGCGATGTTCCCGTAAGCAATGATAGTCTCGGAGCTATTGCCAGAAGCAACGAGCCCTTTGTAAAACAGGTTTTTATTACCGGGCCTTATGAGCAGGATGATCTCGAACGTAAATTATATGTAGTCCGTAAGCTAGCCGAAAAGAAAATCAGAGAGTCTGACCTAAAATCCAGGAATTACTTTTATTTTTCCAGCTTGTCGAGCAAGGTAATGATTTACAAAGGAATGTTTACTCCCGAGCAGCTGGCAGCCTATTATGATGATCTTCAGGATAAATATTTTGAAAGTGCTATTGCTTTGGTTCATTCGCGTTTTAGCACCAATACTTTTCCCACCTGGTCATTGGCACAACCCTTTCGCTATATTGCCCACAATGGCGAGATAAATACCATTAAAGGAAATCGTTTGTGGATGCAGGCAAGAGAAGCATTATTAAAAACTGATGTTTTCGGCAGTGATCTACAGAAGCTTTTTCCTATTATTGAACCTGGTAGAAGCGATTCTGCATCCTTTGATAATGTATTGGAGTTTTTAGTGCTTACCGGCCGATCTCTGCCACATGCCCTGGCCATGATGGTTCCCGAGTCGTTTAACGACCGAAATCCAATTCCCCAAAGTTTAAAAGATTTTTACGAATACAACTCTACTATTATGGAGCCATGGGATGGCCCGGCTTCTTTGCTGTTTTCTGATGGGAGATATGTTGGCGGTACGCTTGATAGAAATGGATTACGCCCATCGCGTTATCTCATTACCAACGACGATCTTATTGTTATGGGTAGCGAAACTGGCGTGCAGTCTTTCGGTGATGATCAGATAAAACAAAAAGGAAGACTCCGCCCCGGAAAAATCCTTTTGGTTGATACCAAACTTGGTGTTATCATTGCCGACGAAGAACTGAAAAGTCAGCTGTCAAGGGCAAATCCATATGGGAACTGGCTGCGTGAGCACCGTCTCGAGCTCGAAGATATCGAGGTAAAAGAAAGAGTAGCATCCAGCCTGGGTAATAAATATACTACCTGGTTAAAAGCTTTTGGCTATTCTAAAGAAGATATTGAACTTATTGTAAAACCTATGGCAGAAGAGGGTAAAGAACCCACTGGTTCCATGGGTAATGATACTCCCCTGGCTATTTTGTCGGATAAGCCACAGCGGCTGTTTAATTATTTCAAGCAACAATTTGCGCAGGTAACCAATCCTCCGATTGATCCGATAAGGGAAGGGCTGGTAATGTCGCTTACCAATTATATCGGATCTATCAATAAAAACCTACTGGAAGAGTCATCTTCGTTGTGTAAACTGATAAAGTTCAGAAGTCCGATCATAAATAATACCGACTTGGGAAAAATCAAGGATCTTCGTTATGCCGATTTTTCCAATGTTATTCTGCCTATGGTTTTTAATGTTGACGGGGGAGGAAAAGCCCTTGCTGATGCACTGGACAGACTTTGTGTGGAAGCAGAAAAGGCAGTAGATAACCAACTGAATTACATTATTTTATCTGATCGAAATATCGATAGGGGCCATGCTCCCATACCTTCTCTATTGGCCGTTGCTACGGTCCATCATCACCTGATAAAAACCAAAAAACGGATGCAGGTGGGGTTGGTAGTTGAAAGTGCTGAACCACGCGAAGTAATGCATTTTGCTTTGTTGTTGGGTTATGGAGCCAGTGTTATCAATCCCTACGGAGCATTTGGTATTATTGATAATATGGTTGCGAAGGGTGAAATTCCAATGAAATACGAAAAAGCCCGTGAGAATTACATCAAGGCTATTGACAATGGCTTGCTGAAAATTCTTTCTAAAATGGGTATTTCAACCTTGAGAAGCTATCATGGAGCCCAAATATTTGAAGTTTTGGGAATTGATTCCGAAGTAGTAGATAAATACTTTAACGGCACGGCATCACGTATTGGTGGAATAGGGTTGGACGAAATTGCCAAAGAATCCGTTATGCCACACTTGGCTGCTTTTTCCGAACCTCATGAAAATGGTTCTTATCAACCTCATACAGAAGGAATATATCATTACCGGGTAAAAGGCGAACACCATGCATGGAACCCTCAATCGATTGGACTTTTGCAGTGGGCTACCAAAACAGGAAATTACAACAAGTACAAAGAATACGCAAAACTGGTTAATGAAGAGAATCGTAAACCGGTATTTCTGCGTGGTTTTCTCGACTATAAAACCAACCCCATCAGTATTGATGAAGTAGAGCCGGAGGAAGCCATAATGAAACGGTTTGTTACGGGTGCCATGTCTTTTGGTTCTATCAGTAAGGAAGCGCACGAAGCGTTGGCTATTGCCATGAACCGTATTGGTGGACGTTCTAATACCGGCGAGGGTGGAGAAGACCCTGAAAGGTTTCTTCCGCAACCTGACGGCACAATGAAAAGAAGTGCCATAAAGCAGGTAGCATCTGGCCGTTTTGGTGTTACAACTGCTTACCTTGTAAATGCTGATGAAATTCAGATCAAAGTGGCGCAGGGTGCCAAGCCCGGTGAAGGCGGACAGCTGCCTGGTTTTAAGGTAGATGGGTTTATTGCCAAAATCAGGAATTCTACTCCTGGTATTACGCTTATTTCACCACCACCCCATCACGATATTTATTCTATTGAAGACCTTGCCCAACTGATCTTCGATTTAAAGTGTACCAATCCGGCAGCGAATATCAGTGTAAAACTTGTAGCAGAATATGGTGTAGGAACTGTTGCAGCTGGTGTTGCCAAAGCTAAAGCCGATCTGATCACCATCAGCGGCCTGGAAGGAGGCACAGGAGCCAGCCCGGTGAGTTCCATCAAACATGCAGGATTGCCTGTTGAACTGGGAATTTCGGAAGCTCATCAAACCCTGGTAATGAACGATTTGCGCGGTAGAGTGAAACTTCAGACCGACGGACAGTTAAAAACAGGACGTGATGTAGTGCTCATGGGTTTGCTTGGTGCGGAAGAGTTTGGCTTTTCAACTGCTGCTCTCATTACCCTGGGATGCGTAATGATGCGCAAATGTCATCTTAATACTTGTCCGGTTGGGGTTGCCACGCAGGATGAAAACCTTAGAAAGCGTTTTCTCGGGAAAGCGGATAATGTTGAAAATTTCTTCCGGTTTATTGCCCAGGATGTTAGAGAAATTCTTGCTGAAATTGGAGTAAGAACTTTTGATGAAATCGTTGGAAAAACCACATTGCTGCAGCCACGCACTGATATAGATCATTGGAAGGCTAACAAAGTTGATGTTTCCCGTATGATTTATTACCCGGAACAAGCGGCACAGAATGCTTTAAGTTTTCAGCTTCCCCAAATCCATAAAATTCATGATATCTTAGATATTAGATTGATAGAAGCGGCCTCAAAAGCCATTAAAAAGCGTGAGAAGGTTTGGATTTCTGAGGCGGTGAAGAATACGGATCGTGCTGTTGGTGCAATGCTTTCCGGTAAAATCGTGAAAGAAAATGGTGCCGAAGGTTTACCTGAGGATACCATCAATGCCAAGTTCTATGGTTCGGCAGGACAAAGTTTTGGAGCCTTCCTGTCCAATGGAATTTCCTTTACCCTTGAAGGGGATGCCAATGATTATCTAGGAAAAGGACTATCAGGTGGAAAGATCATCGTAGTGCCTCCGGTAGCAAGTAGTTTTGTTCCCGAAGAAAATATCATTATTGGTAATACTGTTCTTTATGGTGCCACATCTGGCGAATTGTATGTAAAGGGCATTGCAGGAGAGCGTTTTGCTGTTCGTAACAGTGGAGCTTTGGCGGTTGTGGAAGGATTGGGAGACCATGGGTGCGAGTATATGACTGGTGGCCGTGTAGTTATTCTTGGTGAGACAGGTCGTAATTTTGCAGCGGGTATGAGCGGAGGGATCGCCTATGTTCTTGATATGAAAGGAAATATGGATTATCTTAGCAATAAGGGCCTTGTGGAGCTGGAATCGCTTGAAGACATTTCTGATATTAATGAAGTACAATCGATGATAGGTAAACATTTGCTTTATACCCAAAGTAGTCTTGCGGAGAAAATTCTGGTAAACTGGAACAACTATGTAAACAAATTTGTAAAAGTAATTCCACTCGAATACAAGAAAGTTCTTCAGGAATTGAAGTTGGAAACCATAAAGCACAAAATCGAATTGGCCGAAGATGTTTTCTAACTATTATTGTTACTATTGATTAACCAAAAATTATAAATACATATGGGAGACCCCAAAGGATTTATGAATGTTACCCGCAAGGAAAGCGGTAACCGACCCATTATTGAACGAGTGAATGATTACAGCGAAGTAGAGCAAACCCTGAATGAAGAGGATCGCAAATTACAGGCTTCACGCTGCATGGATTGCGGGATACCTTTCTGTCAGTGGGCTTGCCCGGTTATGAATAACATGCCCGAATGGCAGGATGCCATGTATAAAGATGACTGGAAGCTTGCCATCGATATTCTACATAACACCAATAATTTTCCAGAATTTACCGGGCGTATTTGCCCCGCACCCTGCGAAATGGGCTGCGTACTGGCCATTCATGAAGAGCCGGTTACCATCCGCGAAAACGAAGCTGCAGTTACCGAAAAGGCATACGAAAGAGGCTATATACAACCCAAACCACCTTTGGTAAGAACAGGGAAGAAAATAGCTGTTATTGGTTCTGGTCCTGCAGGATTGGCTTGTGCCGATCTTTTGAATAAAGCCGGGCATTTGGTAACTGTATTCGAAAAAGATGATGCAGCAGGTGGTTTGCTGCGCTATGGAATACCCGATTTCAAGCTGGCCAAGCATGTAGTAGATCGCAGGCTGAATGTTTTAATACAGGAAGGCCTTGAAATAAAAACCAATACCCTGGTGGGTGTTGATGTATCCGCCAAGGAACTTTACGAAAACTATGATGTGGTTTGCCTGGCCATCGGAGCCATGAAACCACGTGATCTGCCTATTGAAGGTCGCGATTTAAAAGGAATCCATTTTGCCATGGATTTTCTTACGCAACAAAATAAAGTGGTACGTGGCGAAGTTTTCAATCCATCTGAACGCATCCTGGCAAAAGACAAAAATGTGTTGATAATTGGTGGTGGAGATACTGGTTCTGACTGTGTGGGGACCTCAAATCGCCAGAAGGCCCGTAGCATTACTCAAATTGAGATAATGCCCAAACCCCCGCATAAGCGCGACAGCGAAAACCCTTGGCCTTATTGGGCAAAAGTGATGAAAACTTCATCATCACACGAAGAAGGTTGCGAAAGATTCTGGAGTGTTGCCACCAAAAGGTTTATCGGCGAAAACGGTCATGTTAAACAAGTGGAGCTCGTTGATGTGGAATGGGCAAAAGGTAGCAGTGGTTTGATGGAGATGAAGGAAGTTCCAGGAACATTGCGCACCATGGATGTTGACCTGGTATTGCTCTCCATGGGTTTTGTTCATCCGGTACACGAAGGACTTGTTAACAGCCTGGAGTTAGAGCTTAGCGACAGAGGAAATGTTAAGGTGAACAAGAAACACCAGGCATCAAAAGCCAGGGTATTTGCCACCGGCGATAGTATTTCAGGAGCCAGTCTGGTAGTTACAGCCATTGCATCTGGTAGAAAAACCGCCGAAGATATTATGGAATATCTGGCAGAAGATCTGCAGGAGAAATAGGATTACAGGATTATTTCTCCGCCAGAAATCTTTTCAATTTAGAAAAATCATTAGAAAGGGAGGTGAATTTCTCTTCCTTTTCGTTTACAAGACGCAATTGCTCGGGGAGTGTATTGTCTTTATCCATTACAATGCGCAGGGTTTCAGGAAATTTTGCCGGATGTGCGGTTTCCAGGAAAACAATGTTTGCTCCGGGGTTAACATTTTTCAGATACTCTTTACTACCCAAATAAGCCACTGCACCATGCGGATCCATCAGGTAATTCTTTTCTGAAAGTACTGATTGCACAGCATTTCGTGTTTCATCATCAGAAAAAGAAATGGAATAGATGGATTGGCAAAATTCGGGATGACTATCCCCAAAGATGTCCATCATGCGGGCGTAATTACTTGGATTGCCTACATCCATAGCGTTACTAATCGTTTGAACAGAGGGTTTTGGACTGTATTCTCCTGTTTTGCAATAGATGGGCACCACATCATTAACATTGGTGGCGGCTATGTATCGCTCTGTTTTTAGCCCCATAACGCCTGCCAGAAGTCCGGCAGTAAGATTGCCGAAGTTTCCACTTGGGACACTGAAAACCAATGGTTTATTTCTTTCAGGTAATTGGGCTGCTGCCCAGAAGTAGTAAAACGACTGGGGTATCAGCCGGGCTATATTTATGCTATTGGCAGAGGTGATAAGAAAGGCATCATTCAACTCACGGTCGCCGAGAACTTCTTTGGCAAGTTTCTGGCAATCATCAAAAGTCCCGTCTATTTCTATGGCTTGAATGTTTCCTCCCCAGGTAGTAATTTGTTTTTGCTGAAGCGGACTTACCTTCCCTTTGGGAAAAAGAACATAAACATCAATCCCAGGCACATTGAAAAACCCTGCTGCTACGGCGCTACCCGTATCTCCTGAAGTAGCTACCACTACCTTTAATCTGCGTGGATTATCTCTTTGCAACCATGCCATAAGTCGCGACATAAACCTGGCACCAACATCTTTAAATGCCATGGTTGGCCCGTGAAACAATTCCAGAACAAATATATTTTCTTCTATCTGAACCAGCGGAATATCAAAATTCATGGTTTCCTTAATCAGTTCATCAAGAATATCTGATGGAACATCATTTTCCAGAAATGCGGAAGCAACAGTCAATGAAATTTCATGTAGACTTTTTTGAGAAAGATGGGAGAAAAAACGATCATCCAAAACAGGTATTCTTTCTGGCATGTATAAGCCGCCATCATCGGCCAGCCCTTTTAAAACTGCATAGGGTAGGGAAACAGGTGCTGATTTTTTGTTTGTACTGTAAAACTTCATCTCAGGAATTATTATCTTATTATTGGGCCAGCCTGGTTTATGGGAGAAAGGTATTTGTTGGAGCCAATTCCTTCTTTTTTAAGTAAATCTGATAGTTTCTCAAGGATTTCCGTCCCTGTTGCTTCGTTATCGCAGAGAGCAAAAACAGAGGGACCTGAACCGGAAATACCAAACCCTATCGCACCATTTTCCATAGCCAGCTGACGCATCTCGTAAAAACCGGGAATCAGCATAGCCCTTATGGGTTCAATAATATGATCTTCCATACTACGGCCAATCAGATCTATGTTCTGGGTGAAGAAGCCTGCTACCAGACCTGCCACATTACCCCATTGTTTCACAGCATCGGAAACAGGAATGTGGGTTTTGAGAATTTTTCGGGCTTCGCTGGTAGGAATTTCAACATGTGGATACAAAACAGCGCAAAAAAGGTTTTCAGGGTAGGGGAGGCTGATTACATCAAGTGGATCGTAACTGCGAATGAGCACCAATCCACCCAAAAGGGCAGGCGCAACATTATCAGCATGGGCATTACCACATGCCAGGCGCTCGCCCTCCATAGCCAGGGGGAGCAGTTCTTTTCTGCTCAGTGGCGCACCCATCAGCTCATTGATAGCTACCAATCCGGCAACCGCACTGGCAGAGCTTGAACCTAACCCACTGCCAAAGGGCATTTGCTTGTATAACTCTACACTCACACCTTGCTGCAACCCCAGCTGATCGAGATAGTATTTAACTACTGCGGTAACAATATTTTTTGCAGGATCTTTGGGTAATCTTCCTTCGTCGCCTTCAATTCGGTCAAGAGTAATTTCTTTACTTTCGTTCAAATGCATTACCACTTTGTCTCCCGGGGTTTCCAGGGCAAGTCCAAGAACATCGTATCCACAACTAACGTTGGCAATAGTGGCTGGGGCAAAAACTTCAACTGATTTCATTATTATATTTTAACTTTCTGTGCAACTGATTATTACTGATTTTTTGACTTACAGTTGCAGGGTTTTGAGGAATTAAAGTACTATTGGGCAGCCACTCTAACCAGATCGGCCAAAACACCGGCTGCTGTAACCTCTGCACCTGCTCCAGGACCTTTAATTACCATTGGATTATAAAGGTAGCGGTTGGTGGTTAATGAAATGATATTATCACTACCGCTCAAATTATAAAATGGGTGCTGTTGATCCAACATCATAAGTTCAACACTGGCTTTTCCGTCTTGTAAAACACCCACATAGTGAAGCGCTTTGTTTTGAGAGGCAGCTTCCAGCTTAAGTTTATTGAAAAACTCTTCAGATTTTTCCAACTCTTTGTAAAAATCATCCACCGATGAAGCAGTAAGGCAGTTTTCTGGCAGAATAGGTTGCAGTTTAATCTGGTCAATTTCGAGCTCAAGGCCGGTTTCCCGAGCCAAAATAAGCATTTTTCTGGCAAAATCCAGGCCACTCAAATCATCTCGTGGGTCTGGTTCGGTAAATCCTTTGTTTTGTGCTTCCTTTACCACATCTTTAAAAGTCCGGTCGCCTTTATAGTTGTTGAAGATATAGGAAATGGTGCCTGAAAGAATGGCTTCGATTTTAATGATCCTGTCACCACTGATCAGAAGATCGTGAATGGTCTTGATGATTGGCAAACCTGCGCCTACCGATGTTTCATACCAGTAGTCAACACCATAATGAAGAGCAGTTTCTTTGCTTTTACGATAGTGTTCGAACGTGCCCGATACGCCAATTTTATTGCATGCTACTACAGAAATACTCTCTTCAAACAAACCAGTGTACAACGATGCTACATATTGACTTCCGGTATTGTCAATAAAAACAGAATTGGAAAGGTTTAGTCTTTTGGTTTCTTCAATAAGGGTATCAACATTGCCCGGAGTTCCATCTGTATCTAGCTGTTCTTTCCAGTTGGAAACAGGAATTCCTTCAATATGAGTCAATAACTTTTTCGAATTACAAATACCCGCCAGATTGATTCTTACTTGTCGGTTGTTTTCGAGAAACTCTTTGTGCTCAGCAATTTGTTTCAACAGCGTGCTGCCGATATTTCCGAGCCCACAACAAAAGACATTAAGTGTTTTAACTGGTGACAGGAACATGGCATCGTGTACTGAGTTCATTGCTTTCGCCAGATCTTGTCTGTCAATTACCGTGGAGATATTTAACTCTGAAGATCCCTGTGCTATGGCAACAACGTTTACCCCGCTTCTGCCCAAAGCGCTGAAGAATTTGCCTGATAATCCACGGGTATGTCGCATATTCTCACCTACAACTGCAATAATGCTGTATTGATTTTCAACCTGGGGTGGATGAATTTTTTGTAATGCGAGTTCCTGTTCGAATTCTTCTTTAATGGCCTGCTCAGCCTGAAACATATCTGCAGGACTTACGGCCAGGGTAATGCTGTGTTCTGAACTTGCCTGGGTTATCAGGATTACATTAACGTTGACGTCAGCCAGCGCTTTAAATAATCGCCCACTAAATCCTTTTTGCCCTACCATACCACTACCGATTACGGTAATGAGACTGATTTCAGGAATAAAGCTGATTCCCTTTACCAATGATCCGTTGGCTGATGAGTTGGGCCCAATCACCGTTCCCTTAAAATCTTTGTTAAAGGTATTCCTGATGATGATAGGAATATTCTTAGACTGTGCAGGGATCATGGTTGGAGGGTGTATTACCCTGGCACCGAAATAGGAAAGCTCAATGGCTTCATAGTAAGAAAGCTGTGCAATAGAAAAGGACTTCTTAACCAGTCGTGGATCTGCGGTCATAATTCCATTAACATCCGTCCATATCTGTATTTCAGATACGTTGAGTGCTGCTCCGGCAATGGCTGCCGTAAAATCTGAACCACCGCGGCCAAGGGTTGTGGTTTCTCCTTTTTCGTTAGATGCAATAAAACCTGTAAATACCAATATACTATCGCCGTTTGCCAGGGCAAAATCGTTTAGTGCTTTGTTGGTAACAGTTTCATCAACCATGGCTTTCCCATATCGGCTGTCCGTCCTTATTAACTTGCGGGTATCTCCTAAAACAGCTTTTCCACAATGTTGATCAATAAAATGCGCAATCATGGTGCACGAAAGCAACTCTCCATAAGATAAAACCTTATCCTGAACTCTGGCAGATACTTCACCCAGGGCTTTTACACCGGCAAGAAGGTCCTCCAGTTCATTGAAAAGAATCTTTAGGGCCAGAAGAGCATGGTTTTGCCTTTTAATTTCCAGTAAGGTTCTCACCGTTTTATAGTGCCGTTCCTCAATCAGTTTAATTTTAGGTAGTACTTCTTCACCTTTTGATGCCAAAGAAAGTAAATCCAGTAAACTGGTTGTTACTCCGTTCATGGCAGAACAAACAACAACCAGATCATCGCCTGATGATCTGGTTTCTTTAACAATCCTAAGCAGGGCCAAAATAGCTTCTGCTGAACCTACTGATGTACCCCCAAATTTTAATACTTTCATTGGGTCCCTTTTATTTTTTAGAAGTTGTTTTTGATATAGGCTGCCAACCAGTCGCCAACTGCTGATGTAGAGCTGGGATTGCTTTTGTCAATGTCTTCTGTTACTATTCCTTCAACGAGAGAAGCGTCAACAGCTTTTCTTATCATGGCGGCTTCATCATTGAGCTTAAAAGCGTATTCGAACATAAGGGCGGCTGATAAAATGGTAGCCACCGGATTGGCGATATTTTTTCCGGCTGCCTGTGGATAAGACCCATGAATGGGCTCAAAAACAGATGTGTGCAGGCCAATGGAGGCGCTGGGAAGCAGTCCTAAGGAACCGGTAATAACACTGGCTTCATCAGTAAGAATATCACCAAACATATTTTCAGTAACAATAACATCAAATCGTTTGGGCCATTGAATAATCTGCATGGCAGCGTTATCCACGAACATGTATTCCAGTTCAACTTCAGGGTATTGGGGAGCCATATCCTGAACTGTTTCTCTCCAAAGGCGCGAAGTGGCCAAAACATTGGCTTTATCTACCATGGTGAGTTTTTTGCGTCGGTTCATAGCAAATTCGAAGGCCAGTTTGGCGATTCGTTCAATTTCATAGCGATGATAAACGGATGAATCGAAGGCTGTATTGCCATCTTCTGTGCGGCCTTGGGGTTGACCAAAATAGATCCCACCGGTAAGTTCTCTGATGGTAACAAAATCTACACCTTCTACCAGCTCCTGTTTCAGGGGTGATTTGTGAAGCAGCGAAGCAAATGTGCTTACCGGACGTATATTGGCATACAATCCCAATTGCTTACGCATGGCGAGTAAACCTTTTTCAGGGCGAACTTTCGCTTTGGGATCATTATCAAATCTTGGGTCTCCTATGGCGCCAAAAAGTACTGCATCAGACTCCATACAGATTTGATGAGTTTCTGGCGGGTAGGGATCGCCGGTAGCAAAAATGGCTGTTGCTCCTGTAAGGGCGTGGGTATAGACCACAGAATGCCCTTTCTTCTCACAAACGGCATCGGTTACTTTAATAGCTTGTTCTACGATCTCTGGTCCAATTCCGTCTCCGGGAAGTACTGCAATTTTAAAATTCATTGTTTAATAATTTTGAATTAGAATGGTTTTTACTTAGTGTCAGCAAGAAAACTCCTGTTTTTTATATGTGCATGATAAGAAAGCGTCAAGTGCAAGGGTTATTCCCTTTGGTCATGAGCTCAAAACCTTCAGTTTTTCGGTTGCGATGACTGAAAACAGGAGTCTCGTTGAAATAACGAGATGACTGTTTTGAAGGCGAGCATAACGCAGCAATTGGCGTTTTCTTGCAAGCACTACTTAACGGCTTCAGCCTTTTCTTCCTGCACGTATCTGTGCTCATTATCGGCAATGGTGTTGAGCATTTTCATAGTAGCTTTAATAGCTGCTGCTGTTTGGTCGGCATCAAGGCCACGGGTTCTGAATTCCTGTCCCTTAAAATCCCATGCAATGGTGGTTTCTACAAGGGCGTCAGTTTTTCCACCTGGAGGTATGGTTACCAGGTAATCGGTAAGAACGGGGTGCTCTTTACCCAAACGGTCGTAAATACTCCACAGGGCTTTCATAAAAGCATCGTACTGGCCATCACCTACCGATGTTTCAATGTATCTTTCGTTATCTATACATATACTAATAGAAGCTACTGGCTTCAAACCCCTGGCTACCGTTAGATTGTAATTGATCAGTTTAACATTCTGGCTGTTATTTTCGCTCTTCAAAACATCTGAAATAATATAGGGCAGATCATCGATGGTAACGGTTTCTTTCTGATCGCCCAGCTCGATAACCCGTTTGGTTACTTTAAGCAGATCTTCCTGCGAAAGCTCGATTCCCAATTCTTCGAGATTTTTAGTAATGTTGGCCTTTCCTGATGTTTTTCCTAGTGCATATTGGCGTGTACGGCCAAAACGTTCGGGCAGCAAAGGGTTGAAATACAAATTGGCTTTATTGTCACCATCGGCATGAACTCCACAAACCTGTGTAAAAACATACTCACCTGTAAGCGGTTTATTGGCAGGAATTCTTAGTCCGCTAAATAGTTCCACCATTTTTGATACTCTTGATAGTTTTGATTCTACCAGTGTGTTTTCTAATTTGAGATGATCGTTCAATACTCCCAAAACACTTGATAATGGTACGTTTCCTGCACGTTCTCCCAGTCCGTTAACGGTAGTATGAATGCCTTTTATTCCCGCTTTTAAGGCAGAAAAAACATTCGCAGTTCCCAGATCGTAATCGTTATGGGCATGAAAATCGAAATGAAGATCAGGAAATCGTTCAACCATTTGACGGCAGAAATTTTCTGTCTGATCCGGGTTTAATATACCCAGTGTATCTGGTAGCATGAACCGCTTAATGGACGATTTGCGCAGGTTTTCAACCATATAAAAAACGTAATCCGGTGAATAGATCATCCCATTGGACCAATCTTCCATGTATAGGTTTACAGAAATACCTCTTTTAGCTGCTTCATCAAGGATAAATTGTATATCATTTAAGTGCTGATCAGGAGTTTTGCGAAGTTGCCCTTCCAGGTGCCTGAGTGATCCTTTTGATAAGAGATTGATAACTTTGCCACCGGCTTTTTCAACCCAGTCTAAAGAAGCTGTTCCATCTACAAAACTGAGTATTTCAATTTTGTGAATGCAATTATTCTTTGTTGCCCACTCAGTAATCCGTTTTACAGCCTTGAATTCTCCTTCTGAAACCCTGGCCGAAGCAATTTCTATGCGATTTACACATATTTCATTTAAGAGAAGTTGTGCCATCGCCAGTTTTTCAGCATCGTTGAATGACACACTCGTTGTCTGTTCTCCATCCCGAAGGGTGGTATCCATTATTTCTATCATGGGATTGATATTTTTCCTGTTATCAGGGGTAACTAAATTGAATTTTGATACGCACGATTCTTAGACCTTCTCTTTTTCAAACTGTTCTATTTCTTTGCTTTTGCTTAAAAGGTAGTCAATATCGTCGTAGCCATTGAGCATACAATTCTTTTTGTAAGCTCCAATTTCAAACTCTTCACTGGAACCGGTTTCAAGATTGGTGATGGTTTGATTTTCGAGATCAACCTTTACTTTGGCTTCCGGATTTTTTTCAATGGTTTCAAAGAGCTGACTTACAAACTCTTCAGAAACCTGAACCGGAAGCAAACCGTTGTTGAGTGCATTGCTTTTAAAAATATCGGCAAAGAAACTCGAAACTACCACTTTAAATCCATAGTCAACAAGAGCCCATGCGGCGTGTTCTCGACTGCTTCCTGAACCGAAATTTTTGCCAGCCACAAGAATAGCTCCTTTATAGGTTGGATCGTTCAATACAAATTCGGGTCTGGGTTTTCCAGCCGGGTCGTAACGCCAATCGCAAAATAGTTTGGCTCCGAAACCTTCGCGTGTAGTAGCTTTAAGAAAACGTGCCGGGGTTATCTGGTCGGTATCTACATTGTCAATAGCTAGCGGAACGCAGCTTGAAACAAGTTTTTCAAATTTTTCTACGGGCATTTTTTTAGGTTTTATTTTTAAGAAAATTTGAAAATACAGGTGTTATTTTGTTTGTCAATTATTCCTGTATTTTCGATTTACTTGGTATGTATGAAAATTACTAATCATTAAGAATCCTGTAATGTCAGGAAACAAGTTCGGGTTCTTCCAAAAATATCCTGGGATCAGTAATTTCGCCTGTAATTGCAATAGCAGCGGCAGTTATAGGGCTGGCGAGCATGGTTCTGGCACCAGGTCCCTGCCGTCCTTCGAAGTTTCTGTTGGACGTTGATACAGCATATTTACCGGTTGGAATTTTGTCTTCATTCATGGCCAGACACGCCGAGCATCCGGGCTGGCGCATTTCAAAACCGGCATCTTCCAGAATTTTAATGAGACCTTCTTTTTTTGCCTGTGCTTCAACTTGTTTACTACCGGGAACAATCCATGCTGTAATATTATCAGCTTTCTTTTTTCCTTTGATAAACGCAGAAAATGCTCTCAGGTCTTCAATCCTTCCGTTGGTGCAACTTCCAACAAAAATGTAATCTACCTTTTTACCCAGTAATGGCTCTCCGGGTTGATAACCCATATATTCCATCGATTTCAAAAACGATTTATGATCACTGGGATTTAATTCGTCCAATGCAGGTATCTTTCCGGTAATTCCTACACCCATACCCGGGTTAGTTCCATAGGTAATCATCGGCTCAATATCTTCGGCTTTAAAGTGTAGTTCTCTGTCGAAAACAGCATCAGGATCACTGGGTAAACTTCTCCAGTAGGTAAGTTTCTTTTCCCATTCTTCACCTTTGGGAGCCATTTCACGACCTTTAATATAGTTGAAAGTGGTTTCATCAGGGGCAATTAACCCGCCACGGGCACCCATTTCAATACTCATATTGCAGATCGTCATTCTGGCTTCCATACTTAAGCTTCTGATGGCCGAACCCGCAAATTCTACAAAGTAGCCTGTAGCACCTCCGGCAGAAATCTGGGAAATGACGTAAAGTACAATGTCTTTTGAGTTTACTCCTTTGCCCAGTGTTCCATCTATATTGATACGCATTTTTTTGGGCCTTGAAAGAATAAGGCACTGACTAGCCAATACCATTTCTACTTCGCTTGTTCCAATACCAAAAGCCACTGTTCCGAAGGCACCATGGGTTGAAGTATGGCTATCACCACAAACTATGGTCATGCCCGGTTGGGTAATACCCAATTCAGGCCCAATAACGTGCACAATACCATTATAGGGGTGATTTAACCCATATAGTTCAATACCATTTTCTTCGCAATTACGGCTAAGGGTATTCACCTGTAACCTGCTCAACTCATCATGAATGGTGAGATGCTGGTTTTGAGTAGGTATGTTATGATCGGCAGTAGCAACCGTTTTTTCTGGTCGTGCTACCTTAATACCACGTTTTTTTATTCCTGCAAAAGCCTGCGGACTTGTAACTTCATGGATAAAATGCCTGTCGATATAAAATACACCCGTAGAATCATCTATAGATTCAACGATGTGTTTATCCCAGATTTTGTCGATGATTGTTTTTCCAGCCAATGTATGTAAGATTTAATTGTTTATGTAAAAAATAGATTTAGATGTAGACTAAGCAATTTTGCCCAATGCATCAAGAAACGCTTCAACTGAAGCTGTGATAATATCAGTATGTGCACTAAATCCATAATATATACTTCCTTTGTGCTCTACCTGTACATGAACTTTACCGAGGTCGTCGCTGCCTCGTGTAATGGCTTGAATAAGAAATTCTTCGAGTCTTACTCTACGCTTCACCAGGTTTTTAACAGCAGAGAAAGAAGCATCTATGGGACCATTGCCCGATGCTGTTTCGGTAAAGGTATCACCTTTAAAACTGATCTGAACTGTTGCTGTTGGGATGGTTGATTTACCGCATACAACTTGCAGTGATATCAATTCGATGGGGCGTTTTCCTTTTACTTTTTCGCTACCGGCCAAGGCTTCCAGATCTTCATCGGAGACATCCTTTTTCATATCGGCCAATGTGAGAAACTTTTCATACAATTCGTCAAGTTCTCTTGCCTCAAATGCATAACCGAGAATTTGTAATCTGTGTTTCAGAGCCGCTCTGCCGCTACGGGCAGTCAGAACAATAGAAGATTCTTTTACACCTACCTCCGCAGGGTCTATTATTTCGTAGTTAAGTCGGTTTTTAAGAACTCCATCCTGGTGTATCCCTGATGAGTGAGCAAATGCATTACGGCCAACAATGGCTTTATTGGGCTGCACGGGCATACGCATCAATGTAGAAACCAGTTTACTGGATTTCATGATCTGTTGTGAATCAATACCCGTTACGAAGTCAAGATCCTGATGGCATTTGATAGCCATAACCACCTCCTCAAGTGATGTATTACCGGCTCTTTCGCCAATTCCATTTACCGTAACTTCTACCTGACGGGCACCATTGATAACTCCGGATAGGGTATTGGCAGTGGCCATACCTAGATCGTTGTGGCAATGCGTTGAAATGATTGCTTTGTCAATGTTCGGAACATTATTAACCAGGTAGGCAATTTTTTCGCCATACTGTCCTGGAAGGCAATAACCTGTAGTATCTGGGATATTGACTACGGTAGCACCAGCTTTGATAACAGCTTCTATAACCCTGGCCAGGAATTCATTATCGGCTCTGCCTGCATCTTCAGCATAAAACTCAACATCATCAACAAACGTGCGGGCATATTTGACCGATTCAATGGCCCGGTTCATAATTTTTTCGTGAGTTGAGAGTAGTTTGTGCTTGATATGATATTCAGACACACCAATTCCAGTATGTATGCGTTTACGTTTGGCAAATTTCAGGGCATCGGCTGCTACCTCAATATCTTTGTGTACAGCCCTTGTAAGGGCGCAGATAACGGGGTTTTCAACAGCTTTGGAAATTTCTACCACTGAGTTGAAATCGCCGGGGCTGGAAATTGGAAACCCTGCTTCGATAATATCAACACCTAATTTTTCCAACTGCCTTGCTACTTCAATCTTTTCAATTGTATTGAGCTGGCATCCTGGCACCTGCTCACCGTCGCGAAGAGTAGTGTCAAAAATATAAATTCTTTCTCCCATGATTAATAAATTTTGGTTTTTGAGAATTGGGTTAATTTACTTCTGATTTTCAGGCCTTAGCTGTCTAACTGCTGCACCAGCCTGCCACATTTCTGATTCGCGAAGTTCTTTCAATTCTTCTTCCAGTTTTACGCGATAATCTGCCTGGCTGTTTGAATCTATAGAGCGTTGTGATTCGTTTCCTTTTGCAACTTCCTTATAAAGATCAGAAAATACCGGAAGAGTTGCATCACGAAACTTCTTCCACCAGTCGAGAGCACCTCTTTGGGCAGTTGTAGAACAATTGGCATACATCCAGTCCATACCATTTTCTGCTACCAGCGGCATCAGACTTTGAGTAAGTTCTTCTACAGTTTCATTAAATGCTTCTGATGGGGAATGGCCGTTAGAGCGGAGCACTTCATACTGTGCGGCAAAAATACCCTGAATAGCTCCCATCAATGTTCCACGTTCGCCGGTAAGGTCGCTGTAAACTTCTTTTTTAAAGGTTGTTTCAAATAAGTAACCACTACCAACACCTATTCCCAGAGCAACGACTCTTTCCCATGCTTTTCCTGTTGCATCCTGGAATATAGCATAACTGGAGTTAAGTCCGCGTCCTTCCAGGAACATCCGACGAAGGCTTGTGCCGGAACCTTTAGGCGCTATTAATATAACGTCTACATCAGCAGGAGGAATAATTCCGGTCTGTTCTTTATAGGTGATTCCAAAACCATGAGAGAAATAAAGAACTTTTCCGGGTTTAAGGCTATTTTTTACTGTTGGCCAAAGTGCAATCTGACCCGCATCGGAGAGCAAGAACTGAATAACAGTTCCTTTTTCAAGAGCTTCTTCAATAGGGAAGAGTGTTTCTCCTGGTACCCATCCGTCGGTAACAGCCTTGTCCCATGATTTAGAATTCTGACGTTGACCAACAATTACATTAAAACCGTTGTCTTTAAGGTTGAGCGCCTGACCGGGGCCTTGCACACCGTAGCCAATAACGGCAATGGTTTCATCCTTCATTACTTCTTGTGCCTTTGACAAGGGAAACTCTTCTCTTGTAACCACGTTTTCTTCGACTCCGCCGAAATTTATTTTCGCCATAATGTTAACTTATTTGTTTGTTGTTATTTGTGAAAATTATATTAAAATATTAATTCGCCAGTTTTAAACGATCTTCTTCCAGTTTCTTGAGATAACTATTTAATGGCTCTTTTCTTGATCTGTTTACAGCAATCCTTCCTGAACGTGTAAACTGAGTTAAACCATAAGGATCAAGCATTTCGTATAGTTCCTGCGTTTCGGTTTTATGACCGGTTTTTTCAATTATTGTATATTCTTCAGTCATCTCCAGTATGTGGGCACCATATTTTCGAACAAGCTTCTCAATTTCGTTTCCGCTGAGAAGAGCTTTGGTAGGTACCTTGTAGAGAGCAATTTCCTGATAAATAATCTCATCATTGGTGAACCAATAAGCCTTTAGAACATCAATACGCTTTTCTATTTGTTTAACCAGTTTCTCAATTTCATCGTATGTAGAATAGATTACGATGGTAAACTTATGTATGCCGTTGATAGCTGATTCAGAAGTTGTTAAACTTTCTATATTGATATGTCTCCGGGTAAAAACTGTTGTAATCTGGTTAAGCAAACCAACCCTGTTTTCTGAATATACTGTTATGGTGAATTCTTCTTTCATGATAGTTAAGTTTATATATTTGGGACTGATTTGTTTATTATTACTCCAGACGTATTTCATCAACTGCAGCACCGGATGGTACCATCGGAAATACATTCCCTTCTTTTTCTACTACTACTTCAAGCAGGTAAGGGCCATCGGTTTCAAGCATGGTTTTAATAGCATCATCAAGATTATCTCTCTCGGTTACTTTGGCGCATGGTATGTAGTAACCCTTGGCTATAGTCTGAAAATCAGGGTTTACCATTTCAGTAGATGCATAACGATAATCAAAGAATAGTTCCTGCCATTGCCTTACCATTCCAAGGAAGTTGTTGTTAAGCAGAATAATTTTCACACCTACCTTTTCCTGAAAAATTGTACCTAATTCCTGAATGGTCATTTGGTAGCCACCATCGCCAACAATAAGACAAACATGGCGATCGGGCATTCCCATTTTTGCACCAATGGCAGCAGGTAAACCAAACCCCATTGTTCCAAGGCCTCCTGAAGTTACAACGCTTCTTGTTTTCTTAAATTTAAAATATCGGGTGGCAACCATTTGGTGCTGGCCTACATCGGTAACCATGATTGCATCGTCATCAGTTGCTTCAGAAACACGCCTAACCACTTCGCCCATAGTGAGTAGCGGAGTCTCCGGGAATAGTTCTTTTTCAATTACTCTTTCTGTTTCTATACGCATACAGGCATTAAACTCTTCAATCCACTCCGGATGTTCATTGTTACTAACTTTCTCTGTAAGCAGGGGTAGAGTTTCTTTAACATTTCCTAAAATCGGCACGTCAGCATGTATTATTTTGTTGATTTCAGCCGGGTCTATCTCCATGTGGATTACTTTGGCTTTGGTAGCATATCGTTGTACATTGCCCGTTACCCTATCATCGAAACGCATTCCAATACCCAGGATAAGATCGGCTTCATTGGTTTTTATATTTGGGCCGTAATTTCCATGCATACCCAGCATACCAACATTTAAAGGGTGGTCAGTTGGCATTGCAGATAGGCCCAGGATTGTCCACGCTGCAGGGATGCCTGCTTTTTCAAGAAAAGCAAGAAGCTCCTGTTCTGCCCCGGCAAGTACTACGCCTTGTCCGATAAGTGCCAAAGGTTTTTTAGATAAGTTAATCAAATGGCTGGCTTCATCAATTTTTGATAGATCAGGTATGGGCAAGGGCGTATAGCTTCTTATAGAAGTCATTTTTTGGTAGGTATAATCCAGTTTGCCAAACTGCGCATCCTTAGTAATATCCAATAAAACCGGTCCTGGTCGACCGCTGCGGGCAATAAAAAATGCTCTTGACATAGCCCATGGAATTTCTTCCGGCCTGGTGATCTGATAATTCCATTTTGTGATAGGCTGGGTAATGCCAATTACATCTGTTTCCTGAAAAGCATCTGTTCCCAGCAAGTGAGAGCCAACCTGGCCTGAAATTACAACAATAGGAGTAGAGTCGATCATAGCATCAGCAATACCTGTTACGGCATTGGTTGCTGCAGGGCCAGATGTTACCAAAGCAACTCCAACTTTTCCGGTTACTCTGGCAAAGCCTTGTGCCGCATGAACGGCTCCTTGCTCGTGCCTGACAAGTACGTGTTTTAGTCGGTCGGTATAGGAATATAGTGCATCATAAACTGGCATTATTGCTCCGCCGGGATAGCCGAACATTAGTTTTACTCCTTCGTTTAGCAAGGATTCCATAACGGCTTCAGCACCAGTAATGGTTTTTGACTGCACCTGTTTTTTTTCCATAGATTCATAGGTTTGAGCTTCCATACTTTTCGGTTTTAGTTAAATATAAATGGGTATGGTAAAATTTAAATTGGAAATTGTAAAGAACGTATTTTGTTTTTATAATTCTGGTTTAATCAGGTAATACTCTTACGGCACCTTCATCTGCTGAGCGAACCAGTGATGCATAAACTTTCAGGGCATTAGAAACTTTTCTTTCTCTTTTGCCAGGTTTGTAAGCATCTTTGCCTTTTTTTATTTCTTCTTCATGTCTTTTCAGCATTTCTTCATCAGAAACTTTTACGTTAATGCTCCTGGTTGGAATATCTATTACTATTGTATCACCGTTTTTAATAAGTGCAATAGCACCACCTGCAGCAGCTTCAGGAGAAACATGGCCTATAGACAAACCTGATGTTCCACCTGAAAACCGACCATCAGTTATAAGTGCACATTTTGTTCCCAGACCTCTTGATTTAAGATAGGATGTTGGGTAAAGCATCTCCTGCATTCCTGGTCCACCTTTCGGTCCTTCATATTTGATAACCACAATGTCATTTTCTTTTATATCGTTTAGCAGGATCGCTTTAACGGCATCATCCTGCGATTCGAAAACCTTGGCTGTGCCTTCAAAATGCCAGATAGATGAATCAACTCCGGCAGTTTTTACAATACTTCCTTTGGTAGCAATATTTCCATAAAGCACACCTAACCCACCATCATGAGAGTAAGCATTATTTAAAGAACGTATACACCCTTTTTTTCTGTCATCGTCAAGGGCTTTAAAAATTGATCCCTGTGATCCCATTGTAAGGTTTTTTACACCACCTGGTGCACTTTTATAAATAATGGATGCTTTATCAATGGCTGTATCTGCAGTAATATCATAATCTTTAAGAGCTTCAGCAAGGGTAGGATAGTCAACTCGTTTTACTGATGCATCCAACAGACCCGCTTTATTTAACTCGGCCAGAATTCCCAGCACACCACCTGCACGATTTACATTTTCTACATGGTAGTGACTACTTGGCGCTACCTTGCATAAAACAGGTGTTTTACGAGAAAGTTCATCAATATCTTTCATTGTAAAATTTACCCCCGCTTCATGAGCGATAGCAAGAAGGTGTAATACGGTATTGGTTGATCCACCCATGGCAATATCAAGGGTCATGGCATTAAGAAAAGCTTCTCTGCTGGCAATGTTACGGGGTAAAACTGAAACATCCCCGTCGCGATAGTAGCTGTAGGCCATTTTCACGATCAGGGATGCTGCATCCTGAAATAATCCTAACCTGTTTTGATGGGTTGCTACTACTGTACCATTACCGGGAAGTGCCAACCCCAATGCTTCATTCAGACAATTCATTGAATTGGCTGTAAACATGCCGGAGCATGAACCGCAGGTAGGACAAGCATTTTCTTCAACTTCGCTTAATTCCTTATCACTGACAGATTCGTCTGCTGCCAATACCATAGCATCCACCAGGTCGATCATTTTATCTCCCACACGGCCTGCTTCCATCGGTCCACCAGATACAAATACAGTTGGTATATTTAGTCTCATGGCTGCCATGAGCATTCCTGGGGTAATTTTATCACAATTGCTGATACAAACCAGTGCATCAGCCTGATGAGCATTTACCATATATTCAATACTGTCAGCAATCAGATCGCGGGAAGGTAATGAATATAGCATGCCATCGTGCCCCATTGCTATGCCATCATCAATTGCAATGGTGTTAAATTCTGCTGCAAAACAACCTTGCTCTTCAATCCATGTTTTAACTTTTTGGCCTATCGGATGAAGATGCGTGTGGCCCGGAACAAACTGAGTGAAGGAATTTGCAATGGCTACCAGTGGTTTCCCCATTTGCTCACTTTTCATTCCTGCTGCACGCCACAGGCTTCTGGCGCCTGCATTAAGCCTTCCATGGGTGGTAGTATTACTCCTTAATGGTATTTGCATGTTAGTTATAGTTCTAAAACGAAAAAAACCCTCTCACTTTCCGAAGTGAGAGGGCTTTCAAAATTTTATCAAATTATTTACACACCATTCTCACTTCTTTTGTGTCCCACTAAAAGAATAATGTAAATATAAATGGTGGTAAATAGATAGTTCATAGATACGATATGATTTTGTTGTATGCAAAATTAGAATAAAATCTAATAAGACAAACTTTTTTTTGAAAAAGTTTTTAAATGTTTGTTTACGTACAGCTAGTCAAGGTATTATAACCCATTTATTTTAGAAAATACCAATTAAAAAGGCATGTTGTTAGGGAAAATTGTTGGATAAAATGGATTATTTTCGTCATTTTTTATAGAAAAATCTAATAAATATCATGTTTTACACAAAAACGATCTTATTTCTATTCCACAGATTGCCATAGCACATCAATAGGATGCATGGCTTTTCGGTGAGTTCCATCCCATATCTGATGACGGCAACTGGTTCCTGGGGCTGAAATAATCGCATCTTTTTCTGCTGCACGAACAGCCGGAAAAAGTTTAAGTTCGCCAATTGCCATGCTAACAACGAAGTGTTCTTTTTCATAGCCGAATGCACCTGCCATTCCACAACATCCACATTCGATTTCTTCAACTTCCCAGCCTTCGGGTATCGTGAGCATTCTAACTGTATGATTTACGGATGAAAGAGCTTTTTGATGACAATGACCGTGAAGATATATCTTTTGAGATTTACCTTTGAAAACCTTCTTATCAATGTTGTTGGCATCAAGTTCACGAACAATAAATTCATCAATAATATAAGTATGAATAGATAGTGTTTGAGCTTTTTCTGAAAGCTCACTATCACAAAGGTCTTTGTATTCGTCTCTTAGGGTTAAAATTGCTGAGGGTTCTATACCTATAACAGGAATTTTTTGTTCGGCAAAGGGAAACAGTATTGTAATATTATAGTTGGCAAAACTTCTGGCTTTTTTTAAAAGTCCCTTTGAGAGAGATGCCCTGCCACTTTCCATTACTTTGGGCATTTCAATGTAATAACCCAGCTTATTGAGTAACAGACAGGCGTTTATGCCAGTAGGAGTATCATTGTAATCGGTAAATTCATCGCAAAATACAACAACTTTTTTTTCAGGGTTTGCGTTTTTGTTTAATTGTTTAAGATTTTTATTGGCCCAGCTTTTCCAGGTTAGTTTATGTAATGGCGGAAGGCTTCTTTCTTGAGAAAAACCAGATACTTTTTTTACCAGGGGTGAAAGTACCGATGATTGCGAAAATAAGTTGTATAATGAAGGTATCACTGATGCCAGTTTGTTGATTTGAGCATAATTGGCAATTAGTTTTGATCTGAAAGGCACCCCATTGGTATCATAATAATTCTGAAGAAACTCTGCTTTGTATTTACCCATGTCAACATTAGAAGGGCATTCTGACTTACAACCTTTGCACGAAAGGCATAAATCCAAAACTTCTTTTATTTCATGATGATCAAAAGGATTTAGCTTGTTTGAATTGGTTATAAAATCTCTGAGAATATTTGCTCTTGCCCTTGTAGTATCTTTTTCGTTTGTTGTTGCCTGGTATGATGGACACATTACCCCTTTCTGGGTATGAAGTTTTCTGCAATCACCTGATCCATTACATTTTTCTACAGCTCTCATAAAACCATCTGCTTCAGGGTACCGGAAATAGGTTTTTAATTCTGGTTGAAGCTTACCTGGTTCAAAACGAAAAGACGAGTTCATTGAAGGGGTATCAACAATTTTACCCGGATTGAGAATATTATTGGGATCCCAAACGGCTTTCAAATCCTGAAACACCTTGTATAACCTGTTTCCCAGCATAAGGGGAATAAATTCTCCCCGTAACCGACCATCACCATGTTCACCGCTGAGCGAACCTTTGTATTTTTTTACCAGGTTTGCCGTTGCCAGGGCAATTTGATGAAATCGTTTTACATCTGCTTTGTCTTTCAAATTAAGAATGGGGCGCAGATGAATTTCACCGGTGCCTATGTGTGCATAATACACACAAGGAATATTCATTTCAGCAAGAATAACTTTCAATTCAGCAACGAAATCGGGCAGTTTCTCAACGTTTATTGCAGTATCTTCAATAACTGCAACAGGTTTTGCATCGCCCGGAACATTGCTCAAAAGACCTAATCCTGCTTTTCTTAAAGCCCACACCTTTCCGATTTCTTTTCCTTTCAAAACCGGATAGTGATATCCCATATTTTGTTCCTGCATATGCTTTATCATTGCAGCTGCCTTGCTATCAATCTCGTTTATTTGATCTTCAGCAAATTCTACTACCAGAATGGCATCCGGATCATTCTTAATAAAAAACCGGTTTTGTGCCTGGGTAATGTTTGTTTTGGTACAATCCAGCACAACCCTGTCTATAAGTTCAACAGCAACCGGGTTATATTTTAAGGCAACCAGGTTTGCCTGCAGAGCTTCTTCTATAGAATTTACATGTACACAAACCAAAGCCGCATGAGCTGGGGGTAGTGAAACAAGATTCAGCTTTATTTCCGTAAATACAGCCAGACTTCCTTCGCTTCCGGCCAGAAGCTTGCAGAACGAAAAATTGGTTTCATCATTTGAAAATATGCTGTTTTTTAACAAAAGGTCTAGTGCATAACCGGTATTTCTCCTATGGATAGAAGGTTCAGGGTATTGCTTATGGATTTCTTTCTGTAACGAATGATCAGAAAGAACATCAAATATATTTTGATAAATTCTTGATTCCAGGTTATTTCCTACACATTTTTTACGAAATTCATCGTGGGTTAGATCTTTAAATATTGTTTCGGATCCATCTGCCAATAGAGCTTTTACTTCCAGTGTATGATCTCTGGTGCTGCCATAAACCAAAGAATGGGCTCCACATGAATTATTGGCAACCATACCACCAATCATACATCTGTTGGATGTTGATGTTTCTGGCCCGAAAAATAAACCGTGAGGCTTGAGAAAGACATTGAGCTCATCGAGAATGACCCCTGGTTGCACCCTCACCCATTTTTCTTCAGGATTGAATTCCAGAATTTTTGTCATGTATTTGGAGAAATCTACCACCATTCCATGCCCAACTACTTGACCTGCAAGCGATGTGCCTGCTGTTCGCGGAATTATGGGAATTTTATTTTCATTAGCAAAAAGAATTATCTTTTTGAGGTCATCTTCTGTTTTTGGGCGGCATACCGCTAAAGGTATTTCTCTGTAAACTGAAGCATCAGTTGCATGAAGCACCCGCATGGTAGTATCGGTATATAAATCACCCGAAATTTCCTTTTTTAGATATTGTAAAAGATCATCAGTATTTGTTGTGTCCATTTTTTTTGTTTTAGGCAAATTTGTTTTGTGAACTATTTAGCTAAATTCTTTACATCATGTCTGCCTGTTTTTTATAAAAGTTGGTACTTTCAAATATTTTATCTGCGTTGGCTGCAATAAATCCGCTGTATTGTTTTCCGTTTTGGTCATTATATCGCCTTGTAAACTCATAAAAACATGCTGGAATTTCAAAAGTGCCATCAGCAAAATCAAATGGCAGAATTTCTGATTTTGTAGCTGATTGTTCCAGCAATTCTTCTGGTGTGCCGTAAATTTCTCCTGCTGCGGTATTCATGATGTAGCCATGTTTTTTCACAAACTCATTCACTGTCTGCAAAGATTCAAAGTTTTTTAATTCGTTTACTTTAATGGCAAAGTGATTGGCTCTGTAGCCATAAACTAAAAGCCAGGCAGCATATTCTGATTCCTGTCTGAGTTTATTGTATGTTTCAAAAGGAATTTTTCCCCAGATACATCCACGGTAAACCAGTTCCGGGTCACCATAAAATCTTTCATCAATATTGTTGAGATATTTATTAACTGTTTCCTGCAGGTATTCGCTGCATTGTTCCAGTAATAATTCACTAATAAATGCTTTGGGCGCGTTGGGGTCTGTTTTATGTTCGTAATGTCGGCCAAATACTTTTTTTGCCTTAAATTCGTAGGTCCCTTTTGCTTCATAGCCGTTTTCGGTAAAAACTCTGGCTATTACGTCAATATTCATTCTGGGATCATTAAATGTGCGCAAAGCAATATGATCATGAATTACTTTTTCACCTTTGCTGGTAAAAAGATCATAAATTCTTTTTGCATTGGGATTTTGTGTTGAATAAGGTTGCCAGAACCGATCGAATATTTGGTAAGTGTCCATTTTTGTCTTGTCTATTGATTGATTATCACTCTAAATTTGAATTATTTTCAGTTTTATTTTTGTCAATTTTATCAGAATCATCTTCATCATTTTGAAAAGGAAAAATAACCATGTTTCTCAGCATGGAAAGGGTAAGAATAGGAAATACAACAGTAAAAAGTATTTTTATCCATGTTGGATTATACAAACCGGAAAGGATTATAGCCCATATAATCATAAGAAATAGAATGTCAATCACAATAACCAGAAAATTACCTGGATTTTTTTGCATCCATAGCGGGAATGGGAGTTTCAGTTTTTCTTTTGACTTGTCTAAAATAAACCGATAGGTAAGTATGATCCAAAGTGAAGGCATAAGTAACCCCAAAACAATACCAGCCAAAGCAAAGTCAAAATAGTCGAAAGAATATAATAATCCAAGAACCAATTGAGCCCAGAAGGTGATCTGGTATTGTCTGAAATTTCCAGCGGAAGCATCTATTAAGATGAATAACAGTTTGTTATAACTGTTTTTATTTGAAAGCATAACTTAATAACAATTTGGCAGCAATTTATAATTAATTTGCCATTCGCCAAAATAAAATGTTACAAACGGATGAATATTTATTGAAATTATACTTTTTCTGCCGGTGAAACTATGTTTGTCAATTAACCCTGATTGCTATAGAGAAATCTTTTAATACTCTTTTTGGGTGTTTTTTCAAATTCTTCACCAAAGATCTTCACCGAACTAATTGCCATATATGATGGCATATCATGATTAAGATACTTTCGGTGATGTTCGAATATTTTAAGAAGCTCAGTTTCAGATAATCCTTTTTTGTCAGCTGCTTCGTGGTCTGGATAGACTAGTAAGACAAGTTTTCTATTTTTTTCAATAACCAGTGACTCTTGTATGTAAGGCATGTTGTTATATCTGGCTTCAATTTCTTCAGGGTAAATGTTTTGTCCTGATGGACCTAAAATCATACTTTTATTTCTTCCCTTAATAAAGATAAATCCTTCTTTATCAACACTTCCCAGATCGCCTGTATGCATCCAGCCGTCGTTTTCAAGTGTTGCATCTGTAGCCTCTGGATTTTTATAGTAGCCCAGCATTACATTTTCACCTTTTACCATTATTTCACCTGCTTCATCTAAAGGGTTTTGCAGATCAATTTTTACTTCCAGTGAGTCTACAATCTTACCTGCTGATCTTATTTTTGTTTTATCCCAGCTGGCATAGCTAATCAAGGGCCCACATTCCGTCATTCCATAGCCAATAGAAAACGGAAATTTTATACCGTGCAACAGGTCTTCCACTTCTGCGCTTAAAGGTGCTCCGCCAATCACAACTTCATGAAAATTTCCACCAAATGAATCGATCAGTTTTTGACGGATTTTATTTTTGATAACATTGTTTAGTAAAGGAATTTGCAAAAGTAATTTGATAGATGGTTTTTGAATTACCGGAAGAATCTGCTTTTTATAAATTTTTTCCATGATTAATGGCACAGATAACACCAACCGTGGCCTAACTTCTTTAAAGGCTTTAAGAATTATTTGTGGGGAAGGGGTTTTGGTTAAAAAGATAATGTGACATCCCAATGTAAAAGGAAATAAAAACTCAAATGCACAACCATAAGCGTGAGCAAGAGGAAGGAACGATACAATGCTGTCGCCGGCCTGCAGTGGCATATTATTGTGGGCATAAACAATGTTGGCAGCAAGGCTGTTGTGGTTGAGCATTACACCTTTAGTAAAGCCCGTTGTACCAGATGTATAACTAATTACTGCCAACAAATCATTTCCTAAAGATTCAGGTTTGAAGTTTTCTGAAGACAAGCCATTTGAATATGATTTTTCAAAAGCTAACCTGATATCTTCCTGAAACCTTTTTGCATCTTGTTCCTTTATAGATGATAAGAGAGCATAATTGTTTAAAGAGAAAAAGTATTTTACTTCTGGCATTTTTGCTAATTCAATATTAGCAAAAATATTATCTGCCAGAAAAACGATTTTTGAATCAGAATGATTTACAATATGATGTATGTCATTAGGTTTAAAGTCGGGAAGAATAGGAACAATTACTGCCCCATAGGTGATGGAGGCCAGATAAACTGCCGTCCAGTTTGTTGAATTTTTTCCAATCAGGGCTATTTTATCGCCCTTTTTAATATTGCAAAACTGAAACGTAATGTGGAGTTCAACAATTGATTTTGCCATATCAGCATAACTGATACTTCCACCGCCATAATTTGTCATGGCCTTCTTTTCCCAATTTCTTCTGATGCTGGTAGAAATAAGATCAGAAAGTTTTTCTTTTATCATACCTTGTTTTTTTTAATTAGACCCTAAAACATTAAGCAAAGTAAGTAAAAAAAACTGTCTATGTAATTAAAATTACTATTTTAACACAACGAACGTTTAAAAAGTCCGTTTAAATGTTTTATTATTTTCTACTAAAAGCTTTCAGGGTTTGCCTATAAACTTGTCAATAGAGTATTTTCCGCTACCTGTAATCATTAGAACAATGTAAACCATCAGGTACAATAAAGCCAGTTCTTTTTGTTTAAAAGGATCGTCGGCATGCACTATAAAGGCTGCTACGGCCATAGTGAAGGCGAGTGAAAATGCTGCAAGTCTTGTGGCAAGTCCAGCCATAATCAGAATGGAACCGACTACCTCGGTAAGGGTTGCCATGGTCAAAGACATTACCGGGCCAATTCCTAAAGGATCGGGAAAGGTAATTTCATCTGAACCAATAAGCCTCTGAAATTTAGGCCAGCCATGTGTAAGCATAAGAGCTCCAACTCCCAGACGCATAATTAAAATAGAAACATTGGTTTGAAAACCATTAACCGAAGAACTAAATACCCATTTCATTTTATTGAGATTTTATGGATTAATTTTTTAAAATATCAAATTAATAAAATTGTTTCGATGGGTTTATGTTCAGTAAGGCCCAATAATAAACGTTAAGGTTTATCTTTTTTTGATTTCGATCGATTTCTGTAGCATATAGCCCTTATTATCGGTAATGGTTATCTGATGGTTCCCCAAATCGGGGCTGATGGGCATTTCATGAAAATTTTCGGTACTACCCAGGTATTGATCGTTTAAATGCCAGTGAAGAATTGCTTTCTCATTGTTATGTGCCACTCTTAGTATGGTTTCTCCGCGTGTACCATCTATTTCAAGAGGAATAAAAATACTGGTAGATTCAGTAGGGTATATCCATTGCATAGGCGAATCATCATCTAGTAAATCAAAACAGTTTTCTTTTATTTGGGGCAAAGGTTTATAAAAGGGATTCATTTGACGGTAATACCAGGCCTGGGCTGCCGGAAGGACAAACCAGGCTGTAGGTTCAATATCCGACCAGGCTGCACAATTACTTGTAACTCTGAGTCCTGTTGATTTTTCTACATGGATAGTTTTATGATAAGGGCAAACCCCGGTTTTATATTCCCTGTAGGGCACCCACAAAGTATCGGTATTTGGGCAAATATCAGATGCAGCATACCCACTTTCATGACAAATTATCATGGGATTTAAATCTTCGTGAGGTTTGGGAAACCATGGGCTGGAAGTGAGAATACCAAATATATCAAACATAACGGGTGCTGCAGCTGCAATACCGGTTAAAGAGGGGCGTCCTTCGCCGGTAGCGTTTCCAGCCCAAACCGCAACCATGTATTGGGGTGTAACACCTATAGCCCAGGCATCGCGATTTCCGAAACTGGTACCGGTTTTCCATGCCACGCGACTGTTTGACAGAAACCTTTGCCAGTTGGTTTCGGTATCTGGTCGGGCAGCTTCAATCATGGCATCAAATGTATGCCATAATACTCCGGGATTAAACGGTGACTGAGTGCCTTGAACCTCACGGTTTTCATTGGAAAGGTATGTTAATGGGAAAAATCTGTTTGAACCTTCTTCATAATCCTTCTCCCAATAATTGAGAGTTCTCGCCATGGAAGCATAAATCCCTGATATTTCCCACATGGTAACTTCGCCACCGCCTAAAATAATCGACAACCCATAATGGGAAGCCGGCCTGGTGAATGTACTAAAGCCCATTCCTCTAAGTAGCGACAAGAATTTTTCAGGATGATAATCTCTAAGCATTCTTACCGCAGGGATATTTAACGATCTTGCAAGCGCCCTGTTGGCCGGAATGGCACCATCATAAGACCTGGTAAAGTTTTCCGGGCTAAATCCTTGATAATGAGTAGGTATATCGGGAATAAGCATGGTTGGAAGTATTTGGCCATCCTGCAATAATCCGGCAAAAAGGAAAGGTTTTAGGAGGCTTCCAGGGCTGCGAAGAGAGGAAATAATATCTACCTGCCCGGCAACAATTTCTTCGTCATGACCGGGAGTGTTGCCCCAATAAGCCAAAACTTCTCCAGTATTCACATCTGCCACCAAAGCAGCCATGTTGTTAATTTGGTTGCCCTTTAAGTTTTCATATTGTTTAAGCAGAGTATTCTTTACATTTCTCTGAAGATTTCCATCTATCGTTGTTTGAATAATGGATCCTTTTAATCCATCATTGATTGCCCGGTCGAACAAGTGGGGAGCATTTTGTGGCAATGGACGGGGTTTATCCGGAATGGGTTCCAAAAGTGAAAGTTCCAGTGTAAGATCATCAAAAAAACCTTTTTCATTAAGTTTTCGAAGCAATCTGTTTCGTTTGGTCATCAATGCATCCTGATTTCTCCCAGGAAAGATCAATCCGGGACTATTGGGCAAAACCGCCATTAATGAAGCCTCTGCCCATGACAGGCTGTGTGGTGGGTGTTCAAAATAGCGCCATGATGCTGCCTGTAATCCAACGATATTTCCTCCAAAAGGTGCATGAGAAGCATATAATTCAAGGATTTCATCTTTGCTGTACGAGAGTTCCAGTCGGGTAGCCATCCATATTTCAATAATTTTTTCTCTAACAGTTCGTGATTTTTCTTTGCGGCTTAATCTAATGACCTGCATGGTAAGTGTGCTGGCTCCACTTTTATTTTTTCCAGGCAAAACATTCTGATAGAGAGCCCTAACAATAGAAAAGGGATTTACACCCGGATGATACATGAAATATTGGTCTTCAAAAAGAGTAACTGCTGTTATGTAATTTTCTGGAAGCTTACCATCATGAGGAAATCGCCACTGGCCATCATCAGCGACCCGCGCATTGAGCAAACTGCCTTTTTTATCATACATTACGGTGCTGTTTGGCTCCTTAAACAGGTTGGAAGGAAGCGTAAAAAGCCAGAAGGCAAAAATAATTAGGGAAATTGAAAAGAAAAACCTTTTACGGGTCATGAATGTATAGTTAAAACTGGATGTCAAAATTAGGTTTTTTGCAACAATCCTGAAACAAAGAAATAACGAAAGCCTCTCTAATTGCTAAAATTTTCGTACGTTTGTGCCCCCAAAATACTATCATGGCAAACAAAGTTAACATTAGAAATAAAAAGGCATCGTTTGAATTTTTTCTGCTGGAAAAGTTTATTGCCGGGCTGGTACTTACCGGAACAGAGATAAAGTCTTTACGGGGCAATAAGGCCAGCATAAATGAAGCTTATTGTGCCTTTACCGGGGGAGAATTGTTTGTTCGTAACATGCATATTGCCGAATATGATTATGGCACCTACAATAATCATGAAGCCAAGCGTGAACGTAAACTTTTACTTACAAAGCGTGAACTTAAAAAGTTGCTTTCGAAGCTGAACGAAAAGGGCTTAACCCTTATTCCCACTTTTTTATTTATTAATGAAAAGGGGCTTGCAAAGCTCGAAATTGCCCTGGCAAAAGGTAAAAAGCTTTATGATAAAAGAGAAACTTTAAAACAAAAGGATACACGCAGAGATTTGGAAAGAAGCGGTTTTTAGTAATGATTACACAGATTAAGTTATAAAATTTCAAACCTGTAGAAATTTATAAAAAAGATTAATCAGTCAAATTCTTTTTATCCTTTGGGGAATGACCATCCGGATTTTTTGGCGTTTTAACTGTATAGATGTAGTTTATTTTTGCCGCTGGGTTTTCAGTAGATGATTGGTTTGTTCCCTTGCTTTCATTGTTTGATTTTTTAGAATTTTCGCTGGTTTTTGTCATCCAATAAGGAGGAGAACTGCCAGATGCATCGTCATCGTTCTCTTCTTCAAGTTCCCAGGAGTAAATTTTCCTTTGAGGGCCTGTTTCACGATAAAATAGTGCCAGCACCAAACCTGCCAACAATCCCATGAGGTGCCCTTCCCACGAAACTCTTTCTCTAAGTGGGAAAATCCCCCAAACCATACTTCCATATAAAAAGGCTACCAATAAAGATAAGGCCATTAACCGGGGATGTTGCCGTATTACACCACTAACAAAAAGAAATGCTGCCCAACTATAAATAATGCCACTGGCGCCAATATGCCACGACTCGCGGGCAAATACCCAAACCCAAAGCCCGCTCATTAGCCAGGCCAGCAAAGTAATACGGATACCCAACTCTTTATAGAAATAAAACAGGGCCCATCCCAAAATCAACAGGGGGAATGTATTGGATATAAGGTGCTGGTAACTACCATGAATAAGAGGAGAGAAAATAATGCCTTTCAAACCTTCTAATTTTAAGGGATAAACACCCCATTGGTGGAAATCAAGGGAAAAAAAATCTTCAAAAATCTTAATTATCCATAATATGATAACAAAAACAACAGGGTAGAAAATCGCGGTCCATATTTTGTTAGCATCTTTCATGTCTGACAAAATTAAACAAATACATGTTAGATTTCCTTTACTAATGGTTTAGAAATGTTTGGATTTCGTTATTTTTCATTAAAAATAAAAAATCCTTTAAGGTGTTTTGGCTACTTTTGTCGTTTATAAAAAATATATCTATGAAATTTGTTAAAATCAATTCAGATACAAGAGGTGTTTTTGTGATTGCTCTTCTGTTTTTATTCAGTTTTAATCTTGCTGCCCAAACAGCCACTGACCCATCTGAGAAGTTTCGAAGAGCCCTAAGAATAATAGGTTTTGCTTATGTTGATCCTGTGGAAGAGGAAGAATTGGTAGAAGATGCCATAAGGGGAATGCTTAAGGAGTTAGACCCACACTCAGTTTATCTTTCTGCTGAAGAATTACGCAGAGCTAATGAACCCTTGCAGGGAAGTTTTGAAGGTATTGGTGTTCAATTTAATATTATTAACGACTCCATAGTGGTTGTATCTCCAGTTCCGGGTGGGCCCAGTGAGAAAGTGGGAATTTTGCCAGGAGATAAAATCGTTGAAATTGATGGCGAAAATTCTACGGGGGACGAAGTAAACAATGAGTTTGTTATGGAACGATTAAGAGGGGATAAAGGCACCAAAGTTAAAGTTGGCATTTTTCGAAGAGGGAGTTCCGGGATTCTTGACTTTACCATTACGCGCGATAAAATTCCAATTAATTCTCTCGATGCAGCTTTTATGGCAACCAATGAGATTGGTTATATTAAGCTTAATCGTTTCTCAAGAACTACAATGGCTGAATTTAAGGATGCTCTTACCACCCTTCTCGGTAGCGGTATGAAACACTTAATTCTTGACTTGAGTTTTAACTCAGGCGGATACCTCGACGTCGCTATTGATTTGGCTGATCAGTTTTTGCAGCGGGATCAATTAATTGTTTACACAGAAGGCAATGCATCTCCAACACAAAAGTTTAACTCTACCAGTGTAGGGAATTTTAAATCGGGTAAATTGGTAGTAATGATCAATGAGGGAAGTGCATCAGCAAGTGAAATTGTTGCAGGTGCTGTTCAGGATTGGGACCGGGGTTTGCTGGTAGGTCGAAGATCTTTTGGCAAAGGGCTTGTTCAACGTCCTTTCGATTTACCTGATGGTAGTGCTATAAGACTTACTACTGCCAGATATATGACGCCTACCGGCAGAAGTATTCAGCGTCCTTATGACAATGGAAAGGAAGAGTATTATAATGATTTAACCGCCAGGCTCGAAAGTGGAGAATTGATAAATAGTGCCAGCATCTCTTTTCCTGATTCTTTGAAATACTTTACCCTTCATAACAAAAGGGTTGTATATGGAGGGGGAGGTATTATGCCCGATTTTTTTATTCCGCTGGATACCACCAGAGTTTCTGATTATTATTCGAAACTTTTAAGAAGCGGAGCCCTTAATACCTTTAGTATTGAATATGCAAATGAAAACCGAAGTTCATTATTAGCCAATTATGAAGATGTTGATGTTTTCTCTGATAAATTTGTTGTGGAAGAATCGCTTTTGACTAAACTTTATGATTACGCTGAAAAACAAGGAATCACAAATGATGAAGAGCATGAAATTGATGATTTTCTGAATAATCAGGTAAAAGCATTAATAGCCCGTAGTTTATGGGATTTTAGCGCCTATATTCAAATTTTCATGCAGGCTGATCAGGCATATTTAAGAGCAATTAAAGTTATTGAGGATGAAACTTTTGATGACTTAAAAGTTCATTGGAAATAAATATTTCCGGGGTTTAATACTTATATTATTTATGTAAAGGGTCTCAATTAATGAGACCTTTTTTCTTAATTGCCAAATGCAACCCCGTACTTTTGGGATGCTGGTTTCTGCAATACATTTTGTTTTTAATTAGTGATAACTTTACGCTTAAATCCTTAAAACTTTTAGTATGTCAAAAATTTTATTGGAAAACATGGAATTCTTTGCCTATCATGGCTGCTTTAGAGAAGAACAGATAATAGGTAACCAGTTTATTGTAAACCTGGAAATTGAAACCAATACCCATAAAGCAGAATCTTCAGATAAGCTGACCGATACTTTAAATTACCAGGAAGCCTATAACTTAGTTAAAGAACAGATGCAACAAAAAAGTCATTTGCTAGAGCATGTGGCACGAAGAACACTCGACATACTACTCGAAAAATTTCCTGAAATTTCTCACTTAAAAATCAAAATCAGTAAGATGCATCCACCCATGGGAGGGAAGCTGAAATGTGTTTCTCTTGAACTTGAGAAGCATAATAGCCGAGATGTATAATGCTTCGTACTTTATTTAAATTTTGTTGGCAACATACATAGCATGTTACAAAATACAACAGCATTTTTTCTTACTTTTGCTGCTTCAAAATAAAGAAAGAAAAGCAAGATGGATAAAATTGAAAATAAGAGTACAGAGAAAAAACCTTCCCTGAATTTCCTGGAGCAAATTGTAGAAAATGATCTTAAAAACGGTATTAATGACGGACGTTTACTTACCCGATTTCCACCCGAACCTAATGGCTACCTGCATATAGGCCATGCGAAATCAATTTGTCTGAATTTTGGACTTGCCGAAAAATATGGGGGAAAAACGAACCTCCGCTTTGATGATACCAATCCCACCAAAGAAAGTACAGAATACGTAAATGCCATAATGGAAGATGTTAGGTGGCTGGGCTTTCAATGGCAGGAACCGGTTTTGTATGCCAGTGATTATTTTGATAAGCTTTATGAACTTGCCGTTTACCTTATAAAAAAAAGTAAAGCATATGTTTGCCATATGAGCGCAGAAGAGATTAGCACCGGACGTGGAACGCCACAAACTCCTGGTAAGGAAAGTGCCTGGCGAAATACATCTGTTGAACAGAATTTAAGAGAGTTTGAGAAAATGCGCATTGGTGAATACAAGGAAGGGGAGCGTGTTTTGCGTGCTAAAATTGATATGGCTTCACCCAACATGTGGATGCGCGATCCGGTAATGTACAGAATTATGTTTGCTCATCATCACCGCACAGATAATAAGTGGTGCATTTATCCAATGTACGATTGGGCGCACGGGCAAAGCGATTATATTGAAGGAATTACCCATTCCATTTGTACACTCGAGTTCGTTCCTCACCGCCAGCTTTATGACTGGTTTCTTGAAAATCTGGATATCAAAGGCACAAGACCCCGACAGTACGAATTTGCGCGGCTTAATCTAACATATACGGTAATGAGTAAGCGTAAATTATTGCAGCTGGTAGAAGAAAAATATGTTGACGGATGGGATGATCCACGTATGCCAACCGTTTCCGGGCTAAGAAGAAGAGGCTACACGCCTGCATCTATTCGCACTTTTGCCGACAGGGTGGGAGTGGCCAAACGCGAAAATATGATTGATGTTTCTTTGCTTGAATTCTGTATAAGGGAAGATTTGAATAAAAATGCTCCCAGAGCTATGGTGGTTCTCAATCCGGTAAAGCTTATTATTGATAATTATCCTGAAAATCAGCAGGAGAAACTTCCCGCAATCATTAATCCGGAAGATGCTGAATCTAAAAAAAGAATGGTACCCTTTAGCAGGGAAATATATATTGAGCGTGAAGATTTTATGGAAGATCCACCCAAAAAGTTTTTCCGTTTAGCACCTGGTGCTGAAGTGCGTTTAAAATATGCCTATATAATTCGATGTGATTCGGTTATAAAAGATGAGCAGGGTAATACTAGCGAGATACACTGTACCTATTTTCCTGATACCAAAAGCGGTATGCAAAGTAACCGTAAGGTAAAAGGCACGCTTCATTGGGTAAATATCGATACTGCGGTTGAAATTGAAGTAAAACTATACGATCGGCTCTTTAGTGTGCCTGAACCTGAAAACGTAGATGAAGGGCAGGATTTTAAAGACTTTATCAATGCTGATTCTTTGAAAATGGTAAAAGGCTATGGAGAGCCTTTTATCAATGAATTTTTTCCCGGTAAGGGTTTTCAGTTTGAACGATTGGGCTATTTTTCAGCAGATAAAGAATCGGCACCCGGAAATCTTATCTTTAACAGAACTGTAACCCTTAGAGATAGCTGGGCCAAAGAGAATAGAGGGTAGAGATTAGATGTTAGAGAATAGTATATGTAGTTTCGTTTTTTTTTTCAATATTAACCAATATACGTTTCTACGACTTTACACTTACCCTGAGGAATTAGGGTAATGTTCTTTATATCTGCGGGAATGAGCATTATACTTCCAGCTTGCAATATTTCTACACCATTGGTATAGTTGACCATGCAATTGCCTTCAATACAGCTGTAAAGTACAAAAGAATCGAGAAAAGAATAATCCATTTCGCGTTCTAAGGTAAATTCCATCATACGAGTGGTAAAATATTGGCACTTAACCAATTCTGTCATCAGATTATCGGTAAGCTGATAATCTGTTTTGTACGAATCATATTTTTCGAAATCAAGAACTTCCAATGCCCTTTGGGTATGCAATTCGCGGTAATTGCCATCATCGTCTTTACGATTCCAGTCGTAAACCCGGTAAGTAACATCAGATGCCTGTTGTATCTCAAGCAATGTGATATTTGCACCTATGGCATGGATTCGTCCGGCAGGGATAAAGAAAACATCACCGGGTTGTGTTATCTCCACATTCAGGATATCTTTCAACCTTCCGCTTTCCAGATGCTCTAAATAGGTTTGTTTGTCAACAGCACGATTAAATCCAGTAATTATTTCGGCGCCTGGCTGAGCATCAAGAACAATCCACATTTCAGTTTTTCCTTGTGAATTGTGATTCTCCATTCCATAAATATCATCTGGGTGAACCTGTATAGAAAGGTAACTTCTCGTATCCAGCAATTTTACCAATAGTGGAAAGTCTTTGCCGAATTTTTCAAATACCCTTTCTCCTACAAGTTCTCCCATGTATATTTCTGTAAGCTCGCTGATATTATTACCAGCCAGAAATCCGTTTTCAACCACAGAGAGATTTTCTTTTTCTCCTGAAAGCTCCCATGATTCACCACAATTTGGTAAAGGAGAAAAATCTTTGTTATACAATGTTTTTAATCGGGTACCACCCCAAATTTTGTCTTTGTAAATTGGTTTAAATTTTAATGGATAGAGCATAAAAGGATTTTAGAGTAAGGGGTTAATAGGAAAACGGATAACTAAAAGTGAAATCTACGAAAGTTTATTTACTGCCATTTCTCTTTTTCTGAATTATTCGGGCCATTTGGCTTCATCGGTATCCAGATCAATAAAAACACCCCAGCTTACACTTATTAGTTTATCACTTTCAAAGTAAAAGTCCATAACGGCATCGCTGAATGAAACTCTTCTTTCACCCCATTCTTCATCTTCAATATCTATTTCTTTGAAGCCATTCTTTTCCATTAATTGGATAAGTTCTTTTTCATTCATTTCAAAAACATGGCTCCCAAACAAAACAGCCTCGCTGTTATCTGTTTCAAAGCTGGTGCACTTTCCGCCATGGTCTTTTTCAAAAAAAACGGTGTTTCCATCTTCCCAGTAATTCCATACTTCTGCATCTGATTCATCAGCTTCTCCCGGAAGATCTTCAATTTCTTCCGGTTCGCCAAAAAAATTTTCAACATCTGAAGGTGATGCACCAAATGTTAATTGTCCGAAGCCAATAAGGGGCTTAATTTCAATTACTTTGTTTTCCATAGTAATTATTATTTGATGTATAATTTATACCAATTATTTTAGTAAACAAACCTAAGGATTTTTTGCATGTGAGTGAAAATCTTTTTTCAATAAAATGAAAAATTATTTTTTTAATAAAGGGCTATCAGGTTCATCGGCCATATGGTTAAAAACCAATTTGTCTGTAAGGGCCGGAAAAAGTTTATTCATCCATAGGGTAAGCTTTCCATGCCGTGTTAGAACCAAATCTCGCCTACGCCTGGCGATAGCCTTTAAAATATTCGCTGCCACTTTTTCAGGTTGCATCATTTTATGCTCATTTCTTGGTGATTCCCCCTGCGGTGAGCCGTCTTTACCCAGAGCGGTTTTTCTTATATTGGATGCCGTAAATCCCGGGCATACCAGTAATACATGCAACCCTTTGTGCAGGTTTTCGGTTCTTAAAGCTTCCAAAAATCCATGCATAGCAAATTTTGAAGCAGAATAGCCTGTTCTTGCAGGCAAACCTCTAAATCCGGCAACAGATGAAATACCTATAACACTTCCCTTGCTTTTCAATATCCACGGCAATGCATGGTAGGTGCAGTAAACTATACCCCAGAAATTTACATCCATCAATGTTTTCATAACATTCAGATCCAATTCTGAAAAAATTGCCCGCATACTTATTCCGGCATTATTGATCAAAATATCTATTTTGCCAAATTTTTCTACAGTGCTATCTATCAGTTTTTGGCAATCTGCCTCAATGGTCACATCGGTTTTTACTACAAGGTAATCATCCGGATTATGTCTTTGTTTTTTAACAATCTTCTCCATTTCCGCTACGCTGCGCGCTGCTAATACCACTTTCATACCTTGCTCCAGAGCCAGATTAGCCATCGATTTACCAATACCTGAAGATGCACCCGTAATGATTACTACTTTGTTTTTCAAATTCATAAGAGAAAGTTTGGTAACAGATACTTTTACATTCGCTGTTGTCCGGTAAAAAATTAAGTTCTACCATTTAACTAAATAGTTTCCTCACTCCAATCCGTTACGTTCGAAATGACAGTTAGTTACATTTTTTGGGTTGGGGGTTGGTGGTGGCTTTGCCGCCACCAACCCCCAACCCCTGTAAGAACCTTCGAATGCCTTGTCATTTCGACCGTAGGGAGAAATTTCAAAGTTTTAACCGGACAACATTGTTTTCCAATGTTGATTTTTGTATATAAACGCTATATTAAGTGTTAAATTAAATCTTTAAGAAATTCTTGCCTGCTTTAAATGTTATATTGAAATGTTAATGATTTAAAATACTATTTTTGCTTTTTATACTCGTCCTTTTAAGCTTTAAAAGGTCTTTTTATCCGTTTTTAGCTGCAAATATAGTTGCTTTAATTTTTTTACGATGAGGATTGTTGAAGTAAAAGAGAATAATCAGATCAGAGAATTTTTAAAAGTACCACATCTTATTTATAAAAACGACTCAAGGTGGATCAGTCATTTGGATAATGATATTGAAGCGGTATTTGATCCTTCAAAAAATAAGTTTTTTGATTTTGGCATTGCAGTTCGTTGGATTTTATATAACGAAAACAATCAACTGATAGGTCGTGTAGCTGCGTTTATAAACCGTCATTTGGCCTATACATACAAACATCCTACTGGTGGAATGGGCTTTTTTGAATGTATTAACGATCAGTCAGCTGCTAATCTGCTATTTAATACTGTAAAAGAATGGTTGGCTCAAAGAGGGATGGAAGCCATGGATGGACCAATAAATTTTGGAGATAAGGACCGGTTTTGGGGTTTACTCGTTGATGGTTTTGATACGCCGCCACCTTACCTTCTAAATTATAACCCTGCTTATTACAAAAATCTTTTCGAGAATTATGGATTTAAAAACTACTATGAGCAATATGTTTACGGTCTTAGCAGACAGACTCAGTTGCCTGATCTGGTAATAAGAATTTTTGACAGGCTTACCCGTGATCATGGTTATGAGTTTATGTCATTAAAAATGAATCAGATTGAACGATTTGCCACCGATTTTATGACCATTTATAACGAAGCATGGAAAGATGTTCATAAGCATTTTAAACCCATGACGTTTGAACAGGCCATGAATACATTTAACAGTATGAAACCGATTATCGATAGCGATCTTATTGTTTTTGCCTATCACAATAAAAAACCAGTTGCGATCTTTGTTGGCATACCGGAGCTAAACCAGATTTTTCGTTACACGGGACATAAGTTAAATCTGATTGGTAAAATAAAATTTCTTTATCATAAACTAAAAGGGACATGCGACAGGGTTTATGGAATTGTTTTTGGCATTGTGCCTGGATATCGTAACAAAGGTGTTGAGAGTGGTTTGATTATTTCAATACAAAAAGCAGTTTTAAAAACGAAAAAATACAACGATATGTATATTGCGTGGATAGGTGATTTTAATCCTAAAATGATACGGATTGTTGAGATACTGACCAAGAAACGGATTTTTACACTTGTTACCTATCGGAAAATGTTTAGCGATAAATATTCCTTTTCCCGGCACGAAGTAATTGATTAAATCACCTGATAATATACCTTTTTTCCCGACAATAAGAAGGCCCGTATTTTCAGCTAAAAAATAATAAGCAAAAAACAGAAAAACCTTTGGATTTTTAAGAATAGAGAGTACCTTTGCACTCTCAAAAAAATAGGGATTCTTTTTTGAATTTCATTGACAGACTGCAAAATTTGACTTGGTAGCTCAGCTGGTAGAGCACATCCCTTTTAAGGATGGGGTCCTGGGTTCGAGCCCCAGCCAAGTCACTTTTCTTTTTAGTCGTGATACGACTTGGTAGCTCAGCTGGTAGAGCACATCCCTTTTAAGGATGGGGTCCTGGGTTCGAGCCCCAGCCAAGTCACCCAAAAAGCTTTGACTGATTTTGGTCAAAGCTTTTTTTATATCCCGTTTTGATTAGCAGCATTGTTTGCTAACGGGTAAATAAGGGTTTATTGTTAATCTCTACTTTTATTAAAACATTTACAGCAAATTAACCATTGTTTGGAAAAAATAGATTATTTTGGCTCTATCAATATAAAAGTCCTATGAAAGAAAAAATAATTACTTTTCGTAAAAATAATTCAGCAAGAATCCTGCTGGGATATGCATTTTTATTTATCTCCTTTCTTATGGTTCAAAATACTCATGCTCAAAAGAAGCGTTTTACTGTGTTGCATACCAGTGATGAACATAGTGTATTGATGCCCTTACCGGCTGTTGATTATAGTGTAGAAAAAGCAAATTCATCATTAGGTGGCATGGCCAGATTGGGGGGCTTGGTAGAAACTATAAGAGATCAAAAAGGGGATGAGCCAGTGCTTCTTTTGTCTGCCGGTGATTTTGTGGGAGGCTCTCCTTATTCATGGTTGATTCTTGAAGGTTACTCACCTGAAATTGAATTGATGCGTGAAATTGGATACGTCGCCACTACAATTGGTAATCATGAATTTGATTATGGTCCTGAAAAGCTTGCCGAATATTTTCAAAGAGCTGGATACCCAAATGCTCATGAACAGCTTCCCATTTTCGCTCCCAATCTTAATATACCCGATGGTCATATATTGAATGAAGTCCAGTTCCCATCAAATCGTATTTTTGAACTTGAAAACGGACTAAAAGTGGGCATATTTGGGTTGCTGGGAACAGAAGCCTATTCTTTAGCTCCACTTGCCGAACCGGTTACAGTTTTTGATCCGGTTGAATCTGCCCGTCAACAGGTTGATGAATTGCGTGGTAAGGGTGCTGATGTTGTTATCCTGCTTTCACATTCAGGAGTGGCAGAGGATCGTGTTTTAGCCGAAAAGGTAGATAATATTGATGTAATTCTTGGGGGCCATGATCATCACCAAACACTTGTTCCGGAAGAGTTATACAACACCATTCTGCTTCACAGCGCCAATTACTTAAAATTTTTAGGCATGCTGGAACTCGAGTATGATCCTGAGCAAAAGAAGGTAATACTTCTCAATGAGCAAAATAATACTCCTTACCAAATTCTTCTTGATTCTTCTGTTAAAGAAGATTCAATAATTGCGTCAAAAATTGATGGATATACCCAAAAGTTAAATGAATTCATAACCGTTTTTACCGACAGCCTATTTACTGATGCTTTTTCCCCGGTTTTGCACACCGATTTTCCAGTAAACATGCATGCTCCTCTGGTGGAAACTACCGTGGGTAATTTTGTAACTGATGCTATGCGACTCGAAACAGCCAAGGTTACCGGCGATAGGGTTGATTTTGCCATCCAGGCCAACGGAGTAATTCGGGGTGATATTATACCTGGTACGATGCCCTGGTCAGAAGGAAAGGTTTCTTTTATGGATTTGGTAACTATTGCTGGCCTGGGTTCTGGTCCTGCAATGACTGCCGGTTATCCGATAGTTTCCATTTATCTTACGGCAGAAGAAGTTTACAGCGTATTTGAAATTGCAGGACTTTTATCTGTTATGATGGGAGATACCTACTTTCTGCAGGTTTCCGGAGTTCGATATAGTTATGATCCTGGCAAGGCTATTTGGCTGAAAGTTCCAGTGCTTGATTTGCCTGTTCCTGCCTATAAATCGCTCAAGGAAGTTTATATTTATGAAGGTGAAGGAATACAAAATGATGACGGATATGTTTTATTGGATAAAAGCAGCGATCGTTTGTATCATTTGGTAGCCGATCATTATCTTACATCCTTTCTTCCTTTGATAGGAGAAATATTACCAAGGCTAAAAATAGTGTTGAAAGACAAACAAGGCAATCCTCTTGAAGTGGATGAAACGATCGTTTACGAAAATGGACGTGAGTTCAAGGTTTGGGAAGCAGTAGCAAGGCATGCTACATCTTTCAATTTAGGGAATTCCGGTTTACCCGAAATGCCAGATGTTTATCAATCTACACAAGAACGAATAATACAAAAAAGTGGGATGCCTCTGTATGTTTGGTCTTATTCCGGTTTGTTAGTTATTATTGCCGGCCTGGGATTGGGTATAAAGAGTTTGATAAAAAAACTAAGGAAAAAGCCTTAGTCCTTTGGCTTTTTCTCTACTTCCTTTAAATCCTTCAGAATATTATCCACATTTTCTTCTGTAGTGTGAAGCGCTTTACGACAAAAACGGATTAATTCAGAAGCCCGTTTCACTTTTTCAGATAATTCATCAATACCGATATCGGCGTTATCCATCTCTTCCACGATTGCTTCCAGTTCTTCCATTGCCTGGCCATAGTTTAATTTATCCATATCAATATGTTTTCGGATTAACCCAAAATGATTAAATAGTAACTATTTTAAACATAAAATTACCAAAACTTCCCTGATAATTTTTCCTATTTTTGCCATTTATATAAAAAGCTGTTCGTTATGTCTGATATTAAACAAGTTTACATTCATAATACTCTTACCAACATAAAGGAACTATTTGAACCTCTTAGTCCTCCTTTTGTAGGGCTATATGTTTGTGGACCTACCGTTTATGGCGATGGACACCTTGGGCACGCAAGGCCAGCAATAACTTTTGACCTGGTTTTCAGATATTTGAAACATTTGGGATATAATGTCCGATATGTTAGAAATATCACTGATGTAGGACACCTTGAAAACGATGCTGACCAAGGGGAAGATAAAATTGGCAAGAAGGCAAGGCTGGAACAGTTGGAGCCCATGGAAGTGGTGCAATACTATACAGATCGCTATCATGAAGATATGGACCTGCTTAACGTAAAGCGGCCCAGTATTGAGCCTCGTGCATCAGGTCATATAATTGAGCAAATAGAGATGGTAAAGGAGATTTTGAAATCCGGATTTGCCTATGAATCAAACGGATCAGTTTATTTTGATGTAGTAAAATACAATAAAAACAACCATTATGGAAAACTCAGCGGAAGAGTTATTGATGATATGATCGCCAATACTCGTGAGCTGGATGGACAAGATGAAAAACGCAGTAGTGTTGATTTTGCTCTCTGGAAAAAAGCAAGTCCCGGGCATATAATGCGTTGGCCTTCTCCATGGAGTGATGGTTTTCCTGGCTGGCATCTTGAATGCTCTGCTATGAGTGCCAAATATCTTGGTGATGTATTTGATATACATGGTGGTGGTATGGACCTGATGTTTCCCCATCATGAATGTGAAATTGCCCAGTCTAATGCTGCCAGGGGTAAAGATGCTGTAAAATATTGGATGCATAACAACATGATTACCATTAACGGACAGAAAATGGGAAAATCTCTCGGCAATTTTATTACGTTGCGCGAATTTTTTTCCGGGAATCATGTGTCGCTCGTAAAAGCCTATAGTCCTATGACCATTAGGTTTTTTATTTTACAGGCTCATTACCGTAGTACGCTGGATTTTAGCAATGAAGCATTGCAGGCAGCTGAAAAAGGATTGAAAAGGTTGTTGCAGGCATACAATACACTTAACGGGTTAAAACCTTCAAAAAGTTCGTCTGTAAATATTAATGGTATAGCTGAAAATTGCTATCAGGCATTAAGCGATGATTTTAACAGCTCTATTGCCATAGCCCATCTGTTTGATGCAGTGAGGATAATTAATTCGGTTTACGATAGAAAGGATACACTTACATCAATTGATCTGGAAAGCTTAAAAAATACCTTTCACACGTTTATTACCGATATTTTTGGCCTGGCTGTTGAAGCCAATGTTTCATCGGTTAAAAGCGATGAATTACTAAATGGGGTTATGAGATTGTTGCTGAAAATACGGCAACATGTAAAAAATCAGAAGGATTACTCAACTTCGGATAAAATACGCGATGAACTTGCAGCACTAAATATAAAAGTAAAGGATAGCAAAGAAGGCTCTACCTGGGAGCTGGACTAAAATACCAAAAAGACCTTACACACAATGTGATAAAACTGTAATGGTTTGTATCTTTTATGCTTTGTAGTATTCTATTTTTGCCTTTCCAAATTCAGCCACTTTTTCTATAAGCTGATCCTGTTGTGCAGGAGTTAGTTTTACGAAAGACCTTGTAAGATCAATTTTCTCCTGAAGCATAGCAGGATTTAGGGGACCGGTTACCAGAACGTCAACGGGCATAGACAAAGCAAAATGAATAGCATCTTTTACAGTAATTTGATCAATAACTTTTTCCTTTTGTTGCCGGTTGCCTTCAAAACCACCGCCCCAAAATGCACCCCCTGAAAGAGATTTCATGCCTATTATCCCCATTTTTTGGCTTTCAAGAGTTGGTATAACATTATTTATGAAACTTTCGTAAGATGGATCTACAACATTAACAGGGAGCATATTGGCTTCAATAGCATCACCAAACTGATCAAGAAGATAATTGCTTACTGCAGGCAACGTATGACCCGAAAAACCGATATGTTTTACCTTACCCTGTTCTTTGGCTTTTATGAATACATCGATTACTCCATTATCACGCAGTTGATTGACATGTTCTGTCGAACTTACTGCATGCATCAGCCAGAGATCAAGAGCATCAGTTTTCATGCGGGAAAGGGACTTATCAAGATGGTCTAGAGCTGTTTGGGCATCGCGTGCCGCGGTTTTTGTCATCAGAAATATTTCATCACGATATTTTGGGGTTAAAAGATTACCGTAGTGAATCTCATTTTGGCCCTGAACGTAATTATTGGCAGCATCAAAAAAGCGAATCCCCCCGAAAATGGCAGTTTCAATGGTTTCCTGAGCATCACGCTCATTCATACGGCCAATATGGAATCCGCCCAATCCGAGCATAGTGACAAATTTGCCAGTTTTCCCAAATTGATTGGTAGGAAGTAATTCCCCCCACTTATCACTTATACCTGAGGTAAAAGATCCAAAGAGCGGGAGATTAGCTCCTGCACCTAATGATGTTGTAGCAGCTATTTTAATAAAAGTTCTTCTTTTCATAGAATTTTTTCAAGTTGATTACCTAAAAATAAGGGCATTTTATAAATAAAATGCACAATTTTTTGAACAGATTTTAAAGGTGTTTGTTCACACAATTCTATAAGGGCAGAAGAGGGTAAGAATGTTAAATCAAACTGATATTTGTTGTTTACCAGAATTATTTTCAGCTATTAATTTTTGCTTTTACAAGGGTTTCAATTTCTTTGGCAACTTCTTCCATAAGCCACATTGGGGTTGATGTTGCACCACAAACACCCACGCTATTAATATTTTTAAACCAATCGTTATTAAGATCTCCTTTTTCAGAAATAAAGTAGGAACTGGGATTGTTTTGCCGGCAAATATTGAAAAGATATTTGCCGTTTGAGCTTTTCTTTCCACCTACAAATATGATAATGTCATTTTTTTTTGCAAACTCAGTAAGATGTGGCCCCCTGTTGGAAACTTGCCCGCAGATGGTGTTGAATGATTTGAATTTGCTGTCCTTCTGTTGTGTGGTGCAATGGGTTTTTATTTTTGAAAGTAGAAGATTCGTTAATTTCCTGTATGACTCTTTGTCTTGTGTTGTTTGGCTGTAAAGTGTTACAGGTTTTTTAAAATCAATTTTTTCAATTCCTTTAAAGTCGGAGCCAATTACAAAGGCTTTATTGTTTGTTTGTCCTACTAAACCTACAATTTCAGCATGTCCTTCTTTGCCAAAAATAACCAATTGTCCATCTGTTTCTTTCATTTCCAGATGGCTTTTATGAATTCTACTTTGCAGTTTTAAAACCACCGGACAGGAAGCATCAACGATCTCAATTTTATTTTTACGCGCAGTTTCGTAAGTAGAAGGGGGTTCTCCATGTGCTCTTATCAGTACCCGGGTATTGAACATTCTTTCAAGGTCGTTGTGATCTATTACGATCAATCCCAAATTACGTAATCTCTCAATTTCTTTATTGTTATGCACAATATCGCCAAGGCAAAAAAGCGTTCCATATTTCTTGAGATATTTTTCAGCAACAGAAATAGCATTCAAAACGCCAAAACAAAATCCGGATTTACTATCAATATTAATTTGCATGGCATTAAATTGATGGTTTTGGAGCTGGGCCAAAGAAAAGAGATTCGAGATTGGTTGAAACAGAGAAATGGTTGGGTGCTCCGGCAAGATGGTAGTTTGCTCGGCCGTAATGAAATCTGAAATGGGAAATTTTAATGCCAATACCCCATGATAAACCAACCGTAGATATCCGGGAATCAACCTTCATTTCTTGTCGTCGACGGTAGTTGTAACCAATGCCGGCAGTAAAATTAGGTGTGGGAGTAAACTCAACACCAAAAACAGTATGTCTGAGAATTTTATCGCTTATTTCTCCAAATCTTTCGCGGGAAGAGATTGTCTGGTTTTCGTTACTAATAAAAGTGGTTTCCTGGGTAATAAAATCATCATATGTTAAGTCAAATCGATGTAAGTTATGGGCTACCATAGAAAATCGGAGCGGAGCATTGATTAATTTTTTGCTGACCCCAAAAACGATGTCAAAAGGGAGAGTTTCCTGTCCTCCATCATTATATTTTGTAATTTGCCTTCCAATATTTCGGATTACTAAACTTGTTCCAATCATTCTTTCCGGATCAAGATACGATACAGAAACATCAGCGGCTAAACCAAAAGATGAATATTGCTCAAAATTTGAAAAGATGGTTTTTAGATTACTGCCAATACTGATTCGGTTAGTAAGATTTCTGCCCCAACCCAAACTTATGGCATATTCTCCGGCGGTGAACTCACCAAGCTGGTTTCCCAGATTATCAGCTTCTGTAAAAATACCATAATTTATATATTGCACTGAAAGGGCAAAATTTCCTGCCTTTTCAAAACTTTTGTTCATGGCCGCGGTTCCATAACTGATATCTCCAAAATAATCAACAAAATTAAGAGAAAGCTGACTTGCCATTTTTTGGCTGTTGAGAGATGGATAGAACAATGCCATCCCCAAATCACCATCTAATCCGGGAACCGCATATCCGCCGGCTGCTGTAATGCGTGCCGTTGATGACAGATTCAGAAATTCATAAGCCCTTCCACTTTGTTCCTGAGCTGAAACAATATGTGAAATTAATATTAGACAACTGAAAATCAGGAAAATGTACGATTCTAAAGTTTTGTATATTTTGCTCACCTTTATGATTTGTATGGCTTTGATTTGCTATAAATAACAACCTTGGTTGAACGTCAAAGTTCATTTTTTATTGTCGAATCTTCTACCCACGTAACCACTGTTTGTTATGTATGCTAATATTAAATCATCGGTTGGTTAAGGTTTTAAAACAAAGAACCGGAAATGGACTATGATTAATGGTTTGCTGAGCATATACGTTGCTAAGAGGTTGGCCTGATGTATACTCCTGTTCGGTCATGATAGAAATTAAATCAGCATTTCTCTTTTTTGCATAATCGATGGTTGCTTTGGAAAGGTTATCGCTTACTTTCTTTTCATTTATATATCTTAAACCACTTTTAATAATTAGCTTCATTGCCTTTTCGGTATTTTCTTTAAGTTTTTCTTCAGCATGTTTTGTTTTAGAATTACAAATAGACAAAACATTGACTTGAGACTTGTAAAGCATAGCCAATTCCATAGTAAACGGAATTTTTTGTAATGTTTCGGGAGTACTGTCTATGGGCAGAACGATCTTTTCAATTAGTGCTTTTTTTAATTTGAAAGGTTTTTTTATTATAAGTACAGGTTTTTCAGAATGATAGGCAACTTTCAGAACATTGTTTCCCACCCATTCTTCTTCAAACCCCGACATACCATGAGCACCCATTACAATAAGATTGGCATCTGTATATTTAGCCTGGTTGGTTATTTCTTCAAATATTCTGCCGGACAATAATTTATATGTAATATTAACTTTTTCGTCAATATCCGGATCGGAAAGCAATTTGTTAAAACTTTCAAAAATACTTGTTTCCATTCCTTTTTCATCTTTCACCAGCGTTGATTCCTTATCGCGCCTTTTACTAACGTATAAAAGTTTGAGACTACAGCCGCATATTTTGGCTATATTCAAGGCATAGTGAAAAGCCTGCACTGATGATTTTGAAAAATCAATTGCTACTAAGATTTCTTTCATGGCATGGGTATTTTAGGAAGGTGATTTTAAGGCTTCTAATGTACTAAAATATTTAATGCATATAAGCAAATTGCTATGCTTTTTTTAGTAAAGTGTTATGTATTTTTAGAATCTCCAAAAAACTTACAGATTATTGTTGCTTTCCATATCTTCCATTTCGGGTATTTCAAGTACTGATCTGGATTCTCTTCGGAACAATTCGCTGAGGCTGTCAAATTCTTTACGGTAAAAAATACCCACACCCTGCGTGTAGGGGGCGTTGGTATTTAAAATATCAAAAGTATTGGAACGGTTAAAAGCCTTTATACGAAATTTTCCTTCCGGTGTAATTTTGACCTCTACATTTACATCTCCAATAATGTTACTCGTTCTTTGAGTTTGGGCTGGATGATTGCCTGCAACACCCAGGTTGCCGTCGATAACCACTCTATCATCAAACAACTGTGTTGAAAGTGCCAGTTCTACTTCCTGGCTGCTTATTTCATCGCCGGGCCTGTAGTTTACCCCAATATCAAAATCATTGCTTATTTGCGAAAGCCAGTTACTGAGCTGATTAGAAAGCAGTTCTGTAGATGTAGAACCCATACCGTAGCTTAATGCGCTGTTAAAGCCATCTTCAGGTGGTACAAATCTATTCAGGATTAGCAAAGAAAAAACCTGACGATTCATTTCCTGATCGGTGGTAATAATTCTTTCTATCATTTCACGGGTCGATTCGTCAGTACCTGGAAGCTGAATATCGAAGTTTATGCTTGGATTCAAGAGTTTGTCCGTAAGGTGCAAAACCGTTTCTACCGGTACTCTTCGTCTGTAAATATCCGAAGTGTCTGATTGATTGGCAGCCAGATCGAAAAGGGATGTACGTAACCGGTATAGGGCTTTGATATCCAGGTCAGCATCATAAGGGTCACCCGTCCATCTTATGCTACCTCCCTGTTCTATCCGAAATCTTTTGTTTATTAGATTTTGCAGGGTAAAAAGATACTCTCCTTCCTGAATGGTAAAATCGCCAAACATGGTAAAGAAGCCATCTTTATCAATTTCAACGTTAAGATCTCCAAAGCCCCTGCCACGCATAATATCTCCTATCTGCGAATCAAAAATTATCTGAATCTCAGACTCTGGTGTAACGGAGATGTCAAAATTCATTGATAATCCGAAGTCTCCTTTGGTCTGATAATTAATTTCTTGAGTCTGATTTCCTTCTGGTGAAACAAAGGTTATAAAACTCGATTCCGTAACCTCGCCAAGGTAATCAAGCGGTAAAAAGAACTGTGTACCCCGATTGGCTGTTGCAGTAACATCTATTGCAATATCATCTACGGGGCCATTTACATTTATCAGTCCGGTTGCAAATGCCTGGCCATAGAAAAGTTCATTATGATGTGGCTGGGTATTAAGTAAAATTAGTCTTTCCGGGGCAAGAGAAATATCCAGATTGAAATCATAAAAGTTATTGTGTTTAATTAATCCTGATACTAAAGCAGAATTTCCTATGGTGTCATTCAAAATAAGATTCTCAAATTTGAAGAAGTCTTTCCCAATTTCAAGATCATGAGCAAAAGAATAGCTGGTATTTAAATAATCAACCCTAAAGCCGGTTCTTACCAATCTGGCATTTCCACTTAGTTCCGGAGCTCTAAGAGGCCCGTCAAGCCTAAGTCTGCCAGATGCCAGCCCCCTAAAATTGGAAGCAAAGCTATTAAAATACCTGCTAAAAACAGACATCTTTAAATTTGCTATATCAATTGTCAGATCAAAATTGTTATTCTCTTTTTCAGGGTATAAATATCCATTGACCAGAATGGGCTTGTTGAAGCCAACATTACCATAGTATATTACTTCAATGTTTATACTAAAGCCTTTCTTGAGAGCATCCCAGTTGCTTTTAAGTGATAAATCACCCAAATGGTCGTTGTTAAAACTGAAGTCATTCACGACTACTTCTGATATAATGTTGGGTGTAGATCTTACATTGGAAATTTGCAGATCGCCACTGGCATAACCTGCAAAATCAATCTTACGGTTTCCCAGTAAAAATGCCAGGTTTTTCAGATTAAAAGCGTTAAAGCTAATATCAAATAAATCATCAGGATTGTCGCTTATCTTTCCATTTATTTGCAGATATTCGTCATCTTTATAAACTTTGAAATTTTTTACTAATACAGAATTCGAATCAATTAGGATTTCGTTATTTGGGTTAATAGTCCATAAGGAATCGTTTATATATGCATAAGAAGGAAGTATTGAAAATTGGGTTAAAGATTGGGAAAGAAAGCGCCCTCTTGTCTTTATGCTTCCAAGGTTTCTAATATCTGAATGATCATTTTCCCATTGGGTTTGTAGAGAAATGGTATCGTTAAAAAGTGTTCCCGATAAAAAGAACTGTTCCATCCAAATACTATCAGTGAGTAGTAACCTGTTTCCCCTGGCAACAATTTCTAAATGTGCTGAGTCTGATAAAACACTTAACTCTGGTTGCTCAAAGAGTCTCCCTGAAATTCTAAGGTAATCGGGTGAACCTTCAATAAATAATTCTTTTGTAGCAGAGTTGAAAGATCCATTGATAAAACTGTGTCTTGCTATTTCCACTGAGGGAAGGAAAATACTCGTTATAGGAGTCGTATTTTTAAAATGAATTTGAAATTCAACTTTTTGTAATTTATCTTCATTGCTTGTTTGAAGAGGATCAAGAGTAGATCTTGCCGGTGCATAATAGTGAAAAAATTTATTTATGCTCCTACCTATGTCATCCAGATTGATTTGGCCAGAAACTACAACATCAAGGAAATCAGAATAAAACCGCATTTCCTTTTGCCCGTTATCTAAAATTATATTTTCAAAAGCTATAACATCAGTGGAAATATTATTGGCTAAAGTTTCGTTATTTTCGAAGATAGGTTCTTCCGTGTAAATAGTTGAATAGGCATTTATTTCTCCTTCTATATTTCCGGCATTGTTACCTATTGCATCAACATGGATAATAGTTGAAAAATAACTATTAAACAATGAATCTCTTTGATAGAGTTTTAATTGTGTTAAATTCGCGTCATCTATTTGAGCGGTGAAATTTAGTCTTGGAATATCATGCCTTAAATCTACCACTCCTCCAAACTCAAGAACTAAATTAGGATCATTAATTTCAATTCCACCACTAAACATTTTATTTATAAAATTTCCGGCAATGTTTATTTGCTTGTATTCATATTTTTTGAACTCGAAAATTTCAATTTCGCTTGTTAATCTTATATCGAGATCATCAATTTTATATCCACTTCCATCAATGTTTGCAGAAAGAGCAATATTTCCAAAGTTTTGGTTATCATTGAGAAATGCTCCCAGGTTAAATCCCCGGCTGTTAATGCTCCCCCTGTATGAAATATCGCGGAAATCATTTTTTGAAATAATTGCAAGGTTGGTTGACATGCCACCCAAAGCAGAGTTAAACTGCCCATTGGCTACAAAGTCATAGATAAACCCGGTAAAGGTGCCAGAAAAGGTAGCTATTCCAATGTTTTCAAGATCCGTGGGTAATTCCAGATACCTGCCCGATAAATTTTTGGGTAACTGAAAGTTTCTTAAATCTGATAAATGGGTAGAAAACCTGTTTACGTTTATATTGATAAAAGTCTCTTGTATGTCTGGCAAACCTGTTAGATAAAAATCGCCTCTGAATTGAGAAAAAGTACCATATTTCAGATATAAATCTTTTCCTCTTAAACTACTTATTTTTCCAGAAAGTGTACCATTAACATCAATATTTCCTGTAATTCCAAATACTGATGGAAGAAAATAACCAATTTCATACAGAGAAACTTTTGATGGCTTAAATTTGAGATCAAACGTAACATCATTAATTATGTTTGCAAAGGATTTATAACCATCGTATTCCATTGATATATTTAAGTTTAAAAGGCTTTGCTGGCTTTTTAATCTTATGCTATCGATAGAACCTCCCGTTGGATAAAATAATATTTCAGATGCCAACTCTTTGAGCTGAAAACCATTAGATTCTTCAAAAGATAATTCTCTTAATGAAGCCGTAAGAGTATCATTTTCAAACATGATGTCTCTAACATCGATAGCTATATTATTAAATTTAAAATGGTTGAAGTCGAAACCTGTTGTATTGAGTTCTACATTTTGATTTTCGTGTTGGAAAGATGATTCTGTAAATTGGAAAGATCTTACTATAACATCCCATCCGGGAAGCCGGATTGTATCGTTGGAATTATCTTTGTTGAAGTAATCGATTAAAAATCCAAAATTAAATTCGTTTTGGTTGGCATATTTTATTGAATTTACATGAGCCTGATCGAATCTTATTTTATCAATGAATAAATATTTGTTGGAAGTAGATAGCCGGTTCAGATCAATTATTACTTTTCTGCTTGATAATAAGTGATTTTTCTGCTCGTCCTTAATGGAAACATTTTCCAGAACAATATCAAGGAATCCTGCAATATTCACTCCTTCAACACTGATTTCTGCTCCCAATTCTTTAGATAAATAGTTTGTAGCCTGCCTTGCCAGGTAGGTTTGAAATGCAGAAGAACGTAATGTAAGATAGGCCAGGGTAGGTATCAGTAACATTACCAGTACTGTGATCGATACTATGAAAGGCGTTTTTTTAATATCTTTGCTTCCTTATTATTTAATGTTTTTTTTCGAATTGGTTGTTAATCAAGATACATGGATACATACATATTGGGAATAGAATCCTCATGCGATGACACTTCAGCAGCTGTGCTTAAAAATACCAAAATTCTTGCCAATGTCATTGCTAATCAAGATGTTCACAAATTTTATGGTGGTGTTGTACCAGAGCTTGCATCTCGGGCCCATCAACAAAATATTATTCCTGTGGTTCACAGGGCTTTAAACGCTGCAAATATAACTAAAAAACAAATTCATGCTATTGCTTTTACTAATGGCCCTGGATTACTTGGTTCACTGCTGGTAGGAGCATCTTTCGCCAAGGGATTTTCTATGTCGCTGGGTATTCCTTTAATTGAAGTAAACCACATGCACGCTCATATTCTTGCACATTTTATAGATGACGAAAAGCAACCGGCAAATCCGGAATTTCCATTTCTGTGTCTTACGGTTTCAGGCGGACATACCCAGATTGTGCTGATTCGTGATTATTTTGCTATGCAGGTTATTGGACAAACAATAGATGATGCAGCCGGTGAAGCTTTTGATAAAGCTGCGAAGATAATGGGATTACCATACCCGGGAGGCCCATTAATAGATAAATTGGCTGGCCAGGGTGATGTTGGTGCATTTAAATTTCCGCATCCCAATATTCCGGGACTGGACTTCTCTTTTAGTGGGTTAAAAACTTCAATCTTGTATTTTTTGCGCGACCAGTTAAAAGAAGATTCTAATTTTATTGAAAAGAATAAAGTAGATTTGAGTGCTTCGATACAATATACCATAATAGAAATACTGATGAAAAAATTACGTAAAGCAGTCAGTGAAACTGGTATTAAACAAGTTGCTATTGCAGGTGGTGTATCTGCTAATTCTGGATTAAGACAAGCAATGTTGGATGAAAGTGAAAAATCAGGATGGAAGGTATATATCCCGAAACTTGAATATAGCACCGATAATGCGGCCATGATTGCTATTACCGGTTACTTTAAATATTTGAAAGGGGATTTTGCCACCCAGACCATCATCCCCTTTACAAGGTATGCAAATCAAAGCTAATGATTAGTTTTCTTTCAGATAATAATTATTTAACTTGCTGGTCTAGTACTTTTTTCATGGTAATACCAATATCAGCTGGTGAATCGACGTAGGTTACACCACAAGCTGTTAATATCTCTTTTTTTGCTTCGGCAGTATCATCTTTCCCACCAATTATGGCTCCGGCATGTCCCATGGTTCTGCCTTTAGGGGCAGTAGCGCCGGCAATAAAACTGACAACAGGTTTTGTTCCAAAATCACGAATATAATATGCTGCTTCTGCTTCCATGCTTCCTCCAATCTCTCCAATCATTATAATCCCTTCTGTGTCTGGGTCGTTCATGAGTAACTCAACGGCATCTTTTGTAGTAGTTCCCACAATAGGATCTCCACCAATACCAATACATGTAGATTGACCCATCCCGGCTTTTGTAACCTGGTCTACAGCTTCATAGGTTAATGTACCAGAGCGTGATACAATGCCTATTTTTCCGGGGTTGTGGATAAAGCCAGGCATAATTCCAACTTTGCATTCACCGGGTGTTATAACACCCGGACAATTGGGGCCTATCAAACGGCAATCTTTAGACTTAATAAATTCTTTTACCGTTACCATATCGTTTACCGGAATCCCTTCTGTAATACACACAATAACCTTAATTCCTGCATCTGCCGCTTCCATTATGGCATCAGCAGCAAATGGAGGGGGTACAAAAATAACGCTTACGTCAGCTCCTGTTTTTGCAACTGCTTCGTCAACCCTATCGAATACGGGCAGATCAAGATGCTTACTACCGCCCTTTCCCGGAGTTACACCACCCACTACCTGTGTACCATATTCTTTCATCTGACTTGCATGGAAAGTACCTTCTGATCCGGTAAAACCCTGTACAATAACTTTTGATTTATTGTTTACTAAAACGCTCATTATTCGCTTTGTTTTTAGATAATATTTAGACTTTTAGGCAGACCCTACTGAAAAACACTCAGCATGCTACCCATTAATTTATTGTATTAATTCTTTAGATATAAGGTGTAAGGATTATTAATCCATTATTCGAAAAAATTTGCTATGATATATCGTTAGGTTTTAGTTCATCATCTGTTTGGTTGCCTGAAGCTCATAGAACTTATATATGGCTTCGCTTTGTATTCACTAAAACTTTTTCTGTAGGGCCTAAATAGACAGCTTTTATTATTTATTCGAATCATTTTATGGCTTCAAAAATACTATTTTATCTTTAATTCATCGGTTTTATTATGCTTAATTTTTGTACCCTTACAAAGGCTATCTCATTATTTAGGATTAGAAAACATTTCATGTAATTTAATAATCTGTGGTATAATAAGTCGGGAATTATCGTTTGTAATAAGAAAGTTTGCCATTTTCTTTTTTTCCTTTTGTGACATTTGTTTAGAAAGTCTTTCTTCTGCTTGCTTTTGCGTGTAATTGTCGCGTTTTATTATCCGATCTTTCAGCATTTCATCAGGAGCATATACAAGAATTGTTTTGTCAAAAAGTTTGTAATTACCCGTTTCGAAGGTAAGGGCTGATTCCTGTATGCAATATTTTGCATTTATTTTTTGTAAAACCCATTGGTTAAAAAGATCATAAACTCTGGGGTGAATAAGGTTGTTGATGAACTTCAAGGCTTTTTCATCCCTAAAAATAATTGATGCTAAATTTTTGGTGTTAAGATCTCCATTAGATAAATAGATATGGGGTCCAAATTTTTTCTTTAAAATAGATTTAATTTGTTCCTGATAATAAATGTTTTTTGCTTCTTTATCTGCATAAAAAACAGGGGCTCCTAAAGTTTCAAAAACTTTACAAACCGAAGATTTTCCGCTACCCATATTTCCTGTTATTGCAATTTTAAGCATAAAATTATTGAGCTATATTATTGGGTAATCCACACATATTCTACTTCTGAAGGTCTTAAACGAATTATTTCTACAAGCCCCGGGTACTCATTAATTTCAATTGGAAGTCTGGTAACTTGTTGCTGTAAAGTATCAGGACAAAATACTTTTACTTTAAACATAGATGGGTTTACTGTGGAAATATCTTTAAGAGCAACCAAATAATAAACGGTGACCTTATCGGGGAATAACATAATTTTAGTGTCCGAATACTTCTGGCTGGTTTGATTACACTCAAGCGAAATGGGAAGTTCTACTGTAGCCTCGGTAAATTCTTCTATCTGCATGTTAACATTAACTTCACTCTCTGATATGCTAACGTTTTTTTCGGAAAATGGATTTATTAAACCAGCTTTTATATTAATATTTTTATCTGCATTATCTGCACTTATGGTAGTGGTTTTTATAAAATTTACAGAATCTTTTAAAAATTCAGGTCCTGTAATATACACTGAATCCGGCGATATTACAGGAAAATTATACTGTCTAAAGCCTGGCCTGAACCGAATGTTTCTATCAACTACAACGGGAACCTTTTTTTTAAAAGCTTTAATAGCTGAGAAAAAAACTGTATCAGGCTGAGCAGTGATATTGGAAACAGGTATTTCGTTTTGAAGCGAATATTTTAATTCAGCTTGTGTTGCTGTATAAAAGAAAACATTGGAACTTTGATTTCTGGGTTTCTGAAGCAATTCAAAATCTATTTCAATGGCATTGTTTTTACCAAAGACGGGGTTTGAAAAAAACCTAAAACCGCTTGTTTGCAATGAAATAGCAATTACTGCGTCGGTTTGCTGGGTAAAAATTAAACTATCTGGCAGGTTGGTAATTTGAAGAGTTACCGGAATGGTATTGATTGTCTCTCTGGAAAGCTTAATGGACAGCCATGCTAGAAAACTAAAGACCAAGCACAGAATAAAAATAAGAGTCTTGCTTTTGGTTTCAGGATTTCTAGCAGGGTCTGTCCATTTTGAAAAATTCATTGATGAAAAATCTTGTAGTTATGAAGTAATTTTCAAATGATAATATAAGCACCAAAGCTTCATATTATTTAGAGAAAATAGCAGGGATAAAAGTGTTACTAAATTGTAGTTGCTTATCTGTTTTCGCTCAGTTGTTGTTCTTGAGGGCCATCCATAGCTACGGCAGATTTTTCAATTCTAAATTTAATCTCCGGAGCTACCTCAACAGTAAAAGTTTTTTCCTGTACTTCAATAATTTTCCCATGGATTCCTCCGATAGTAATAATTTTGTCTCCCTTTTTCAAGGCTTCTCTGAATTTTTTGGTATCCTTTTGTTTTTTTAATTGTGGACGAATAAAAAAAAGATAAAATACCACAATGATTAATAATAAAGGAATAAATGTGGCAAATCCGCCACCACCTTCTGCCGGAGGTGTCATTAAAAGAATCTGAGTTAATGTCATGCTAATAAAATTTTTAGTTATGAATAAAATTGGTGAATTTTTATTGTTCAATTACTTCAGCGGTAATACGAAGTGTTAAAGCTGATTCGGAAGAATTGTTAAGTACTCTAACGGATTCTGATTGAAATCCATTTCTACCTGCGGAATTAAATACCACAGCTATTTTTCCTTCATTACCGGGTTTAACCGGATCTTTAGGGTAATCGCCAACTGTACAACCACAACCACTTCTTACTGCGGAAATAACCAAAGGGCTGTTGCCCGAATTGGTAAATCGAAACGAATAAGCAACCCTTTCGCCTTTGATTATTTTTCCGAAGTCGTGCACGGTTTTTTCGAAGCTAATTTCAGGACTACTATTTTCAGTCTGTTCCGGAGCAGTTGCATTCTGATTGGTTTCGTTTGTTTTTGTATTGCACGAAACCGTCATACCGATAAGCAATAAAAGAAAAAATCCTGAAAAGAATAAGTATTTCATTTTCACTTCAATTTAGCTGTGGGTAAATTTTGAAATTTGTTTAGTTTTGATAAGCTCTTCAACAAGTTTATCAAGTACACCATTTACAAATACTTTACTTTTAGGAGTGCTATACATTTTAGATAACTCTATGTATTCATTTAGAGAAACCTTAACGGGTATTTCAGGAAATTTAATAATTTCAGTTAATGCCATTTTCATGATTATCACATCCATTAGCGCAATACGATCAATATCCCAGTTTTGAGTCTTTGCAGCAATAAGCGGAGCAAATTCCTTGTCATTCAAAATAGTTTTGTGGAATAGTTCTATTGCGAATTTTTTATCATCAATATCCTTATAAAGCTCCATGGGCTTTAACTCTTCATTATTGGCGCCATTGAGCATTTTAATGTTTTTCAATATCATCTTATTGATTAATTCCCAATCGTCTAACCAGTAAATAGATTTTTCTTCGTAAAAATAGTGTAATAGCTCAAATTCGCAGATATAATTTTTAAGCATTTTGAGCACCAGCTCACGATCAGATTCAAATCCAACATCCTTTGCCTGCATGTAATCTTCATAAGTTTTTGACTCACGAAACTGGAGAAATATCTTCCTTGGTATTTCAGAATCTGACTGCCATGTTATTTTTCTTTGTTCCAATTTTTTCTTCAGGAGCACACTTTCCGTAATAGCACTCATGCAGGAGTTTTCAACAAATCTTTTGTTTGGATTAAGGTCTTCTTTGGTAGGTATACGTTTGAGCTTATTTTCTTGTTGCAGTTGTTTGGCCTGGTTACCTATTTCTACTATCAGACTGAGCTGGTAGAGATATAAATCATAAATCTTTTCAATGCCAAATAATAATTCTTTTTCTCCGGCATTAAGAGATGTGTTGCCTGACTGGAAAAACGCATATAGGCTTTGAAGAACTTTAACGCGCAAATGCCTTCTGTTTAACATAAGGTATAATCAATCTTTTATAAGGAACGAATTCCGGGAAACCCGGATTGGTTTATGTTTAAGCAATAAATCTTATTCATAATTAACTAAAAATTAGTTTACAGCCAACCTGAAAAATTATTCCTTTTATTTTTGACCGATAAATAAAAACTTATTTGAAAAACACTGCAAAAGTAATTCATTTTTAAAAACTTTCTTAATTAGAAAAATAAATTAGATGCAGAACACTTTTTTCTTAAACTATTAAGTATATGTTATTGTTAAGAAGAAGTGAATCAAAAAAGAAATTCTGGCAACATTAAAACTTTTATAAACCGTTTATATTTACTATATTTAAATTTAAAATCAACTAACAGAAATTAAGAATTGTTTAATTTTAAAGCAATTAGGTTGAAGAAAAGATTTTTTATTTTTGCCATCAAACTTAAAAGGAGAAAATGCTATGAGTATGGAAGAAAAAGAAAAATATTATAACAACGAAGAGTTATTTTCAAAAGCCGTAAGAGCAGGAAAAAGAACATATTTTTTTGATGTTAAATCTACACGGGCGGGTGAAAATTATCTTACAATAACAGAAAGTAAAAAGCGTTTTGATCAGCAAAGTGGAAAGTTTTTTTATGAAAAGCACAAATTGTTTTTGTACCAGGAAGATTTTCAAAAATTCTACACTGCCATAAACCAATCTTTTGAATTTATCAAAACTGGTAAAATCCCGGAATCTTATTTAAAAGAAATTGAAGAAGAAGAACAAAGAAAGAAAGAGAATGAATTTACAAATATTGAATTTGAAGATTTGGATAACAAAGATGAAAACAAATCTGAAGAATAACATTTTGGTCTAACCAATAAGTGTTTTAAAACGAGAGATGAAAACCAGCTGTTTCATCTCTCGTTTTTTTTAATGTATAATATAATCAATAACAGAGTTTTAGGTAATTTTTTTAAAAAAGTATTAGCTAAGCACTTATAAATCGTAAATTTGCACTTTGCAAAAAAAATTACAAATCAGTTTTGATATGTAATCTTAATTTCAGATTTTAAAACAATAGAAATTGTAAAAATCCACAGAAATCATTAACCTGGATACCTTATGAGTAAAGTAATATCAATTGCAAACCAAAAAGGAGGTGTAGGTAAAACAACAACAGCCATCAATCTGGCTGCCAGTCTTGCCGTTCTGGAACACAGAACACTGCTTATAGATGCTGATCCCCAGGCAAACGCTACTTCTGGTGTTGGTTTCGATCCCAAAGTAATAAAAACCAGCATTTATGAATGTATAATTGACGAGGTAGATCCGAAAAATATATTATTGAATACCAATACTCCCAACCTGGATCTTATTCCTGCTCATATTGACCTTGTGGGTGCTGAGATTGAAATGATCAATATGCCCAACCGGGAGATGGTTATGAAAAAGGTTATTGATAGTGTTAAGGATGATTATGAATTTGTTTTGATTGATTGCTCGCCATCATTAGGGCTTATTACTGTTAATGCTCTTACAGCCAGCGATGCTGTTATTGTGCCCGTTCAATGTGAATATTTCGCTCTTGAAGGATTGGGGAAATTGCTAAACACAATTAAGATCGTGCAATCACGTTTGAATCCAAAACTCGAAATTGAAGGTATACTGCTTACCATGTATGATAATCGTTTACGGCTTTCTAATCAGGTTGTTGATGAAGTGAGAACCCATTTTCAGGATTTGGTCTTTAATACAATTATACAACGTAATACCAAACTTGGGGAAGCCCCCAGTTTTGGAGAAACTATTATTATGCATGATGCCCAAAGCCGGGGTGCTATCAACTATCTTAACCTGGCAAGGGAGGTTTTACAGAACAATCAATTAACCAAAATAGACGAGATAGACAAAAATATTAATATTCGATGAGCGCTAAAAAGAGAGCATTGGGAAAAGGATTGGGAGCTTTATTAGATTCACCTGCCAATGAAATACAGCCCAGGTACGATATTGAAAAAGATTTGCATGCTGTTGGTACGGTAGCACATGTACCAATTGATCTGATTGAAAGCAACCCATATCAGCCAAGAACAGATTTTGATCAGCAGGCCATGAATGAACTTGCTGCTTCGATTAAGGAACAAGGCGTAATACAGCCAGTTACAGTAAGGAAAACACAAGAAGGTAAATTACAACTCATTTCAGGAGAAAGACGATGCAAGGCTGCAAGCCTTGCAGGATTATCAGAAATTCCTGCCTACATTCGTATTGCCGACGACCAGCAAATGAGAGAGATGGCTATCGTAGAAAATATTCAGCGAGAAAATCTTAATCCTATGGAAATAGCACTGGGTTATCAGCAATTAATAGAAGATTGTAAACTTACCCAGGAAATGCTGGCTGAAAGGGTCGGAAAAGGCAGATCGTCAATAACCAATCAGCTCAGATTACTTCGTTTACCCGCAGAAATACAAATAGGTCTCAGACAAGAAATTATTTCAACCGGGCATGCAAGAGCATTATTAGCCATTGAAAATGTTGTAACCCAGCTCGAAATTTATCAGGATATTATTGCACAAGGCTTAACTGTTAGAGATGTTGAAGAAATTGTGAAAACAATTAATGAAACAACATCCGATGAAGAAAGACCTTCGGTAAAACTTCATATACAAAAACCGGATAATTCACGTTATATTGATTTACAAAAATCATTATCATCATTTTATGGTTCTAAGGTTCAGATAAAAACCAGAGCCGGTGGAAAAGGTAGTATTGTAATAAATTTTTCATCGGGAGAAGATCTTGAACGCATTCTTAAACTGGTCAGAAAAGATGATTAATACATGCAATTGTTTACAAAATGGGTCTATTTGCTGAAAAGCATTCATTGTATTATCAAAAAATATTCTTAAGAAAGCAATTTGCAGGAATCTTTCTATTGGTTGTTTTGCTATTCATTTTTCCCGTCTTAAGCTTTTCCCAATTATCCAACAATCAAAATGATTCGGTACTTCCTTTGCCCCAACAGCAAAACCAGATGATAAATGGCAATGATTCAATCCCTGATAATGGGGATGATTTGGAAGTTGAATATGAGCCTGAAAAAAAACATTCGCCACAGCGGGCAGCAATGCTTTCTGCAACTTTGCCCGGACTTGGTCAAATTTACAATAAAAAGTATTGGAAGGTGCCTTTTGTTTATGCTGGTTTTGGTGCTGTCATTTACTTTCTTGAATTTAATAATAGCCGATATCAGGAATTCAGAAGGGCCTGGGTGGCAAGAGTCGATGGAAACCCCAATACAATAGATGATTTTCCAGCATATTCAACAGATCAGCTCGAACGAGCTACGAAGTATTACCAGCGAAATCTTGAAATAACCTATATATCAGCTGCCGCTATTTACCTGCTCAATATTCTTGATGCAACTGTTGATGCTCATTTGCTGGATTTTGATGTTGGAGAAGATCTCACTATGAAAATCAGGCCTACAGTAATTCCTGTTTCTCATCAAAGTAGTTTATTAAAGCATCAGACCCCGGTGGCAGGACTAAAATTTTCATTTAAATTTTAATTAACCCATGAAGAATCCTTTTAAAATTGCTATAATCGGGTACGGCAAGATGGGCAAAGAAATAGAGAAGTTTGCCCGTGATTGTAATTACCAGGTTGTGGCTATTGTGGATAACCAGGATGACTGGAAAAAATACGATCAACAGATTAGAAATGCCGATGTTGCTATCGAATTTACTACCCCCGATGTTGTGATAAGTAACATTAAAAGATTGCTTGATATGAATGTACCCACAGTTACCGGAACAACCGGCTGGCTGAATTCTCTTGCCGAAATTGAGCAATATTGCTCCGGGTGTAATGGAAGTTTATTTTATGCGTCAAATTTTAGCGTTGGAGTAAATCTTTTTTTTGCCCTAAACAGATATCTTGCAGATCTTATGCATGGATATCATGATTACAGAGGTCATCTGGAAGAAACCCACCATACTCAAAAACTAGATGCCCCCAGTGGCACAGCTATTACCATGATAAATGATATACTGAAAGTAAATCCAGATTATAAAGGTTGGAAGTTTGCAGATAAAAATCCTACGAAAAATCAAATATCAGTTGAATCGAAGAGAATCGAAGGTGTTACAGGGATTCATAAAATGATATATCACTCTGAAGTTGATTCAATTACTATTATGCATAAGGCTAACAACCGCGAAGGTTTTGCACATGGAGCTTTAATGGCGGCTAAATGGCTGCCAGGACGAAAAGGAATATTTACAATGGGCGATCTATTAAAACTTTAATAACAAATTATATGAGTATCTACATGATTTTGAGCATTTTATTTTTTATTCTTAGCCTTGCCGGTTTATGGAAAATTTTTGATAAGGCTGGCAGAAAGGGTTGGGAGGCAATTATACCTTTATATAATTTTTACGTTTGGTTAAAAATTATCAAAAAGCCTCTTTGGTGGTATTTATTTATTATTATTCCTTTTATAAATGTTTTTACTCTGCTTTTAATGGTAGTTGAAACATTGAAGTGTTTTCGCAAAGATGGACTGGGTGAGCAGGCTCTTGGAGTATTATTTCCTTTCTTTTTCCTACCTTATCTTGGATTTTCTCCCAAAGAAACCTATACCGATCCTGATAAACTCCCTGTTGTAAAAAAGAGTGGCTTCAGAGAGTGGGCAGATGCTATGATCTTTGCTGTTATTGCTGCTACCCTTATAAGAACATTTTTTATTGAAGCTTATACCATACCGACGTCTTCGATGGAGAAATCTTTACTGGTAGGCGATTACCTCTTTGTAAGTAAAATGACTTTTGGTCCGCGAGTTCCGTTAACTCCTATTGCATTTCCTTTTGCCCATCATACAATGCCACTTACAGAATCTGTAAAATCTTATGTTGAATGGGTAAAACTCCCATATTATCGTTTCCCAGGCTTTCGTTCTATTACTAATAATGATGTGGTAGTATTTAATTATCCTGATGGGGATACTCTAAGTGTAAAGCTTCAGAGCAATGTTAGCTACCATAGTCTTGTCAGGGAATACGGAAGAGAAACAGTACTGGATAACCCTGAGCGTTTCGGAGAAATTACTGCCCGACCAGTTGATAAAAGAGAGAATTTTATAAAAAGATGTGTTGGCATACCCGGTGATACGGTTCAGTTTATTGATGGAGAAGTTTTTATCAATGGGAAATCTTTGCCCATTGTAGGACAAATACAATACAATTATCATGTTATAACTGATGGTTCCCGGTTGCATCCACGTATTCTCGATCGGCTGGATATTACAGAAGCCCGTATGGTTAGTAATTCAGAATATGTTATACCCATGACAGACGAAGTAGCTAAAATACTGGAAGGGGAAGCTGTTATTCAACAGGTTCGAAAAATTGTAAAACCAGCTAATTTTCATGAAAAACATATCTTTCCCTATCACGTAAATTATCCATGGAATGAAGATAACTTCGGACCACTCTACATACCCAAAAAAGGAACACAGATAGCACTTAATGCCAATAACATTATGTTATGGGAAAGAATTATAGAGGCCTATGAAGGGAATGAATTAGATGTTGTGGATGGAAAAATATTTATTAATGGAGAAGAAACAGATACCTATACCTTTCAATTGGACTATTACTGGCTGGTTGGAGACAATCGCCATAATTCAGCTGACTCACGTTACTGGGGTTTTGTGCCTGAAAATCATGTGGTTGGAAGAGCAATGTTTGTATGGTTATCTCTTGACAAGAATAAATCCTTTATTAATAAAATAAGATTCGATAAAACCTTCAGAATTATAAAATAATATCATCATTTTTTTCAATATTATAGCAATTGGAGTAAGTTACTTTTTCATAGAAAATCTGATTTATTTTACTCCAATTGCTATTCTCTTTTATGTTGGTTGAGCTATTTTACCAATGGATTAAGCCGTTCATGAAAGAAAATATCAATAAGTTGAGTTATTTATTTTATTCAAATAGAAAATAAAAATGTAATTCAAATTAGTTACATTTACACCTTAATAACAAAGTGCGATTTTCGTATATAAAGAAAAGATGAGAAAATCCCAAGGTTAAATTTTAAACATGAATTTTTAAAACTTAAGTGTTCTAATGAAGAATAAGTATATCGATCTAATTGAACAAACTTTTGAGTTTCCTCAAGAAGAATTCAAGGTAATTGATAACGAACTATATTTTCACGATATCTGCCTTATGGATGTGATAAAGCAGTATGGTACGCCATTAAAAATCAGTTACTTACCCAAGATAAGCCAGCAGATACAAAAAGCCAAAAGGCTTTTTCATGTGGCAATGGCCAAAGTAGATTACAAAGGTAGCTACCATTATTGCTACTGTACAAAAAGTTCACATTTTTCCTTTGTACTTGAAGAAGTCTTAAAAAATGATATACATCTTGAAACATCTTCTGCTTTTGATCTTCATATTATTGAAGAGCTTTATCAAACCGGATTAATTGATAAAAGTAAATACATTGTTTGTAATGGATTTAAAAGGCCATTTTATACTCAAAAAATCAGTGAGCTTATAAATAGTGGCTTTGAGAATACCATCCCTGTTATCGATAATAAGAGAGAGTTTGATTATTATAACCAACAGCTGGAAAAAGGTAAAAAATGCAAATTGGGAATACGGATAGCTTCTGAAGAGGAGCCCTTGTTTGAATTCTATACTTCACGCCTGGGAATTAGATATAATGATGTTGTACCCTACTATCTTGAAAAAATTAAAAATAATCCGCAGTTTGATCTTAAGATGCTACACTTTTTTATTAATACAGGTATAAGAGATACTGCTTATTATTGGAATGAGCTTCAAAAATGTGTGAACGTTTATTGCGATCTTAAAAAAATATGTCCAGAGCTCGATACTCTCAATATTGGTGGTGGTTTTCCTGTTAAGAATTCTCTTGGGTTTGAGTATGATTATGAATATATGACCGAAGAAATAGTTGCACAGATCAAAAATATTTGTCAACAGAATGATGTTCCGGAGCCGGATATTTTTACAGAGTTTGGAAGCTTTACAGTGGGAGAAAGTGGTGCAGTCTTGTATTCAATTCTTGACCAGAAGCAGCAAAACGACAGGGAGCTATGGAATATGATTGATAGCAGTTTTATGACTACATTGCCAGATATATGGGCAATGAAGCAACGTTTTATCCTTTTAGCAATTAATAACTGGGATTATGAATATCAACGGGTAAATATCGGTGGTTTAACCTGCGATAGCCAGGATTATTATAATGCCGAGTCGCATGCCAATGCAGTATTTTTACCCAAAATTATAGAAGGTGATACTCAATTTATCGGAATGTTTCATACAGGAGCATATCAGGAAAGTTTGGGTGGATTTGGCGGAATACAACATTGTCTTATTCCTGCTCCAAAAATGGTAATTATTGACCGGGATATTGATGGTGAGTACTCTACAAAACTATTTGCCAAAGAGCAAAGCTACAAATCAATGCTGAAAACACTTGGATATTGAAACAATGAGTTTTTTTATCCGTATAAAATATTATAGTTAAACCAAAAATTTCATTGCAATGAAGTCTAATTTTAATCTTTTGTACCCCTTATTAGCCGTTGTTTTTTGGGTGGGCATTATTGAACAGGCAGTTAGTCAACGGCCCTTTAAAGGAAAAATTATATACAATATTTCCTATCCTGGTAGTAATGTCGACCTTGCCGAATTACAGCAACTACCGGTAAAAGCAGTAATACTTACTAAAAATAACTTATTGCGTACAGAATTGAGTGGCGAGAATTCCGCATTATTTCAAATAAAAGTAGCTGACGGCAATACCAATGAAGTTTCTACTATGTTAGAGATAATGCAAGAGAAATATGTTATTAAAAAGCAAAACCAGGAAATTCAGAACGCCCTGCGTAATATGCCACAGCCAGAGCTTGAATTTACCAATGAAACAAAAGAAATTCTGGGCTATTCCTGTCGAAAGGTAATTGCACGTGCAACAGATATGTCTGGAATAGAATATGAGTCAGAAATTTACTACACCAATGACATTCCTGGTGCTGCCTTTAATTTCGATTTGCCCTATAATGAGATACCTGGCCTTATGCTTGAATATGAAATAAGGGTTGGACAACTTAATATTCGTTACGAAGCCCAGTCAATTAACAAAAGATTGTTTGTGGGTGGCAGAAATTTCTATGTTACCCGCGATTATCAGCCTATAACCTATGAAGAACTCACACAGAAACTACAGGGCAATTTGTACTTCAATAATAAGTGAGGAAGGAAGATAATAATATTATCGGATTCAAATTTATTTTTCAGATTATGATGTTTCATCAAAGAATAAATTCGATTGAGTAACACCTTGCATATCTTTTATTTCCTTTATAAGACCAGCTCCTTTTGATTCGTTTTTCAAAGTTATGTAGTAAGAAAACTCCATTAAAAGATTATCTGGTTCACCCATCGTTTTGATATTTACCAGCTTGTATTTTCGGCAGTATTTTGATAAAGTTTCTCCAAAGGGATTGTCTAAGGTGGAGTTTTCTTTAGAAATTATTTGCATTAAAAACTCTCGCTTTGTAGGTAAAGCGAAATTCATTTTGCTTATAATGTAGTACACAAAACCAATTACAATTGTGCCCATAAAGGCAATGGAGTAAAGCTTTACACCTGAAGCTAAACCAATAGTTAAGGCAAAAAAGATAAACATAATATCTGATGCGTCCTTAACAGCAGTTCTGAACCGTATAATAGACATTGCCCCAACCATACCAAAAGCCCTGGCCAGATTATTTCCAATAACCATAATTACAACAGCCGTTATCATGGTTAACATGATAAGAGAAACAGTAAAGGCTGATGAGTAGTTAAGCCCAGAATAAGTATATTTATAAAGAAAAGCAATAGAAAATCCACATATCATAGCAACTATAATATTTGCAATAACATCTTTTGCTGTAATGGTGAATACAAAAAGGGTTTGATAGTCTTCTATCATAGTTTACTAATAGTTAAAAAAATGTTGTGGTGAATGTATATCATATCCGATGGTGTATTTTGATAATGCATCGTTACGAAGCCGAAATTCCTGTAATACAGATTTTGCCCATGATGGCATTTCATCGGTAAAATATTTTATTTCCAGTATAAAATGCCGCGGGAAAAGGTGTTTTAATCCTTCTTCACGATATAATTCATTATAGTGTGGGTAAATTAAACTTCTTATATTTTTATCAAACGTAATACGTATTCCGCAATCTAATAATCCTTGATAAGCTTCTCTTTCATAGGTAATAAGCACTGTTGGATTTAAATTATTTTTCTTAACATGGAAGAAGAATTTTTGTGCATCTTCAAGGCTTCTCTGGTTTCTTTCATTATTAAAATACCTTGTAATATCGCAGGTTTCCATTATGGCTTCAACATGCTTGAATTTCGAAATGGCTTTATATTTCTGAATTCGGTTTTCAATTTTACGTTTAATTTCGAAAATTGCAATATTATCGGGTGATGAATTATTATAAGTTCTGATCCTGAATTTTTTTCTTAGTTCAACTCCTTCTATTTTTTCACTATGACAATCAAGGTTTTGCGTATCCAGATAAATGCTTCTAACTGTATATTGTGGGTAGGGAAAATTCGCGTTATGCCCGTATTTATCTGCCTTAACGAAGGGTTGAATACGATCTCTCAACCTGTTTAAGAATGAATAAGGCACCAGATATTTTTTCTCGTAACGAAGCATTAATTAATTATTATAAATTTCGTTTATTAACCTTGAAATATAATTGAATAGCGAGATTGCTTCTGATTCAATTGTTACATCTACCATCATGTTAGGGTATACCCTATGGTTCTCTGGCAGGGCGGATGTCACAGCAGTTACAAAAATCCTTTGTTTTCCGTCTAATGATTGTTGCACTGAGTTGTCAATAGAAACTATCTCTGAACTGTAGGAGTTTTTTCCTGAAGGGTCATCAAATAATACCTTCTGGCCAATAAATAAATTGGAAATATTATATGGATCGATAGGAATAAGCAGAACAAATTTACTAATATCAGCAACTTTTAAGATTGCATCATATCCTATTATAACTCTTTGATCTTTTATGAGTTTGCCATCAATTGGGCAAATTATAGTAAAATTATTGATTAAATTTTGAAGATGTTCAAGTCTTGATTCTAATGATCTTATATTTGTTTCGATATATTCAATTTCTTCTTTTTTTGCTCCACTTGATAAGGCGTTATAAGTACTTTCTGCAATAAGATAATTTTGTTTTTTGATATTAAATTCATTTTGAGAAATCTCATATTCTTCAACAGAAATGTATCCTCTTTCATAAAGAGCACGGGTTCTTTCAGTTATTCTTTCCTGTATTTCCAATTCCTGACTTGCCAGTACTTTTTGCTCATTTGCAATTTCAAGATTTTCTGGCTTTTCGCCGCTTTTATATACTTCAAGAAGTTTTTTTTGAGTGAGCAACTCCCCCTGCAATTCAATAATATTTGTTTTCTCATATTGAGAAATCATCATGCCTACAGTATCTCCCTTTTGTAAATACTCTTTTTCTAATATGCCCGGAAGTATAAAGAATTTGGCGTGATCTCCTCTTTGAAATTCTGTAATAGAATATTCCTTGATACTATTGTAGCGGTAATCCTTTAAACTATTGATAAGGGTTCCATTCTCAGAACGCAAAAGACTCCATTCTTCAGCAGGATGTATTATGGCTTTTGATGAGATGGAATAGGTTAATTCAAAGCTTTTTAAAAAAACAGATAATGGATATACGAGAAAAATTAATGGTAGCCAAAAAAGTATTTTCTTTGATTTCACTGGATAATATTTGCTGCGTTGTGTATGATTTAACAACCCTTGTTAACTTAATTTTAATAAAAAGTTAACTTAATGTAAAGGCCTGCAAATATAAGATTTTTTTGGATAGCTAAATAAAAATCCCAGCTTTTAAGCCAATAAAATCAAGGATAAGCGAATAAATAATAAGGAAATAATAGCTTATGCTTCAAAAGGTGTAAAAATTACTTTTTAACAATTGAAAATCTATTCTTCAGAGATAACCTTATAACCTGAATTTTCAATTGCCTGTGTAATCATTTCAGGCGTAACTCTGGATTTATCATAAACAATTGTTACTTCTTCGGCAGTATGAGAAGAAACAACGCTTTCTACCCCTTTAATCTCTCCAACTTTCCTGTTTATAAGGCTTTCGCATCCGGTACAGGTCATGCCATGTACGGTAAGAGTTGATTCTACCCGGTTTTCTTCAGAAATAACCAATTCCTTTTCAATGTTATCTGTATACATACTGATAAGATAAGGGGTAAAAGCCAGGAGAATAACAAAAACTGTAGCAACAGCTAAAATAAGAACGGGCATACCGGTTTGTCTGGTTCTTTTTGCGGCCTGGGTTTTTTTGTTTCGCAAATTTTTAATGGTTTGAAACCACAGAACAGCCAGCAAAAGTAGAGAGAAAACTATGATAAATGGCCAAAAAGAAATTACAGCTGATAGTGGACCTGCTACATTTAATGATGGAGTAAAGGCCGAAATATTAATTAATGAGCCTGCTGTAATGCCCCCAAAAAGTGATGCTAAAAAGCTAAAAAAGAAAAATACCATGGTTTTATATTATTATATGTGCTTTATGTTGAATAATTCAAAAGTAACAAAAAAGAATATTACCATGAAAAAGAAAAGCGCAATTTATCGAAAAAAACTGATTCTTTTCAATAATTTAATATAAAGTAGCATCCCCTATTATGATTAGCATAACAAATAGGAAATAGGTATTCATAATTATAAAAGCCCGGTTTACGTGTTTGGGGTTTTTGAAACCCGGCCAGAATGAAGACAATATGATTAGTACAATAGATATTATTATAATTAGAGCAGAAAATAAATCAGATCGGATAATTTTAAATACCGCCAGCATTATTGCAGTAGCTGCAGTAGCTGCGGTCCAGGTAAAGGTTAACCTCGAAATTTGGGTATTACTAAACAGATTGGTTATAGATGGAAACCCAGCCCGGTGGTAGTCTTTGCCGTGTTTCAATAAAATAAGCCAGAAGTGGGGTATCTGGCCCACAAAAAAAAAGGTTGAAAGAAATATAATCTTTTGATCTGTTAAATCGCCCCCTGCTGCTGTCCAGCCAATTAGTGGAGGTAAAGCACCAACAAAAGCACCTGGAATTATAGCCCATGGAGTAATTCTTTTCATAGGTGTGTAAACCAGGTTGTACCAAACAAGTGTAATAACTGCCAGTATTGCTGCCGGCAGTGTAGTGAATATCAATAGGGTAAGAAAACCGGAAAGGGAAAGAAAAATAGCCCATGAAACAGCATTCAAGCTACTGATTTTACCGGCGGGTAAAGGCCTGTTATGGGTTCTTTCCATTGCACTGTCAAAGCGCTTTTCCTGTATTTGATTTAGTGCAGATGAGCCGGCGGCAATAAAAAGAACTCCCAAATAGGTGAAAATCCATTCACTTAAAAACGTTTTAGACATTAATAAGTAGCCGGTAAGCGCTGAAAATCCAACAGATAGGGTAATTATGGGTTTTGTAAGCGCTATATAGGGTTTAAGGCCTTTCAACGTTAATAATTAAAATCAGCGTTATTACTAGTTTTAGGGGGCCAGTGTTTTAAGAAATTCAATAATCATTTCAATATCCTGATCAGATAATTCCCCTTCATAAGAAAGCATTTGACCGGGTCTGTAACCTTCATGGATATCATAATCAGGCTCATATATTGAACGTATAACGTACTCATCATCATAGGTAACCTGGCGGGATTGACCATCTGTAACTACATTTACCATAGTTCCCCATGCATCTTTATAAGTAGGACCAACGAGGTCTCTTCCATCTAATGAATGACAGGCAATGCATCCCTTTGATTGTAATAACTGCCTTCCCAACAGGGCCATATTGGCACCTTCCGGAGCCACAGCTGCAACAGCCGTTGTATCCTCGTACCAGATTTTAAACTCTTCCTTTTCCATTACCACAACTTCGCTTAGCATATAGGAGTGTTGCAAACCGCAATACTCTGTGCAGAAAAGGTTATATGTACCTGTTTTGGTTGCTTCGAACCAGGTTCTGTTATTTGTCAGGCCAGGTACCATATCTTCTTTAACTCTGAAAGCCGGAATATAAAATGAGTGAAGAACATCAAGGGCATTTAGTCTTATAATAACAGCTGAATCAACAGGAACATAAAGCTTATCGCTTGTACGGCCATTTTCGTATTGAAATGAAAAACTCCACATACGGGCATTGGCAGTTACCTTTAAACCTTCTTCAGGTGGCCTTTTCATGGGTATCCAACCAACATAACCGTAATAAAACATTCCCAAAACAAGGAATATGGGGATTATCGTCCAGGTTAATTCTAGTGAAATACTATCTTTAATCTGGGTTGCCTTCGGATTTCTTTTGTTGTTATAACGCCATATAAAGTAGATTATAAGGCCTGTTATCGCAATAAGGAAAAAGAAAGAAAAGGCTAAAATTAAAATGAAAGCATTGTCAACGCCTTCTACAAAAGTTGAAGCTCCTAAGATCATATCGTATATTTATCTGTATGAGTAATCAAAAAAGGTAACGTAAAGTACCAGTAAAAAAATAACCAGCACCAGGGCTGTAAAAATTGCAAAGAGCTTATTGTCGAATTTAAGATGCATAAACCATGCAAGCACCACAGATGCTTTAGCTCCGGCAATTATCATAGCAACAAGGGTATTAAGGGGGCCCATTTCCACACGCGTAACGGCTACACTTATACCTGTTAGAATAATTAATGTAATCAAAACCACAAAATGGCTTGTATAGCTTGATATATGTTGTTTTTCCTGACTCATGTCTTAATGTTTTTAATGTATTAGGTAGAACAATGGGAATAAGAAAATCCAGATTAAATCTACAAGGTGCCAATACAGGCCTACATTTTCCAGCCAGACATAATCTGTCTTATTGATTTTATTTACCATTATCTGCCGGTAAACAAAAACAAATAAACCTATTCCTATTAGAATGTGAAGGGCATGTATGCCAGACATTACGTAATACAAACCAAAAAATAAAGTGGTGCCATGACCGAGTTCCAAGAGGTTTTCAGAGTTGGGATACAAACCATAATCAATTTTTGCACCCCATTCAAACCATTTGTTAATTAGGAAGACTACTGCAATAAAAAGTGTTGTTCCCAGTAATATCAAAGCCTTGGTTTTCTCTCCTTTCTGCATGGCTGTAATAGACATAGCAACAGTAGCAGAACTAATTAAAAGAATAACCGTATTTAGGGTTCCCAGAAAAACATCGAGTTCTTCACCACCCAGTTGGAAAGCCACGGGGTTTTTGTAACGGTAAACAGCATAAATAAGGAAGAGCATTCCAAATAAAAGTAATTCTGTGAAAATAAACAACCACATGCCGAGCTTATCGCCTTCATCATCCCGGTGAACGTGTGCAGTATGTTCTGTAATTTTTTCCATAGGGGGTTTCTTATTTGTATTCGTAAGGTTGTTCTGTTACTGTAGGTTCTGTTTCCCAGTTTTCAAGGGTAGGAGGGGTGTCTGTTTGCCACTCCAGAGTTCTGCCACCCCATGGATTTTTTTCAGTTACCTTTTCACCGTGACGCGATGACCGTATCAGATTCACAAAAACGATTAGGATACCAGCTATCATAGCAATGGCTCCCAGCGATGAAATGATATTTCCGCCATGAAACTCGGGGAGGTAATCATAATATCGGCGGGGCATGCCTAAAATGCCCAGATAAAACATTGGGAGATATAATGTTAAGAAGCCGGAAAAGAATATTACCCAACCAGTATTTGCCCAGGTTCTGTCATACATTCTTCCAAACATTTTCGGAAACCAATAGTGAAGGGCAGCCATGAAAGAAAATCCTGTTCCTCCAAAAACAATAAAGTGAAAGTGGGCTACAACAAAGTGTGTGTCATGCACATGTACGTTAGTTGCCAATGATCCCAAAACAAGGCCGGTTAATCCACCAATCATAAAAACGAAAATAAATGAAACTGCCCAATAAAAAGGTGTTTGCAAATTTAAAGACCCTTTATACATGGTAGAAACCCAGTTAAACACCTTTATGGCTGATGGGATAGCCACCAGGAAGGTAAGAAAACTAAAGGCATACAATGCTCTTCCGCTCATACCCGATGTAAACATATGGTGTCCCCAAACGAAATATCCAACAAAGGCAATAGCCAGTGATGACAGAACTATGGCTTTATATCCGTAAATTCTTTTTCTTGAGAAAACGGGTAAAATTTCACTGATAACACCCATTCCAGGCAAAATCATGATATATACTGCGGGGTGCGAATAAATCCAGAAAAGGTGTTGATACAGAATGGGGTCTCCACCCATCGCAGGATTAAAAATCCCAACCCCCATAACACGTTCCATAACTGTAAGGAGCAGTGTAATTCCAATAACTGGGGTAGCAAGAACCTGAATCCATGCAGTGGCGTATAAAGTCCAGGGGAATAAAGGCATTTTAAACCAGGTCATACCGGGGCAACGCATACGGTGCATGGTAACAATAAAATTAATTCCGGTAAGAATAGATGAAAAGCCCAATATAAACGCGCCAAATAAAGCGGGCAAAATATTTACAGGTGTTCTGAAACTATAGGGGGCATAGAAAGTCCATCCTGTATCAGGCCATCCACCAATAAATTGTGATGAAAGTACAGTTAGAATACCAATTACATAAACCCACCAGGATAAAAGATTCAACCTTGGAAATGCTACATCTTTGGCACCGATCATTAGTGGCAAAAAGAAATTTCCAAAAACGGCGGGTAATCCGGGTACCACAATAATGAAAATCATGATGATACCGTGCACTGTAAACATAGCATTGTAAGTTTGTGGGCCCATAATGGTCATTCCTGGAGCAATTAACTCCAGTTTCATGAGTAGCCCCAGAATGGCAGCGGTAGAAAAGAACACCAGCATAGTGTAAAGGTATAACAGCCCAACCCGCTTGTGGTCGGTGCTTAAAATCCAACCCAGTAGCCCTTTGTATTTTCCCTGGTATTTAAGGAAACTGACGTGTTGATTTGTAGTATTTGTTTCAGACATATTGAAAAATTGAAAGTAAATTAATTCTGTACCTTTTGTTTTTTGGGTTTCAGGACCAGAAAAAGAAAGATGGTTAATGCAAAAAATATTATAATTGTGCCCGCTACTTTGGTAACATTAAAAACATATGCCTGACCTTGCGGATCATAAGAGTAGCAATATGAAAGGACTCTGCTCATTGATGGGCCCGATTTTCCCTGTGCGGTTTCCACAACAGCCAGTTTTAAATCCATGGGAAGGAAGTATGTACCATGAAGATATCTTGTGATTTTTCCTTCATCGCTCACAAAAATCATGGCTGATGTATGCACGAAATCAAGACCCTGACGTTTGTAATTAAAACCAACAGCTTCAGTAAGTTTACGCGAATTCAGGCTATCGGTGGTAAAAAAGCGGTACCCATTAGGGTCGAAATCTTTCTTTACCAGCATATGGTAGCTGTTCTGATTGGCCAGCGACAACATGGGGCCCTCGGTGGGGTCGAAACTAATATTAAGTATCTGGTAATCCTTACCAATTTCAAGGCTGCTGTTTTGAACAACTTCAGCAACAGATGTCATAAAAGGACTGCAAATGCCGGGGCATCTGTAATAAACGATAGCGATAACTGTAGGCTTGTCGAGTAGGGCAGATAAATACTCTCTTTCACCGTTGGTATTGATGATTACGATATCATCGGGTAAGTATTCATCCAGTTTTTCGGTGATTCCTATTTCCGGATCAAGCTGAAGTTGCGAATCTGCCTGAGAAAAAGTAGAAAAGCTTAAAGCGAAAAAAGAAAACAGGATTATAAAGATTTTCATTGTTAGGGTTTAATTGATTTTATTGTAATAAGTAAATTATTAAATTTTTAAATGTGATGATGTAAACTTTCTTCAAGATAGGGATGATTTTTGGGTATTAGTGGTACTTTGCTTAATGCAAAGAAAACTATACCCATAAACAAACCGGCATAACCAAGAAATATTCCCAGCTCAGTGAAACCAAATATCATGGGGCCATAGGCTCCTGGCATAATCTGCATGTAAATATTTAACCACAATCCAATTAATAGCATGATTGAAATGGTTAAAAGCACTTTGGGTTTTTTCCCAACATCATCACTCATCATTACTATGAAAGGAATTACAAAATTAAGAAACAATTCTGCATAAAAGATAATTTGCCATTCGCCCAGAAACCTGGGTTGATAATAAACGGTAAGTTCCGGAATGTTGGCATACCAGATAATCAGAAACTGCATAAACCAAAGGTAGCCCCAAACAATGCTAAAGCGGAAAAGATACCTGCCCAGATCATGAAAATGGGCCTCTTTTATCTCTTTTAAATATCCCTGCGACCTGACGAACAGAATAACCAGGATAATAGCCGCGGTGCCGTAATACATACTGTAAATCATATTTCTGAAACCAAACATGGTGCTATACCAGTGCGAATCTATGGTCATGATCCAGTCTTTCGATGCAAAGGAAAAGAAAATAGCTCCAACGAAAATATAAACCTGTGCATAATAACGGCTTCTCTCGTAGTATTTTAAGTCACTGTTTTTATCCTGAAGTTTGGCGTATTTTCTAAGCATAAAACCAACGCTGAGAAACAAAACAAAGTAAACCACCATTCTGATCATAAAGAAAGGTACATTCAGGAAGGGAGATTTATGGGCGATTAACTTATCGGTTTCAGTAATGCCGTGATGAGCCCATTCGTAAACCTGGGGTAGCCCGAAGAACATTAGCAACATTAAAACAGCACCCACCGGAAGAAATCCGCCGAGAGCCTGTGGTACACGTTGCAAAACAGCCGACCAGCCCGAATTGGTTATAAATTGAAGGCTGTAAAACAATAGTGCCCCCATTGACAAACTAATAAAGTAATAGTTATTCAACAGTATGTTGGCCCATGTGCGTTTTTCGTCGGTCAAAAAACCTGTAATTACAGCAGCAATACCTATAAGTATCAGTACTGAAAAAACAATATTCATGCTTCTTTTTGGGGTGTAGGTATTTTCCATTGTATTAGTTCTTTTCCTGAATAATTTGTTCTACAAAGGCAACAATTTTCCAACGCTGTTCGGGGGTAATAAGAGAAGCATGTGCTCCCATAACACCCCAACCGGCAGATATTACGTGAAAGGTTTCTCCGGTAGGTTGCGCAACTATTCGCTCCTCCAGCAAACTGGTGGGAGGTATCACATATTTCCCGCTGGTGTGCAGAATTCCTTTGCCATCACCTTTTTCGCCATGGCATTGCAGGCAAAAAATACGATAGAGCTCTTTCCCCTCTTCCAGGGTCTTTTCATTTATTTCCAGGGGGTTGAACAATTGTAATCCGGCCAGCTCTCTGCCTTCAAAATCTGCGGTATAGGGATATGGCTGACGATGACGCGGTACAGTGCCTTCAACGGGTTTACGCATGGTTCGACCGTCTTCCATGGCTGGATTTTCTGACCATGTTTTGTAATCGTATCCGTGGGCCATATCAGGGAAGTATTCTACGCCTTTGTCTTCCCGGGTTCTGTCGCAGGAAGCAATAAATAACAGCACAACTATTGCCAGATTGAGCTTTAAAAGCAAACTCCCGGTATTTTTTAAATTATACATATTCAATAACATTGGGTTGTTAAATTTCTTTTTCAGTTACTTCATCTGCACCATCTTCTTGCAACCATACTTTTATTTCTTCCGGATTATAGTTCTGATCCAAAACCAGGAAGAAAGCATCGTCGGTTACCGATTCATCCATAATGTCTGCTGGTTTGCCTGGAAAAATCAGGCTTCTTCCATGAAAAGTAAGGGTTGATAAGATGGTGGTAAGTAATATGGTGATCAAAAACAAAAGCACTACCATAGGTGGAAAACTGAAAATGGGTTTTCCTCCGTACGAAATCGGATAGTCAATTACAGTTGTATAATACAAAAAGGCAAACATGAGAATAATGGCTGTTATTCCATACAAAATAGCCATATAGGGCAAACGCGACTCCCTGGTTACCTTTTTGAGTATATCATGGGTAGCAAAAGGGCCATATACATCAAGTATATTAACTTTTTTGTCGTTTAAACGGGTTAAGGCCTTCGAAAGCTTTTCTTCGTCTGTAAATTTAGCAACTATATTTTTTGAAGCCATATCAATTAATTTTTATCTGGTATATTTTTGTTGATTTACCGGGTTTCTGAACAATAAATACTTAACCCTTTAAATCGTTGTCAGTTTCCACCCTTTTTATTGGCTTTAACTTCATTAATGGCAATAATGGGGATGTATCTGATAAATAGTAACATTCCGCTAATAAAGATTCCAAAAGTACCTGCAAAAATACCTATATCTACCAGTGTGGGGGTATAACCTGTCCAGCTTGATGGTAAAAAGTCTTCAGCCAGTGAAGAAATCAGGATAATGTATCTTTCAAACCACATACCTATATTAATAATTATTGAGACTATGAAAAGTATGATGATATTCTTTCGTGCTTTTTTGAACCAGAATACCTGTGGTGCTAATGCATTGCAGAATACCATTGTCCAGAAAGCCAGTGAAAAGTTACCGGTTGCCCTGGCATTAAGGAAGGTGTACATTTCGTAGTTCATGCCTGAATACCAGGCTATAAACATTTCAATTACATAAGCTAAACCAATTACCAGACTACCAAATTTCAGTACATTGGCAATGGCATCAAGGTGTTTTTCGGTAATAAAGTCTGTAATCTTAAATACGTTGCGCATTAGTATCATTATGGTTAATACCATGGCAAACCCTGAGAAAATAGCACCAACAAAGAAGTAGGGTGGGAGTATGGTAGTGTGCCAGCCAGGCAAAATAGATACCGCAAAGTCGAGTGCCACGATTGTATGTACTGAAATTACCAACGGAGCTGCCATCCCACCAAGTATTTTGGTCAAAGTTTCGTAACGTCTGTAGGTTATCATGGAACCATTCCATCCCATACTAAAGAAACCATAAAGTGTTTTGGATATTTTATTTTTTGCTCTGTCGCGCATGGTTGCCAAATCTGGTATCATACCAAAATACCACAGGGTAATTGACATAAGCAGATAAGTACTGATGGCAAAAACGTCCCATAATAGCGGGGAGTTAAAGTTAACCCACAACAATCTGGTATTGGGATAAGGGAAAATGAAAAACACCAGCCATGGGCGGCCAAGGTGAAGAATGGGAAACAATCCGGCACACATTACAGCAAAAACTGTCATGGCTTCTGCTGTTCTGTTTATTGATGCTGCCCAGTGTTGTCTGAAAACCAGGAAAAAGATCGTAAAAGCTGTTCCTGCATGTCCGATACCAATCCACCAAACAAAATTGATAATGTCCCAACCCCAGGCCACACTGTTGGTAAGGCCCCAGGTTCCCAGCCCTACGGTAAAGGACATGTAAAAGGCCCAACCGCCATATGCCAGTAATATGGTACCTATTGTCATTCCAATATACCACCAAACGGGAATTTTTGATTCGTTGGGTGCCAGCAATTCATTTGTAATTTCCTTGCTGGTTTTTTCGGCTCCAACCATGGGCCATCTTATGCTGCTTGTTATCATTGTGATAAGGTTAGTTATCTGTATTTATTGCTTTTCTTAATTCTGCACTTTCTGCAGAGTAAATTCTTTACCTTCAGGTTTATCAGGCCTTTGGATTGCGAATTTTGGTTAAATACCCTACTGATGGTAAGGTGTGTATTTCTTCAAGCAAATGATAGTTGCGCGGATCTTTTATCAGTTGAGCAACTTTGCTCTCCGGATTATTTAAATCGCCAAATACTAAAGCGCCTGAAGGACACGCCTGCATACATGCAGGAGTAATATCACCATCTTTTAATTTGCGACCTTCGGCTTTTGCCTGGAGTTTGCCTTCCTGTATTCGTTGTATGCAAAAAGAACATTTTTCAACTACACCACGTTCTCTTACAGTTACATCAGGGTTAAGCACCATTCGGCCCATTTCTGAATTCATGTTGTAATCGAACTTGTCGTTCATGGCATATTTGTACCAGTTAAATCTCCTTACCTTGTAAGGGCAGTTGTTGATGCAGTATTTGGTTCCAACACATCTGTTATAGGCCATTTGGTTGATACCTTCATGACTGTGATTGGTAGCTGAAACCGGGCAAACATTTTCGCAGGGTGCGTTATCGCAGTGCTGGCACATAAGCGGCATATGCAGAACTGTGGGATTTTCCAGGTCACCAGCATAATATCTGTCTAATCTGATCCAATGCATGATGCGCCTGTTCTTTACTTCTTCTTTACCGATAACCGGGATATTGTTTTCTGCCTGGCATGCGATTACGCATGTGCTACAGCCGCTACAGGCGTTAAGATCAACCATCAAAGCCCAATGGTGTCCTTTAAATTCCTGCTCGGGGTAAAGGGTACTCATATGCTTAAGGTGGTAGTCTCTTACTTCGTTACCTGCTTTGGAGCTCTCCTTATATTTGTCAAGGGTAGATTCTCTTACGATATCTCTACCTTCCATGTTGTGATGGGTTTGTGTGCGGGCAAACTCATAGCCAGAACCTGATTTTTCCCATGCATCTACATTCCACGGAAAGCTTTTGTCATTAAGAAGTCTAAATGCATTGGCGCCAATGTTATCAGCACTTTTACCTGCATTTGTTCGTCCATAGCCCAAAGCAACTGAGATACAGCCGTAAGCCTGACCGGGCTGAATGGCTAAGGGAAGGGTTAAACCGTTTATGGTGAGTAAATCGCCTTCATTGATACTATGGTCTGTTGCAAATTTGGGAGATAAAGCTGCAAAGTTATCCCAGGTAATTTTTGTTACCGGATCGGGAAGTTCCTGCAACCAGGGGTTATTGGCATTGCTTCCATCAGTAAGAGCTACATTTTGATGAACCATAAATTGTACTGACCCGGCATTGTTGAGTTGGTTTTTGAGAACGGAAAGGGCATCAGAAATAGCTATTGTTTCCAAAGCAGGGGTGAAAACTGTGTTGGTACTTACTTCAAAAACGCCTGCCTGCAATGTGTTGATCCAAAACTGATCAAAATCGGCATATTGGTTTTGAGTGGGAAACATGTCTGATCTCCATGATTCTTTTATGTAGCTATGGAAATCAGCTCCTTTTCCAAGCCATGACAGAGCACCAGCCTGAAACTGACGAGTGTTGAAAATGGGTTGCATGGCAGGTTGCATCAATGAATAACTGCCAGCTTTGGGCATTGCATCTCCCCATGATTCAAGGTAATGATTATCAGGTAAAATATAATTACAAAGTTGTGCAGTTTCATCCTTAGCGCTGGCAAATGTCATTTTTGTTGGCACTTTATCGAGTGCAGTTTTTAGTTCCTCTGCTCTTTGGTAATTGTAAACAGGATTTGATTTATAGAACATTACTGCTGCCACTTCACCCATTTCTGCCTGGCTAATAAGATTGGTAAGGCCTTCGGCATTTGCTTTGCCCAGGTTGAGTGGTTTTCCGCCATCTATGGTTTGGCCATAAGCTTCTGCCATATGGTTTATTCCATTGATGAGAATCTGTGCCTTAAGATTGTTATGTCCGCAAACAACTAGCGTTTTTCCTTTGTTGTTAAGTATTTTGCTGGCAAGAGCCTTGGTGTCATATTCTGATGCCGGCGAACTAAAAACGGGATTACCTGTAAGGGCAGCCATTTCGTTGTAAAGTTCCATAATGATGAGTAGCTCATCAGAAGGTTTTACCGGTACTCTTATATCGGCATTTGAACCTGTAAGAGACATACCCGCTTCAAACTGAATATGCTGCGACATACTTTTGTTATTGTCGCTAACGCGACGTTTGGTGGAATAGCGGTTGGAAAAAGTTACCGGTGCCAGCCAGGTTCCCATAAAATCGGCGCTGAAACTTATAATCAGATCTGCTTTTTCAAAATGATAATCAGGAACAATACTTTGCTGGAAGGTTTGCTGGTGAGCTTCTCTAATGCTGTCATAAGATATGGCATCCCAAGTAATGATTTCGAGTGCCGGGAAACGCTCTGTTAATTCCTGCAATACCTTTTCTGTAGCAGGACTAACAAGGGTTGGGGTTACCATGAAACATTTTTTACCATCTTCTGCTGCCTTGTCTAAAGCACTTACAATGTCAGCATCTACAGTTTCCCAATCGGTTTTTTCGCCGTCTTTAACCGGGTATTTGTATCTTGCACCATCATCATACAATCCTAAAACTGAAGCCTGAACCTGTGCCGATGTGCCCCCCATAGAAAAAGGTGAAAGACTGTTACCTTCAATTTTTATAGGCCTTCCATCGCGGGTTTTTACCAATATGCTGCAATAATTATTTCCTTCTGCATAAGTAGAAGCATAATAGCTTGCAATACCAGGAGTAATAGTTTCAGGATGATTGAGATAGGGGATGGCTTTTTTAACTGGATTCTCACAAGCCGATATTACAGTGGCAGAGAAGAAACTTATTCCGCACCATTTTAGAAAATCTCGTCTTGAGGTAGATTTGCTGTTGGTTTCATTGGTAAGAATTTCCATTGTAGAAGCTCCGCTTTCTTCTGGTTGGGGCTTGTAATCAGGTTGATTTTCTTCTATGCTTTGCCAGTATTTTTTTTCCATTGGAATTGTATTCAATTATCAATTATTCTGTTATTTGTTTAAAGATGCAATCATCTCAGGTTGTTAAAAACCTAATAATGGCAACTCATACAATTTTCTCCACCAAGATCGGCTGCTTTAACAGCACCTATCTCTCCATTTTTCATTTTCTGGTGCAGCGTGTGGTATATTTCAAAGTAGGGATTATCCATAAAATCTACGTCATTATCTCGATGGCAGGTAAGACACCAACCCATAGACAGGTCTTCAACCTGCTTCACAATATGCATGGTTTCAACTTCGCCGTGGCATTCTGTGCAATCAAGTTTACCAACTTTATAGTGTTGTGCATGACTAAAGAAACTGTGATCGGGTAATTTGTGTATACGGATCCATTCTATGGGCTCTCCGGTTTCAGCAGCTTTGTGTATCTTATTGATTTCGAAAGTACCGGAGTTGGTACCGTTGCGTACTACATTGTGGCAGTTTAGACACAGATCGTTTGATGGGATATTGGCCGAAAGGCTGTATGTAGCAGTAAAATGGCAATATTCGCAATCTATCTCATTCTCTCCGGCATGAATAAGGTGGGAGAATTTAATGGGTTGATCGGGGGCATAATCTTGTGTGCGGCCCATTCTCTGGGTTTCAGCCATAACATATTGACCGTGCACGGCAATGCCCACAAAAAGAATTAAAACATGAACTCCTTTAAAAGGTATTTTTCTGGTAATGAGCAAATCTACAACGGCAAGCAACATAAGAATTCCTAAACCCCAGAAAATAGCTGCGTTTATCGGGTAAGCCTGTAGCTCATCAGGACCTCTTTTCAGCTTTTCTGTATAGTAGGCTTCCAGCAGGTGTTGTTCTGCAACGCTTATATTCATTCCTTTATGATCTTCCATTAATCGCATGGAAACAGGATTGTTCATTATTTCTACAATATTGTATTCAGGAGTTTCTTTCCATATTTTTGCCAGTTCGTAGGCAGATGGGTTCCAGTTCATTTCCTCCTGGGCATCAATATAATGGCATGAGGAACAGTTGTGCAAACCACTTTCAAAGGGGGTAAGACCATTGAATAATCTTTCACCAATTCGTTTCTGCCGGGTTGTATATTCTCCTGCTACAAAGTCCATCTCTTCTGCCTCTGCAAATTCTTCATCCAGAATGTAGTATTCGTCATCATCTAAAGCAAGAGTATCCTCTGCTAGGGCTTCTAAATTTTCTTCAACTTCTGCTAAAGTATCTGCAATTTCGGTTTCTGGTTCTGCAATGGAATCAATCTGCGATTCTGTTTGCAGGAAAGAACTCAATGAAAAAATAATAACCAGCGAGAGCATGCCGGTTATAAAAACCTTCAGAAAAGTTGTTTTTCCTATTGGTTTTTGAGGTGTTTGGGAATGATTTTTCTTCATGGGTTGTTTATCTATTCACAATACAGCAAACAATGAGTTCTCTAATTTTATTTTTCTAATTCGGAATTCAGGTTCTTATTTGCTGATTAAGTGATTGTTATATGGAGATAGAACTGAGCGACTTAAGCTTAGACATTATTTTTACTATCGCATGGCTAAATTAGGTAAAAAAAACTTGCATACAACCAATCTCTCTTATTCATAATGATTCAAAATAAGCAGTGCTGGCAGTAGATAGCTAAATACCTGATGGACTAATTTTCTAAAAATGGGCTATATCAATAATTTATTATGCTATGCCTTATTTTGGGTTCTGTAACGGTCATGAAAGGAACATCTTCCATTTGATGACATGTATAACAGGTTGTGGTAAGGTTGGTAAATGCTTCAGCAAAGATTTGTGGATCTTCGGTCTGGATAGCTTTTTCAATATTTGGCAAAGCAACAGTTACAAAGCTTTGTGCTGACTCTTCATGTTCCGGGCGCCGCATAAATCCCTGCTCTAAGGCCTCAACAATGTGTTCGCGCTGGTATTCTGCATATCCCCAGTTTTTGTCTTGTCCGGCCCAGTATAGCTCCTGGTAACGGTGAGACACTTCTACCATAGTGCGGCTAAACCCCTGAAACTGAAACTCAATATTGTTAACAATTTCCTGTTTTTCGCTGCCAATCCATTCTGTTTTGATGGTTTCTTCTTTAGCTTGTTGCTGGCAAGAGTTTATTAATGTCATGCCTGTTAATAAGATCACAACGATAAGTGTTGAATTTTTCATAGCCTTAAATATTTAAATTATATACGAATATATTGCAAATTATCTATATTATCCGACAAAAACCAATTTTTACCGTTATTTGGAGTCAGTCTAAATAAGGTTCTTGTATGGAGTCGTTTTATGAAAATATATCTTATGATAAAAAAAAGAGACCATCAGTTAAGAGGGCCTCTTTTTTAGTGATAAAAATATGTAGAAAAAGATTTTCCGGTTAGTTTGAACCAGGAAATGCTTTATTCGTTAATTGCAGCTACACCCGGAAGAACCTTGCCCTCCATGTATTCGAGCAATGCACCACCACCTGTACTTACATAACTTACTTTGTCAGCAAGGTTTAATTGGTTGATGGCAGCTACAGAATCACCACCACCAATTAGGGTAAAGGCTCCTTTTTCTGTGGCTTTAACCAGTGATTCGGCAATTACTTTGGTACCTGCCGCAAAGTTCGACATTTCGAAAACTCCCATGGGGCCATTCCAAAGCACTGTTTTTGAGTTTTCAATAACAGAACTTAATTTGGCCATACTTTCATCGCCAATGTCAAGTCCCATCCAACCATCAGGAATAGCGTCAGCCTTTACAGTTTTAAAGCTTGCATCGTTAGAGAAGGCATCGGCTACAACAGCATCAACGGGGATGTGCAGATTAATACCTCTTTCAGCGGCTTTGGCTATGATTTCTTTTGCGGTATCAAGAAAATCATCTTCTACCAAACTGCTGCCAATTTTTCCGCCCTGCGCTTTAATAAAGGTGAACATCATTCCACCACCTATTATAAGGTCGTCAACTTTATCTAGCAGGTTATTAATAATTTCAATTTTACTGGAAACCTTGGCTCCACCAATAATGGCTGTATAAGGCTTCTGGGTATCAACCAAAACTTTATCAATGCTTTGTAATTCTCTTTCCATTAAGTAGCCAAACATTTTTTCAGGGGCAAAATTGGCTACTATGGTGGTAGAAGCATGCGCACGGTGGGCTGTTCCAAAGGCATCGTTTACATAAACATCAGCTAAAGCAGCCAGTTTCTTTGAGAATGCTTCATCACCCTTGGTTTCTTCTTTGTAAAAACGGAGGTTTTCGAGCAAAAGAACATCACCGGGTTGTAGTTCGGCTGCTTGTTTTACAGCTGATTCACCAATACAGTCATCAGCAAATTTAATGCTGGTAGAAAGCAGTTCGCCCAAATGAGCTGTTAGGTGACGTAATGAGAATTTATCTTCGGGTCCTTCTTTGGGACGACCCAGGTGAGACATGAGAATAACCGAACCACCATCGGCTAATATTTTTTTTATGGTAGGCACTGCAGCCCTCATTCTTGAGTCATCGGTAATTTCAAAATCTTTGTTTAGCGGAACATTAAAATCCACACGGATAATCGCTCTTTTTCCTTTAAAATTAAATCCATCAATGGTCTTCATCTTTTTTTCCTGTTTTATTTGTTAATAACTATTGGGTTGGGATATTTCTGTTTTATTGTAAATTTGCCGCTCAAATGCCGGAAAACGTATTCTATCCTGCCGCTTGCAAAATTAGAGGAAATATATTTAATCACAAGATTAAAATATTATGATAACTGCAAACCAGGGAAAAGAAAAATAGACTAGTATATATTTTAAAGGGTGAGTCCACTCCGAAAAGTAGCAGCCCCCCGGCCCCCTTGAAGGGGGAGTTCGCAACTAATTAAATTACATGGCATTGTGAATTCGGATTTGATAATAATCATAAAAAATATACTTTTCCGAGTGGACTTAAGGGTTGAATAGTTTTTTGAAATGAGTAAAGTTTAAAAGATTTTTAAATTGGAAGAAAATAAAAGACAATGGATCTATTTCCCGAATTGATTACATCAAAGTTACCCCAAACGGGCACTTCGGTTTTTGCCGTAATGACACAGCTGGCCAACGAGCACAATGCAATCAATCTCTCGCAGGGATTTCCTGATTTTCCTGTTTCCGATGAGCTGATCAACCTGGTTTATGAAAACATGAAGGCAGGTAACAACCAGTATGCTCCCATGCCCGGCTTGCCTTCTCTGAGAAAGGCCATTGCCGAAAAAACAGAATTTCTCTACACAGCGAGTTATGATCCTGAAACGGAGATTACTTTAACTGCCGGAGCAACTCAAGCCATCTTTACTGCCATTACTGCCTTTGTGCGCGAAAATGATGAAGTGATTGTTTTTGAACCTGCTTATGATAGTTATATTCCTGCTATCAAACTTGCCGGGGGCGTGCCCATTTGCAGTGCCCTGAAACTTCCTGATTATCATATTGATTGGGGTGAAGTAAAAAAGCTGATCAGTCAGCGTACGAAAATGATCATAATTAACAGCCCGCATAATCCAACCGGAACCATTTTGAGTGCTGCCGACCTCATGCAACTCGACAAAATTACCCGCAACACTGGCATCCTGGTTATAAGTGACGAAGTGTATGAGCACATCATTTTTGATGGCTACGAACACCAGAGTGTATGCCGGTTTCCGCGCTTGGCGAGCCGTAGTTTGGTTATGTGTTCTTTTGGAAAGACCTTTCATGCCACCGGTTGGAAGATGGGTTATTGCATGGCACCCGAAAACCTGATGAAAGAATTCAGAAAAACGCATCAGTTTGTGGTTTTTACTGTAAATACCCCGGTACAACATGCCATTGCCCAATACATAAAGGATAAGAACAATTACCTGAATCTGGGCAGTTTTTACCAGGAAAAGCGAGACTATTTCCTAAAGTTGATTTCCGGTTCCCGGTTTAAGGTTATTCCGGCCAGCGGAACCTATTTCCAGGTGCTCGATTACAGCAAAATAAGTGAAGAACCCGAAATGGATTTTGCCGTTCGGTTGACGAAAGAATTTGGTGTGGCTTCTGTGCCAAATTCTTACTTTTACAATAAGCCACAAAATCATCAAACCCTGCGTTTTTGTTTTGCCAAAAGCAATGAAACGCTCGAAAAAGCCGCTGAAATACTATGTCGAATATAAAGATTACACTGGTACAATCTCCACTGCACTGGGAGAACCCCCAGGCCAACCGTTCAATGTTTGAGCAAAAAATAAGGGCTATTGAAGAACCCACCGAATTAATAATTCTGCCCGAAATGTTTACCACGGGGTTTACTATGCAACCACAAAATTGTGCTGAACCCATGGGTGGTGAAACTTTTCAGTGGATGAAAAATCTGGCTGCAGAAAAGAATGCCGTAATTACAGGCAGCATTGCCACCATAGAAGATGGAAAATATTACAACCGCCTTATCTGGATGCAACCCGATGGTGCCCATCACCAATACGATAAAAAGCATTTGTTTACTTTTGCCGGCGAAACAGAAAACTTTACCGCAGGCAATAAAAAGGTAATTGTGGAATACAAAGGCTGGAAATTCCTGTTACAGATCTGCTACGATCTGCGTTTCCCCGTCTGGATCAAAAACAACTATTCGCCCGAAACCGGATTTGATTACGATTGTATTATCAATGTTGCCAACTGGCCTGCCACCCGCAGTCATCCGTGGCGTGTATTGCTGATGGCACGCGCCATTGAAAACCAGGCTTATGTAATTGGTTTAAATCGGTTAGGGGTGGATGGCAATGGAATTGATCATTCCGGCGATTCGGCATTAATATCTCCCCTGGGCGAAAACTTCTCCAACCTGATGCCCAACCAGGAAACCACCGAAACCATCCCCATGCCCCGCTGCCAGCTCGATGATTTCCGCAAAAAATTCAGAGTGGCGGATGACTGGGATGGGTTTGAGTTGAAGCTTTGAAATAGCCTGCATTTTCAAAGCAATTCAAATTTTTTTCATCTTCAATAGATGATACGAAATAAAAGAGAACCATCCAAAGACCACAATCCCAAATATCCTTTGTGTTAATCCACGAAGATCTATGGGGTCTAACCTGGCTATCATCGACCATAGGTAAAAGAACATCAGAAATCCGGCAGCGATTGATATCCGGTGAACTGCTTTGTTTTTTAACAGGGTACCTGATTCATAAAGGAAAACAAAAGGAAGGATCATGATAAACAATCCAATTCCATAAAACCCATGCCAGGGTGAGCCTATGGGATAGATAGCCCCAAATATAAACGTTATACCAAACGCAAAAATCAAAATAGATGACAGGGTGAATTTGTTTTTGAAATTCAGCCATAGCCCAATAGCCAATAGAAACAAGGACAGGCTTGTTGCTATAATGCCTGCTTTGAATAGCACCACTGCGATTTTGCTGGGATTGATGCCTAATTCACTGGCGTGTTGTCCAAAGTGGGAATAATCATCCGCGAATAATCCTGCAACTATAATAAAGCCGAAGTAGATAACTGGTAAAAAAATCGCCTGTTTTATAAGTAAGTGTCTCATTGTTATTCAATTCAGAATTTGTAATTCTTAAAATAAAACATTTTGTCATCTTCTGTAATTTGCCTTAATACCTTACAGGGATTTCCAGCTGCGACAACGTTTTCCGGAATATCTTTGGTCACAACACTACCCGACCCAATAACGGAATTGGCTCCAACTGAAACTCCAGGGTTAATAACAACATTACCTCCAATCCAAACATTATCTCCAATTTTTATTGGGAAGGCGTATTCATATTCCTTGTTTCTCATTTCATAATGTAATGGATGACCTGCAGTATAAATTCCTACATTGGGCCCTATCAGTACATTATCTCCAATTATTACTTTTGCACAATCGATGATTATTAAATTGTAATTGGAATAGAAATTCTCTCCAATTTCAATGTTGTAGCCATAATCACATCTGAATGGAGGTTCAATAAAGAATTTTTCTTTTGTTTTACCCAGGAGTTTCTTTATTAATTCATTGCGTTCTTCAATTTGACCGGGGCGCAAAGAATTTAACTCAAAGATCTGCTCTTTTGCGTGCTGACGTTCAGCTAACAATTCCTCACCGAAAGCTTTGTAGGGTTTCCCCGAAAGCATTTTACTTTTTTCACTTGTCATGTACTGGTGTGTATTTAGAAATATCTTTTGTTTTACCATTTGCTATACTTCCGGCTTTTTTCCCGTCAATATAAATATGGTAGTTTCTCAGTAAGTTGATAAACTCAACAGGCCTTTTAATTCTTAGTATTGCCATATCTGTTATTTTATTAAGAATTCAGTCATTTTTCTGAAAGGATTTTTATGTATTCTGAAGATAATGAAACAAAGTTAATATTCCTGCCTTTGTTACTTTCAAAAAAAAATCTCAGACTTTTAGGTAGCTTTTCAATGATTAATTTTTTACTAAATGCCTTTGGGCTGATTTTACTCCCTGTTTTTATTTCTCTTTTTTTTTTTAGATTTTAGTTTTGCATCTTCTTTATTTTCATTCTCCTTTCATCTCTCGTAAAATAATGCCAGGAATTAGTAAAGTGCAGGAATATAAGTATATACGAAATTTTCATGCAAATTTTACCCCCCTTTTATGATAAGTATTGCACACTTATTCTGACCATTCTTTCAACCCAATTTGGTGTTATTTCACCCACAAGACATTAAAAATCTCACCTAATTTTAACAAAGATTAAAACGCAATCGTTTTCGAAAATACAAAGTCATAATTTATTTCTAATAATGAAAAATTCAACGATCATAAAAATTAAGGAATACATAGTTTCTGTTTTTGCAGACAGGCTTAAGTTTATGACTCTTTTCTTTTATGTTCTCCTTATTATTATTCTGGTAGTAATGTTTAATATCTTTTAATGACACCTTTAACCCTGAATATTCAAAGTGATAAATCATACTATTATAAAAACAGGCGCATTTAGAGCTATCATTTCAAAATCGATTCACCCCATGAAAAGACATCGAATCATAAATTACATTTTTTACTCCCTGGCTTTTGTGCTGTTTGGCAGCCATTCGCTTTTTGCCCAGCAACAGGTAACAGGAACAGTTTCTGACACCAACGGAGAAACTTTACCCGGAGTAACTGTTTACATTAAAGACACAGCAAAGGGCACAGTTACCGATATTGACGGAAAATATTCTCTTTCGGTAGAAAGCGGGCAAACACTCGTTTTCAGTTTTATCGGTATGCAAAACCAGGAAATCGTTATCGCCGATCAGAGCATTATTAACGTTCAGCTCGAAGGTGCAGCCCACAATCTGGCCGAAGTGCAGGTGGTTGCCTATGGCACTCAATCCAGGATTACAGTTACAGGGGCCATTTCTTCGGTGCAATCGGAGGAGCTGCTCCGCTCACCTACTGCCAGTGTGGCCAACAGCCTTGCAGGAAAGGTAACGGGCTTTTCATCGGTACAATTCTCAGGGCAACCCGGTGCTGATGATCCCAACATCTATATCAGAGGGTTGGCCTCCTTATCGGAAGAACGCTCACGCCCTATGATGATTGTAGATGGTGTGGAACGTTCGTTTATGCAACTCGACCCCAATGAAATCGAAAGTATCTCTGTGTTGAAGGACGCGTCGGCTACCGCGGTTTATGGAGTCAGGGGTGCCAATGGGGTGGTAATTGTTACCACCAAACGTGGACAGAAGGGGGCAGCACAAATCAATGCAAGCTTTTCTTCTGGTATGCAGCAGCCTACCCGACTACTTGAATTTGCTGACAGTTACACCTATGCTCAGATGTTTACAGAAGCGCAAAGAAACGATAATCCTGATTTAACTCCCGAGCAACAAAGGTTTTCG
>JAABRR010000155.1 GCA_011390785.1 Sphingobacteriia bacterium
TCGAATTTTCTAATCCGGGAGTCGCACCAAATTCACTTACAGAACTACTCCAATTATTACCTTTATCTCTATTTAATTTTGGATTGATTAATTCCAATGACACATTTTTTGTTTCTGTTACAGCCGAATTATGCCAGTCAGAGGAGTAATTGATTGAATCAAGTACATTGTTCCACAAATTTTTCAGATATATTTTCTTTCCGCCATTCGGAAGATTTAATGAAGAAATACTCAATACTGAAATATTTTCCTCTGTATCAAGCCAATGATAATTATTGTAAATTGAAGAATCCGCAGCGATAATAAAATATTGATTCGGATTTAAAATAAAACTGCGATTAACTATACTAAATATATTATTATTTTGATCTTCAATCTTCCATCCGCCAATTTCAATGTTATTATTAGAGTTATTAAATATTTCGATAAATTCAGAATTATCATTAATTGGATCAAACAAAATTTCGTTAAATATGATTTCACCAAATGAGTGGTTCGGTAATTCTGAAATTGAATTTATTGCTCCTGGTGTACTTTTATTATCCGCTAAAGAGAATGACCAATTTGACGGATCAGATGATTTTAATTCATAACTTATCCTCTCTAAAGATGCTGATGTTGAAAAAGATTTTGATACATTATAAGCCGTACTATCAATCATAGCATTACGGAAATCATATAATATTACTTCATCTTTTGTACTGCTCAAATTCGGCAGATCGGTTTCTATAATTTTTGCATCTATATTAAAGAATGATTCATGAATGAATTCAGTTATAATTAAAAACTCTGCCGGATTAAGTAGAAATTCATCTTCCGTAATTATATGATGACTGCTTAAATCTCCGATCAGCCAATTTTTAATATTGATTATACTGTCAGAATTATTAACAAGTTCAATCCATTGAGGATAACTATCACCGGGTTTAAACATTATCTCATTTATCAGTGCTGTTTTTGAGTTAAATCCGGGAATTATCAATATTTCTATTATATTATTAACTACATCTTGATCGTGAGAAAAAATAATTTTTGCCGAAACCGTTATAGTATCTTCCACATAAATTTTATTATTTGAAATAAATATTAATGAATCATTGGAAGAGATCGATAAATTCTCTTCTAATTCTAAAAGTTGATTCACATATTTATCACGATAATTTAATTCAAGACTAAAATCAGAAGCATCAAACTTTCCGAAATTACTAATTTTTACTTTTACTTTAACGCTATCTCCTTTAACCGGAAACTTTGGTTCAACACTTAAGCCCATTGCAGATAGATCGAAATCTTTTGGAGTTATACTGTTTATTCTTCCCGGAGTACTCCCCTCCAAATCGATTGAATTATTCCAATTATTTTTATTATTGGAGTTAAAGTCTAAATTTATTCGCTCTAAAGACCGCCCGCCAAGACCGCCCCAATCGTTATTATATTTTAAAGAATCGATGGTTCTATTATTTTCATCCTTTAATACAACTCCGTCTTCATCATTATTAAGATTTGCAAATGGTAATTCAATTAAAGATGAATTTATGGTTCTGTGAAAATCATATATTGAACGACTTTTAGTAATGACTAAATAACTTTTAGATGGGAAAGTAAAAATATCCTTAATTTCTCTAAAAACCGGATTTGTAAGAACATCCCCTATTGCCCAATCTGTGAGCGGAATGTCATAATCAGAATTATTGTAAAGTTCTATCCATTCAGGTTCAAAGTTAATCGGCGAATACATTATTTCATTAATCAATATTGAATTATGGGGATAAGAAGGTGATAAAGTAAAAACATAACTGTTATTTGTTGAATCATCATCATTCGTATTAAGCACAAAGATAAAATTAGAATTTGTTGAACTAACTACCGCCTCTAAAGATGCCTCATAAGTAAATAAATCACCTGTTTGAATATTATATTCAATGCTGGTTTCCAGCATTTTATCTGCAAGACTATCTAGGTTTGAGTCTTCAAATATTGATATTGAAAAATCAACAGGGTTTTTACCAATATTATTTACACTTACATTAAATTTAACTTTAGAATCTATCAATGGAAATTTCGGATTAGTAATAACAGTATCAATTGACAGATCATAATTTTTTTGAGTTACACTATTAATATAACCCGGCGTTGGGAATATGCTTTCTGTCCAATTATTAATATCAAACGAAGGCTTTTCAGAATCAATTCTTTCGAGAGAATTTCCATTATTTCCACCCCATTCCGATGTGTAGCTCAAATTATCAATTATTCTATTTAGGGAATC
>JAABRR010000156.1 GCA_011390785.1 Sphingobacteriia bacterium
TTTCTGGTATTGATTTACCAAGGCGCCGCGGTTAAATACAAGACTGGGAAGCCCGTCGGAAAGAGAATACTTTGTAAAGATGCCGTTTTTGCTATCATAACGGCAAAGGCCTTTTAAGGTGCTAACCCAGAAAATGTTTTCAGGTGCTTCGGTTACCGCTGTAACCAAATTGGAAGGCAACCCGTTTTCTGTTGTAAAAACCTGTTGTTGAGATAATCCGCTATCCACTTGTATCAATCCGCTTCCCTCAGAAGATATCCAGATATTTCCACGCTGGTCTTCAAAAAAACTAACTGCCTTAATGTCGGAAAGGTCTAATTCATTTTTGACCAATGTAATTTCATCACCTGAAATATGGTATATATGGGTTCCTCCATTTACCGAACCAGTCCATAATCGATCTTTTGAGTCGAAATAAATTGAAATAATCAATTGATCTTTTATGATGGAGTTAAAATTATTGAACTGTTTAAATTGGCCGGTGTTTGTATCAATTTTTGATAGCCCATCAAGCCCTCCAATCCATAAGATGCCAGCCTTATCAAAGTCGAAACCATAAATGGAGCCATTTAAAAACATATTTTCGTTTCTGAAATTTTCAAGACGAGATGTTTTTTTGTTGAACAGACTTATACCTCCGCGGAAGCTTCCTATCAAGACCTTGTCTTTAAAAGGTTTGATAGTTAAAATGGCATTCGAGCGTAAAAATTGGTTGCTGTTATTGAAAATAAATCTTCGACCATCATTAAGAATAAGTATAATGCCGTTTCCATCGGTACCTATGTATTTATTGCCCACGTTGTCAAAATACAATGACCGGATATTTTGGTCTCCTATATAAATGTCGCTTTCATACGTTGTAACAGTAAAGAAATTCTCAGTTGTTTGCAGGTAATTAACTCCTCCCGAATAGGTACCTGCCCAGATTCTGCCATTTTCTTCAATATGAAGAGAATAAATTGCATTTGAGTTGAGGGAAGCCTGGTCTGAAATGGAATACGAATAATTCTTTATTGAGTCGTTTTGTGTGTCATAAACGATAAGCCCTTGCCCATCTGTGCCAATATATAATTTACCATCAGCCGAATACTCAACAGAAAGGATGTAATTACTCTCAATTTTACTGATTCTTTCGAATTTATTTTGACTTGTATCGAACAGAAATAACCCTTTTGTTAAGGTACCCACCACAATGTTTTCACCGAGCAGGTTTATAGATGAAAAACTGCTGTATTCTGTACCGTAAATCTCATTGATGAAAATAGTACAGGAGTCATTTTTTAAATCTAATTGGCCAATAAAGTACCTTGACGAGAACCAAACTATATCATCCTTTTGATAGACTATATCAGTAATAATTTCTGAATTTGTTATTTCACGGTTGGTATCAATTTTTCGGGTCTGAAAATTTTGGGTATTAATCATGAAAATACCTTCTGATGTGCCTGCCAGTAAAAGTGTGTCGCCTGGTAACTTTAAAAGAGTGGAAATTGTTAAGGGCTGATTCTGATTGGTAAGATTTATCTTGTTAAAACCGGCAGATACATAATCCCAAAAAAGTAAGCCTTTGTCAGTCCCCACCCATATACTATGTGCCGGAATATCGGTAATACAATTTACCCGCTGATATTCTTCAGGAAATTTAGGCTTGTAAGATTTTATTTCGGTTCCATCAAAACGGTCGAGTCCATCGAGCGTGCCAAACCACATAAATCCGCTGGAATCTTTATATATAACCCTGACAAAATTGCTTGACAACCCATCTGCCACCGTTATTTTTCTGAAATAATTGGTTAACCCCATGGTTAATTGCGGGATTAAAATCAGAAGGGCAATAAAGAAAAATTGGCGGGTATTCATAAGTATTTGAAAAGATTGTGCTATTGTTTTGACAAACAAAAACCCACCCAAAGGAAATAAATTGTACCTGGGTGTACTTGCAAATGTAATTAAAAACCTGAAAGAGAATATTCTGGTTCCTTCTTTTTTTGATGTGCTGGTGCTATTTCCTAACTCCCCTTTGTTTGTGGCCGCTAAATTGGAAAGAAAGGGAGAGATTCAATTTATTGCTTAACCTTAAAGCTGGTTATGGCCTTCCAGAAACATATTCTCCCAATATATGCAGTTGTTCTACCAGGGGTTTTATGGCTTCCAGCCCTCTATTAAACATCGAATAATCTTCAAACATGAGGTCGATGTAAAAGATATATTCCCAATCGGTTCC
>JAABRR010000157.1 GCA_011390785.1 Sphingobacteriia bacterium
GTAAGACAAATCTTATGGTTACCAAACATTATTGGACAAATCTTCACAAGATGAAAAAGCCTAAGGATATTGACATATTAAATGAACAATTTAGAGTTAATCAAGAATTAGCTGACCTTGAAAGTTATATATTAAATGAATTTCATAACACGAATCCGGATATTATCAATAAGAACTGGTTAGCAAAAACAATAGATTTATATTATAATCCCAAATCCGTTGATAAAACAATACCAACGGGACTAGTAGATTATATTGCTTATTTTGTTTTAAAGAAAAAAGATGAAGTTTCGCCTGCTTCTGTTACTAAGTTTAATGTTATAAAGCATAAACTAGAGCGTCTACAGAATTATTTTGGTGAAAAAATCAGGGTTATAGACGTTAACGAAAATTTTAAAAACAAATTCATCCAATTTTGTAAAAAAGAAAATTATTCAACTAACACAATTCAAAGAGAGTTAGGTTTAATAAAAACTTTCTGTAGACACGCCAGAACCAATGGTATTGAAGTTGATCCACAAATGGATACATTAAATATTAAGAAAGAAAAAGTTAATCACATATACTTGTCATTCAAAGAGCTTGAGAATATTGAGAAAACCGATCTGAAGCACGAATATCTTGAAAATGCAAGAGATTGGCTTATCTTAAGTTGCTACCTCGGTCAGCGTATCTCAGATTTTATGAGATTTAATAAATCAATGATTAGAATTGAAAACGGAAAACACTTAATAGAGTTTACGCAGCAAAAAACAAAAAAAATAATGACGGTTCCCCTTCACCCTAAGGTGCTCGAAATATTAGAAAAGAGAAACGGAGAATTTCCGAGAAGAATTTCAAGTCAATGCTATAACGAATATATTAAAGAGGTTTGTAAGGAGTCAAAAATTAATGAAAAGGTTCTAGGTAAGAAGCAAGATAACATCTCTGAAGATAAGGACATAAAAATTATAAGAAATGTAGAAAAGGTATATGAAAAATGGGATTTAGTAAGCTCACATATTGGAAGAAGGTCCTTCGCTACAAATTTCTATGGGCAGATACCCACCAACTTTTTGATATACGTCACCGGACACAGTTCTGAGTCCATGTTTTTATCATATATCGGTAAAAGCAATAAGGATTTAGCGTTAGAATTAACTAAATATTTTTAACCATGGATAAAAGAGAAATTTTAGAAATATTGTTTACCAAGGTAAAAGACAAAATATTAATCCGTCATAGAATTTTGGATAGTTTTTATTCACGACCTAATGGAATGACTGTTGAAAGTTTTTTTTATCAATATCAAGAAGTCATTGATGACATTACAGATGATTTTAACTCTTCTAAACAAAAAAATATAGAAGACCGTAAATCAAGTATTGATTATAATATTAAAAACTTTCCAAATGATGAGTCAGCCCAATCGGCTAATAAATATCATTTAAATGAAATAAATAATTTAGATAGTCTAGATTTTACCTACATTAAGCCTATGGGGTATAATAGCTTAGGCGAATTATATTATTTAAGTTTTAAAGCGTCTGATATTTTAGATGTAAGAGATATTGTTAACAAGCTGAAAAGTGAAATTTTGAGTAATCAAGAACATAATGGATCAGTATCCGATAATCGAGTATCAATTACTGAAGGTGAAGATATTAAACTGAAATACCAAGATTTTAGCAATGAAATTTTTAAAGATAAATATTCGGAATTATTGGCTTTGGATTTCATAAATCTGTATAAACCGAATAATGATAAAAGCAATGCAAATTTCAGTTTTTTGTTTTACGCAATGGATAGCTTATCATTAATTCATTGTTCAGGTACCAAATTTAGAGAGTATTTAGAGGAGCATAATATATTTATCGACCGTATCGATAGCAAGCAGTCATCATGGAAAAGTAACACCAGATTTCAAGCTTTTCTACTGTTATGTGAAAAGCACAAAATAAAAATAAATATTATAAACAATTTAAAATCAAATATATAAGCGAAACTTCGCTAAAAATAACACATCTTTGCGCTAAGAATAGCGCGACATCTACTCAAAGTTCGTTAATAAGATTGACAAAATTTGTTTCGTATTTAAAAATTATAAAAAGTATGAAAACAAACTCAATCATTCTGTCAGAAATGA
>JAABRR010000158.1:0-249 GCA_011390785.1 Sphingobacteriia bacterium
CTTTCCCTGGCAAAAAAAGCCCCTTTAAAAACCTGAAACCATTAAACCATATCAACTCCAGACTATAACCCTGATCATCAGTAAGGGTAGCAGTCATTCGGGTTGTGCGTTTCAGCCCGTGAAGCTCAACATTGGAAATGAAGCCCCGAATCTGCACCCAGGGCATATCTTCGGTTATTTCCCTGATCTTATAAAAACGACTTTTATCAACATACCGAAAGGGATAAAAATAGAGTAAGTCCTCAAAAA
>JAABRR010000158.1:259-2100 GCA_011390785.1 Sphingobacteriia bacterium
TTTTAAAAATTCAATGGGTGTTTTCAGTATATCAACCGCCATGCTTTAAACCAATAAGATTGGGTTTAAAGATATACAAAGCAATTGTAAAAACAAAAAATGCCTTACAGGCAAAAGCTGCTATTCATTGATCTTTTTTGCGTTTATTTCTACCTTAAGTAAGAAAAACTGGGTATGCTCATCATAGGGAAGAAACTGATAAACCAGTTTGTTTCTTGTTTTACGGGCAATTTCAATCAGACCCAATCCGGCGCCCCCTTTATCAGAAATTCTGCCTTCGGTTATTTGCTTGCGGTACATTTCCTTAAGCTCTTCCTTTGTAGCTGAATTTACTTGTTTTACAGCATATTCCAGGTCAATCTTTTTTTCATTTGTCACCTTGTTGGAAGTAATGATATAATAACTATCATCTTTGTTTCCAATCATAAACAACCCCTTACCAATATTATACTTATCAGTAATCTCATCAGAGTGCTTGGCCATATTCTGTAAGGTTTCAACCATAACAGAATACACCTTTCTGATTATAGATTTCTCTTCATCTTTACGATCCATGTCATCCTCAGCCATAGATGTAAACATTTTTGTGATCTGATGATGAAATTCTCCCAGGTAAACGATTGATATACCGTTTTCTGACATTTCATCATAAACATTCAGCACCGATTTAACAAATCCTACATTTAGCTTCATACGAAAAGCGTTTTTTTATTTATACTTAAAAAGTAACTACAGGGCTGCTAAATTAAATAAAAAATAACTCTTGGATTTACGTATAACGCCTAAAGTTAGACCCTTAAAAATCAGAGAAACCCTTATTCACATGTGTTCGAAAACGAACAATGCCTTTTTTTTTCGAACAAAAAATCAGATTCATCTCTACTCAATCAACTCTCCTATACTATCATAACTATTTCTATTTCTGACAGATAAGACTAATGGCACATGTTTGGATAACCAGGTTTATCCAACACATAAACCATTTTATTATCATGAAAACAAGTGTACTTAGTCTATTATTTTTTGTTCTCTGCTATGGCTCATTTTCTGGCATGGCCGAAACCCAAACAGGCATTACCGGCCATATCAGAGATGCCGCTACAGGCGAAGATCTTATTGGGGCAACCATTTACGTTTCTGAAACCGGAACCGGCACCACAACCAACGTTTACGGGTATTACAGCCTGGCACTCGAGCCCGGCAAATATTCCATAAGAGCTTCCTTTATGGGATACGAACCCCAGAATCTGGAGCTAACCATTGAAACAAATCACGTTGTAAATATTGAGCTGAATAGTGCGTTCAAACAACTTGGCGAAATAACAATAACCGCCGAAAGTCCTGACGAACATGTCACCAAAGTTCAGATGAGTTCCAACAACCTGAGTATGGAAACCGTAAAATCTCTTCCGGCTTTTATGGGCGAAACGGATGTAATGAAATCGTTGATGCTTCTGCCGGGAGTTAGCTCGGGTGGCGAAGGATCAAGCGGAATATTTGTAAGGGGTGGCAATGTTGACCAGAACCTGGTGCAGCTCGACGAAGCTACTGTTTATAATGTTTCGCACCTGATGGGGTTTTTCAGCGTATTTAATGCTGATGCCATCAAAGATGTACAGATTTACAAAGGTGGAATGCCTGCACAGTATGGTGGTCGGCTATCATCAGTAGTAGATTTAAGAATGAAAGACGGAAACTCCAGAAAATTTGCTGCTACGGGTGGCATCGGATCTATCTCGAGCCGGTTAACCGTTGAAGGTCCTTTGCAGAAAAATGTAAGTAGCTTTATCCTTTCGGGAAGACGCACCTATGCCGACCTTTTCCTGCTACTGGCATCCGAC
>JAABRR010000017.1 GCA_011390785.1 Sphingobacteriia bacterium
AGAAATTTTATCAGCCACATCCGGCTCAAAGGGAACCTGTGCGTTTACTGCAAAAGTAAAGGCTGGTATGATAATTATCTGTATGAATCGTTTAAAGTTCATTTGCAGGTATTTATGTCGTTACTCTTTTTTGAATATTGTATATTGATTTGGCCATGGTAAAAGATTAAAGCAAAATAAGTGAAATTATTGTTACGGAAAAAAAATTATGAAGGCCTAACCAAAATCAATATCAAATTTTCTTTAAAGGTCCTTTTTTCATTTGTTCCCAACGTAGTTTGATATCTTTGGGTATCCCCCATACTATACCCCTGCAACGAAAAGAGATCAGGAACAATTAGCTGTTAAGGCTGGAAATCTTACTGAAAGATTCGGCAAATAAAAAAAAGTGGTCGGACGAGCTGGAAGTCGTCCGACCACGGCTTTTCCGCGACGGCGTTTAATCGCGTATTACCTTCACATCCCTGAACATAAACATATTGCTGCTTACCTGTAAGGGTTTGCCGCTAGTTGTGGTTACATTCTTCAGAATAACTTCTTTGGTGATGATGTAGGGAAATTCTTCCACATAAGTTTCATCGGTCATTTGTGGGTTGAAATTGGTAAAGATGGCCGGTCCCTGGTAGTCTTCGGGATGATTGGAGTCGTCAATCTCCAGGTTTTCGATGATAATTGTTTGGGGCATATGGCAGGTATAGCCAAAATCATGTTGCCCTGAGTTGAATCCGCCAATCAGGCTGGCGCTTACCGGCCTACCACCTGAGGGGACAAAAACACAATTGCGGATATGAAATTCGCCTTCCCAGGTGCTTCCGTAATCCTGGCGCAAATTGATAAGTGTTCTGCCGTAAATGGTAGAATTTTCAAGGATGAGTGTTCCTGTTCCAATGGCGTTGATCCCCTGGTGGCCAAGGGTTGAGTTGCGAATGGTGGCATTGGCAACTCCCATATGGGCATCGAACCGGGATAAGATGCAGTTGTCGTAAACCAGATTCTTGCTGTAGTTTGAACCCATGATTCCCCAGTAGGTATTGTCGTTGATGTCATTGGTCTGGCTGCAGTTAATAAATGAAACATTGAGGGCCCGGTTTACAGAAATATCGTAACTGCCCATGGAGACAGGCAGCCCGGCCGAACCTATCGTGCGATACATTTTTCGTCCGGTAAGGATGGTATTCTGAACCGTAACATAGGCACAATCGGCGATATTCAGAAATCCACGATAGGGGGCGCCATGATCACCTTCGCCCGTTGTGTGATGCTCCACCCCATCCACCACAACATTGGAACGCCTGATCGCAATACCCCGGCTGTGATAGTTGTATTTCGATTCGGCCTGGTTGGCAATGGTGGTAAAATGACCTCCGGTAAGGGTCAGGGGTGTTTCATCAATGGGAAGAGCTGTTATGGATGTTATCTGATCAAAATCCCATACTATAGGTGCATCCATGTCTACATTACCATTTTTATCAACTATGAAAATGTCCGTTTGTGGATGCCCGTTATTTTGGTTTCGCCCAAACCGGATGTAGCGCATGGTTGTTGAATCGGTTACCGTAACAAGGGCAGGTCCGGGCAAGGAAATATCTAATTTTTCCTGGTTTCTTTTTAAAGATGATATCCCCGGTACTTTTTCGGCTTGTTTTGGCGAGCTAACCATAAAGACATAAGAATTGATGTTTTCTACCCCGGTATCGTCAATTATAAATTGGGCAGTGCCAAAATCGGTGTTGGCTTGAATGATTGCGGTACGGTCTTTACCCCCGATATAGTAGGTAGCACCTTCATCGGCTTTCACTATCAGGCCATGGAGATTGGCAAAGGCATGGGTTGCCGCAATGGCGTCAATATCATCAGTTTTCCCATCGCCTAAAGCTCCAAAATCGCTATAACGAATCACACCATTGGCATTGAATTTTCTGGCATCCCTTCTGGAGATATATACCAATAATTCACCATTCTCATCAGTTGTTACCTTTGTTTTTTTTCTGCCGGTAATTAAGGTGACATTACCATCAACTTTGCTGGTTTTTGTTGTGCTGGTACAGCCAGATAATAAAAATATTATTATTAGTAGGTATTTCATAATTTTTGTTTTAATCATTTATTATGCTGGCTTCTTCCCTAAAACGTTGCAGTTGGGCTTTCATGTATTTTACTGCATCTGAATTTTCAGGGTCATTAACTGCATTTCTTTTTGCCAGGGGGTCATTCATTATAATCTATATTGGGTGTGATGGTGTATTCCATACCTTTGCTGTTTAATGCCTGCACCAGATCATCTGCCATTATCATCAGAATATTCGGCTGGTCTTTCTGAGTTTTTGAATCTGTCTGATTTTGGGGTATGGCTTCTGCATAAATATTAATGCTGAACGCAGAAGTTAATCCTAAAGCTGTGAATAATTTTGAATTCATTTAAGAAAGTTTTGTTGTTGTGTGTTTATCTTTTTCCAATTTTAGCAACGCTTTATTAATAAATGGTAAAAGTATTGGGACCAGCTTAAATATGATATCTTAATAGTGTCAAATAGTATAATGCCTGTTTCTTCTATAAGTTTTTTGCAAGAATCCATTATTCAAAATCTTGCATTTTAATCATTTTGGTTCCGGGCATGATAAAAGAACCGGATGCATATATATGCCATAGGTTTGCTGAATAATGATTTGCAACCAGGCTATTCTATTTCTTCTATTAACCAGATATATAAAATTCTCAATGCCTTGGAATACATCCCTACGTATAGCCGCAACCGTTGGTACCCATCAGTAATTATGAAGAATTGTAATAATCTGCTTCTTTTCAATCAATTTGGCTGGATAAAAAAAGTTAAGAAACAGACAGCAGTTATACTGATAGAACAAAAATTTTTACGAACTTTAACTATCTTTCCTAATACCATTCTAAAATAACTACTTTATGAACCATATAAATCAACTATTAATCTTGCTAGTACATGGCTTCTTGTTCACTTCTGGCAACATGCAGGCACAACCTTGTATGGAACTAATCTGGTACGACGAATTTGACGGTACAGCCCTTGATACTACCCGGTGGAGTTACGACATTGGAAACGGATGTCCGGAACTCTGTGGCTGGGGGAACAATGAGCAACAGTACTATACAGATGCTCCCGAGAATATCAAAGTAGAGAATGGCTTACTGGTTATTACCGGACGGGAGGATACCATTGGGGGCGAACTCTTTTCCTCCGCCAAGATCAAAAGCCAGGGAAAAGCCGACTTCCGCTACGGCCGCTTTGAAGCCCGCATGAGGTTCCCCTCGACCCAGGGGGTCTGGCCCGCCTTCTGGATGCTGCCGACAGAATCTGTCTACGGCATATGGCCCAGTAGTGGGGAAATGGACATCGTAGAGATGATAGGAAGAAATCCCGGCCAAGCCGTGGGAACTGTCCACACTGGTATGCCATACGACTACAATTCCGGATATTACAATTTGCCTGCGGGCCAGATATTTGCCGACAACTTCCACGTGTTTGCCATGGAATGGGATCCGGATTCCATCACCTGGTTCGTAGATGGTATCCAATACCATAAGCTCACGCCAGGTGATATTGGTCCCTGGGAACCTTTTCAGGAGGAGTTTTATCTCATACTGAATCTGGCTCTGGGCGGAAATTGGCCCGGAGATGTGGACGAGACCACCGTGCTGCCACAGACCCTGGAGGTAGATTATGTGCGGGTGTATAACCGGCCGGACAGGCTTTCGATCAAGGGCGAGCAACCTATGCTGGAGGAAGCGGGCCTTTCGTATCGCACCTTTAACATCGCCGGTGCCAATTATATCTGGACGGTACCGGCGGACGCCACGATCATCTCCGGACAAGGTACCCACGAAATCACCGTGGACTGGGGATGTACCGCCAGTGATATTTCCATCGAATTGCAAACTCCTTGCGACACAGCGACCGTGGTCTATGCCGTGCCAGGCTTTCTGACACCGACCATCTCGGGGCCGGAAACTGTGGCCGGGAATCAAACTGGCATCACTTTCGCCCTTTCGCAGACAAGCGCAGGTACCTATACCTGGGAAGTGCCGGACGGGGCGAGCATTGTCTCCGGACAAGGCAGTAACCAGATCGTGGTGGATTGGGGATGTGATCCGGGGGATGTGATCGTCGCCTTCAACAGCACCTGTGGGATTGCCTTCAACGACACCCTGCCGATAGTGCTGCAGACCTATTCTATAGGCGGCCATTTCTACGTGATGCCCAATTCGACCCATCAGCCGTATTTCATCAATGAGAATGCTGGCGACACCTTTACCTGGTCGGTTCCCGCCGATGTCAGCATTGTTTCCGGGCAAGGCACCAGAACCATCCAGGTTGATTTCGGAACAACATCCGGCGTCATCAGCCTTACGGTCGGGTCCTCCTGTGGCACAAAGACCTATGATTTCCCTGTTTTCGTTAAAGAATCGTATCTGTATGCAGACTTTGAAACCCAGGATTTGGAATTCTTCTCTATTTTGGATGCCGTATTTGAAAAGGTCGCCAATCCTTCTCCTTCCGGGATTAATATGAGCGACAGCGTAGGCCTGGTATATAAAACAGCTTCCTCTCCGCGCTGGGCAGGGGTAGAAGCTGATGTGCCGGAAATTGCGCTGGATGTTTGGCCTGTGATGACGAGAAAAGTATTTTCCAGCGGTACCGGAGCGACCAGTTTCCAGTTGTACGACGAGACTACGGGGGTGGAAAGAACCAGAATATTTATACCTTATGGTGAGGAGGATGTCAACACCTGGGTTCAACTGGTTTATGATTTCAGCGAAGCACCCCCGGGAGTCTATGACCGGTTCAGATTTACACATAATCATTATGGCACCAGCTACAGCAGTAATCAGGAAAACTGGTACTTTGATGATGTGAGAGCCTGGGGTGACATCAGTGGTCTCACCAGCCTGGAACCGGGCATCAGCTCGGCAATTGTGGTCTATCCCAATCCTTCATCTGGTCTGTTTTCGCTAGATACCAGAGCCCTTTTTCCAGCGGGCACTACCTATAACCTCGAGGTACAGGACATACAGGGACGATCTGTCCTCAGCCAACAGGTCTTTGCCCAAGGTCAGTTGGTAGTGTTTGATCTCAGCAACCAGCCAGCTGGCATGTACTTCTTGCGGCTAAGCGGACAATCGCTCCGCTATGTGAAGGCTATCGTGAAAAAGGAATAATCAGATTCACCATCTGAGGGAACGCTCCTATGGGAACCAGGATTACAGTGGGATCTTTTATAGGAAGAAAACTGACCAATTCACTGTGGAATAAAACTATTAAGATTTCAAAGAACAGTTGGTCAGATTTTAGGCTTTGAGTTTGACTTTAACAGGCTGAAGAATTTAGCGTCCCAAAAAATAACTGGTGCCAATATAAAGGAACATGAGCGGCAGGCCTTACCCGGTTCCGCTCGAGTGGGATTAGCTTCGCTGAGCTCGTCCTTCGTCCTTGGTTCCCGGTTGAAACAAATTCATGAAATGGTCTATGTACTTTGCAACCGTTTTGTTATTTTTGGAAGAATTAATGGTTTGAATACCAGGAGTATATGGAAAAAGAAAAATCTCCATTAATTCCCAACCTGACTGACAATAAGAATAAGCAATTATTTTGTGTTATGATATTGCCCTGGTTTCTGAATCTGGCTGATTCTGGGTTATATCAAAATCGCTTCAACCGGATGCATACACCTGCCACCTGCTGCAAAAAACCTGACATCCTTGGAAAAAGTAGCTTCTAAGTTAGCCGCTAAGTGGAAATTGTATTTCCGCTTCGAACAGCCCAAATGGTAAAACTACAAGGATAGCGTCCAGGCATCAGCAAATATAAATCATTTACCGGTTGGCCCCATAAATTGTCGCATTACAAGTTTAGCGAATTGGAATAAGAAACCGTAAGCCCGGCGAAACCCATTCCGGATCAAAACAGGATTATTGTTTTCATTATGCCAGAGTTAAAAAAAATACATGTACGAACAAAGTATTTTTATATATTTGGGGTATTCTAAATAAATTTAAAAAAAGGTAGTTTCAGGCACAAAAAAATTAAGATCAGGATGTCCAGATGTAAATAATGGAATTGGAAAATCAATTTTAGTTCGGGTATTCCGGAAAACAATTTTAATCAAAACACAAACTGCGATACAATAAGAATCATTGAGTTTTAATTACCCACCATTATTTGGAGAATAAAAAGTAGTTTAAAGATGGAGATATAAACGAGTTAGCCACAAATTTAAGACGCAACTCACAAATGTAGATGATAAAAAACACACCATCATATAATGACTATAAAGAGGTGGCGATTGAATGCCTTATTCAATCATTTTACAACATTTCTGAAATAGATAATCATTTGACAAGCAGAACTCCAAGAGAGAAACTATGGGAGTATAATCAAATTGTTCTAAGGACCTCCATTGTTCTAATTCACCAAGGAATTGAAGGATTGATGAAGGCGGAAATTTGTCAGAAATCACCACTTTTACTATTGAATAATAAACGAAGTGAATGGAATAGTTTGCCGAATTCTGCTGACCAAGACTTTTCTGAATTATATACAATTGCAGGTGAAGATTTATTGAAAACTTTTTATGCATGTATAAATGAAAAAAGCATAAACCCCAATTTTTTAGGTCTTTATGAAGAAATTAGAACAAAAAGAAATAAAATTATTCACGGATTAGGCGCCGAAAAACTTAATCCTGACACAATTTTGAAATATATCCTGAATTCATTTACATACTTATTAGGTAAGGATAGTTTTTGGCAATCTGTTCTAATTAAATTTTATAAACATCCTGGTTTTGAACATGATGATGACCAAGTTGATTGGGAAGAAAAAATCCAATACAATAAAATTGAATATCTAAACTTCTTTTTAGGTAAGGCAGAGTTAAATAAGCATTTTTCTGTTGATATAAAGGCAAGAGCCTATCTTTGTCCTTATTGCACAGAAAATGGTGAGCTTTATACAAATTCTGGGGTAAACCGCCCAACAAGTAAATGGGCATTTTTACATCCGAATAAACCAAATAGCAAAGTAGTAGCTTGCATTGTGTGTCAGGCCGAATATGAAGTAATAAGAGAAGATTGCACCCAAGAGAATTGCAAAGGTAATGTTAAATATTTACTTCAAAAAGGGGATGAAGATGAACCAAATATTTGGGTATGTTTAACATGTTGGAACGAAGAAGACAAGAAAATCTGTGGCTAACATCATATATATACAATGCAGGGCTATGTTTTAATTTAACCAGTCTGCTACGCATCAAATTTTGTCACGGTGGATAGTTTTGAAGCCCGCACCCCTGCACTGTATTTATATGAGACCCGTTGTGCACAATTTTAAAAGACAGACGAGTCAAAGTTTGAAATTAAAATGAATTGATTTAATGAATGATAAAACTTTAACCAAAAGACAAATATTTTCTGGAATAATTATAACTATTCCGTTTTTATGTGCGGTGACCTTATTGATTATTGGTCTTTTTGCATTGGACGATAAATATCTTCAAAATAATTTTAGTATAAGTTTTGTTGCAATTACAATATTTATGCTTGTCCATATAAGTACCATTTTAATACTTAAAAGGTTTGATAAAATAGATATAGAATTGCCTAAGACTTTATTGAAGAAAGTATTTTCAATATTGGGACTACTGGTACTATTTTTTCTTTCGAATTTATTACTCGAAATGGGATTTAGAATGAACCTAAATAATTGGTTAAAAAAGGATAATGTAGAAAAGATTGAATTAATTGTGATTGATAAAAAGGTCTCTCAGGGTAGAGTAACTGATTACTATATCATTTTTAATTCAAGCAATGGAAAATTAAAAAACAAAGTAGGAGGAAAAAAATATAGAACTTTTTCAATCGGAGAAAAATATCAAGCTTCTGTAAAAGAAGGTTATTTTGATGGGTATTTTTTAATAGAACCAATGAACAGAATAAGTAACTAATTAAAACTGTGCGCAATATACAGGAATATGAGCGGTCTGCAAGACCCAGCGATTATTCCCGGTTGAATTACATCCCTAAGTAGAATCTATGTACTTAGCGATGATTTTGAGTGATTTTGGGAAGGGATGATGGAGTTGAAGAAAAAAAACAGACTGGCGCTTTACTGACATTCTGGCGAACTACTTCCGATTACATGTTGCTTTTGGATGGCAAAATGACAAAAACCCGATTCTTTGGGCAAAACACTTCCATTCCCGCCGGGTGGCGGGATCTATAATATTGATAATCAGAAGTTAAAGTAATTTTGATTGCAACAGTTTGAGCATGTTTTCTGCTGGTGAACGAATACGTGGTATCAAAGCCACCACTTTCATGGTTTTGTTGTTGCGGTGCTTACACATGCAGGGATCAAACCCGGTAAGCCGGCTGTAGCACTGCAAAGCCGTCTCCTTTTTTACCTTAACACCTGCTTTTGCTTCGCGTATGCGCCGCAGGTGATCAAAGCTGAATACCAGCCCCATTCGCTTAATAGTGGTGGGGTTGTAAATACCAAACCGCCTTATCCGCACAATGCCTTTAGGGAACACATGCTGGCAGAAACGGCGCAAAAACTCCACTCCCGGAAGACGTATCGTTTTATCCCTGGCCTTGTCGCGGTAATCTTTAGCCTGGAAGGTAAGGCGGGTATTGAATACATCCACTATTCGATGGTTTGTGACCGTTGGTGTGCATTTTAACAAAGAGATACCTTGGTAAATATAAACAAAGATTGATTTTATTATCTTTGTAAAAATTAAAGGATTCAAAATGAGAGCAATTGAGATTAAATCAAAAACAGATAAAAAAGGACATCTTAAAATTGATTATCAATTAGATAAATCTGACAGCAATGTTAGAGTGCTTATACTTGTTGATGATAATTCTGATAAGGATGAAGAAAAAATCTGGATGGACTCAATAACATCTAATCCTGCATTTGACTTTCTTAATGATCATTCAGAAGACATTTATTCAATAAAGGATGGAGAACCGTTCAATGATTAAAAACTCTATTGTTCTTGTACCATTCCCATTTGATGATTTTTCTAATGCCAAAGTTAGGCCGGCTCTTTGCTTGACTAATGAGATAAGCAAGTTTAATCATGTGATTATTGCTTTTATTTCAAGTAAAATACCTGATGATACAGTTATTAGTGATATCCTTATATCAAAAGATTCCGATGATTGGGTCGGGACCGGATTGACAGTAGACTCTGTGATAAGATTGCATAAAATTGTAACGATTCCGAAATCATTGATTAAAAGACGACTAGGCAAGATTAATGACTCAATCGAAAACAAAACCAAGGATAAGATTCATAGGTTGTTTGAGATAAAATAAGAGCACACCAAAATACAGGAATATGAGCGGTCTGCAAGCCCAGCGAGTTGACCGCGTCCTTCGTCCCCGGTTCCTGGTTGAACTAAATCCATGGGTAGAACCCATCTGCTTAGTCACGATTTTGCATTCAGCATTTGTTGAAAACCGATTTAACAGCTCACTTTCATCACCCCGGTTTTCTCTATCAACCATACAATCATCCCCTTCAGCATTAAATATTTTCCTGGCCATTCCATTCGCTTTACTTTTGCTTTTGTAAACCAACTTTAATTTAATTATGAAATCAATAAACATTCTGATTATGGCAATTATATTACCAAAAGCCTGGAATATACTTGTTGCCAGCTGCCAGTGGCCCTGAAGTTGGATGATGAAATTCCCAATATTCTGTTATTTTGGATTATGCTGACCCATGCCTTGCGCAGCCAGAAGAAATATTGATGATGTGATTACATTTGTATGTTAAGGGGTTGGGCTTAATACAAAAAACTCTGGCACATGGATAGAGAGTAAAAAAAAGAAAGAAATTATCATATTTATGGAAATAGATATTCGAAAAACAGAAACAAATGATTTTCTGATAACAGAAAACATTACCCGTGAAACATTCTGGAATTTGTTTAAATCCGGTTGCGATGAACATCTGGTTTTACATAACCTTAGAAAAAGTAATTGTTATATACCTAACCTTGACATGGTTGCCTTATCGGATAACAGAATAATAGGACATATTATAACTACAAAAGCCAAGGTAGTAAGCAATCAAAACAATGAATACCATGTTTTATGTGTTGGCCCAATTTCGGTTCTTCCTGAACTTCAAAAAAAAGGGATTGGGGGCAAACTCTTAAATAAATCAATTGCTATTGCAAAAGACTTAGGTTTTTCGGGAATGATACTTTTTGGACACCCCGGTTATTATCAGCCTTTTGGATTTGTTAATGCGCAGAAATTCGGAATTACAACAAAAGAAGGATTGAATTTTGAGCCTTTTATGGCTTTAGAATTACATCAAAATGCTTTATTAACTGTAAGCGGTAAGTTTTATGAAGATAAAGCATTTGAGATTAATGAAGAAGAACTCAATGAGTTTGAAAAACTTTTTCCGGAAAAAGAGAAGGGCGACCCTAAAATTAACATTAATCATTAGAAGCAAAATGACACTAGAAGAATTAGGATATAATGAAAAGTTTGAAGCATTCAGAATTGAACAAAAACTAAATGACTTTGAACCGGGAAGGATAATCGCGGAACATAAGGAACGCTTTACCGTAAAAACAATGCAAGGAGAATATGAAGCCGAAATTACGGGAAATATGAGATTTTCAGCTCTTAGTCGTGAAGATTTTCCGGCTGTGGGTGACTGGGTTGCTTTGACTACGTTTGATTCAGATTCTGCGATAATACACAGAATATTTCCAAGATTCTCAATTATTAAACGACAAGCAGTTGGACATTTCGGAGAGATTCAAATGATAGCCACAAATATTGATTTCGCTTTTTTAATTCAGGCAGCTGATAGAGATTTCAATATCAACAGACTTGAAAGATACCTGACTATTTGTTATTCATCAAATGTTAGCCCTATAATTGTACTTAATAAAATTGACCTAATTGATGAGCAAAGATTAGATGAGCTATTGGAAAGTATTAAGTTGCGAATTAAGGATGTTCCAGTTATTGCTCTTAGTAACGAGACTCAAAACGGATACGAAACCATCAGAAAAACTATTGAAAAGGGGAAAACGTATTGTATGCTTGGTTCTTCAGGAGTTGGAAAATCAACCCTATTAAATAATCTTTCTGGCAGAAATATAATGAAAACGGATTTGATTAGTCAAAGTACCAGTAAGGGGAGGCATATAACGAGCCATAGAGAATTAATTATTCTTGAAAGTGGTGGAATTCTTGTTGATAATCCCGGCATGAGAGAAGTAGGAATTGCCGACACAGCCTATGGATTAGAAACTACCTTTGACAAAATTATTAGTCTCTCTCATAATTGCAAATTCAAAGATTGTACCCATACAACTGAGACTGGCTGTTCAGTTCTGGAAGCCGTTGAAAAAGGAGAAATAGAAAAAAGCACCTTCGAAAATTACCTGCGGCTGGAAAGAGAAAAAGCACATTTTGAATCAACGGTTGAAGAACGACGCAAGAAAGATAAAGAATTTGGGAAAATGCAAAAGAAGTATAAAAAAGATATAGGCAAAAAATAGGTACTAAGCGCAATAATAAGGAATATGGCGACACGACCCGGCGATTGTTAGATTCGCTGAGCCCGAGCTCATTCCGCGATTAACAGTTGAACTAAATTCCTGGGCAGAACCCATCGGGGGGAGATTACCACCTTAATTAATAAATCGAAAGAAAAATCAAGCTAAAACTATAACCGGGATGTTATAATCTGAGCAGGCTCCGGGGCAACTCATGGTTGAGTGTTTGCCCGCAGAGCCTGCCTGTTTTTATTATTTTTCTATTCCTATCAGAATCCAAACAAACCCGGTAACCACAAGCTAAGCTTCGGTATGTAAGTAACAAGCATCAGGGTAACAATCATTGCGATAAAGAAGGGTATCAGGGGTCTTATGACTTTCTCAATACTGATCTTGGCAACGCTGCAACCGATAAAGAGTACTGATCCTACAGGGGGTGTGCAAAGGCCAACGCTAAGGTTCATCACCATAATGATTCCAAAATGGATCGGATCCATTCCCAGGCCTACCACTACCGGTAAGAAAATGGGTGTGAAGATTAGCACGGCAGGTGTCATATCCATAAAAACACCCACAAATAGCAGTATAAGGTTAATAACCAGTAAGATAACGAAGGGATTAGAACTCATGGAAAGCAATCCTTCACTTACACTTTGCGGTATGTTGGCGTAAGACATTACCCATGATAATCCCATGGATGTGGCTACCAGCAACAATACGATAGCAGTTACCCCAACAGTTCGCAAAAGAATCTGTGGTATGTCATTGAACTTAACCTGTTTGTAAATCATGGAAAGAATTAGGGTGTAAAGCACTGCCACTGCTGATGCTTCGGTGGCTGTAAAGTAGCCGGCAATGATACCGCCAATTACAATTACCAGCAACAAAAGGCTTGGTATGGCATCAAGGAACTTAAATATGGCAGTTTTAAACCCTACCACTTCTCCAACAGGGTATTTCTTTTTGTACGCAAATATTGCGGCAACTGCCATAAGAACGATGCCTGTTAAAATTCCAGGAATATAACCGGCAAGGAACAGAGCTGCAATAGAGGCACCTCCACTGGCCAGGCTATAAACAATCAAAATATTGCTGGGAGGTATTACCAGCCCCGTAGTAGCAGATGTAATATTTACGGCTGCACTGTAAGCTCTGTCGTATCCTTCTTCTTCCATTTTTGGGGTCATAAAACTACCGATGGCCGAAGCAGAGGCAGCAGCCGAACCAGAAATAGATCCAAAAAGCATGTTGGCAATAATGTTTACAAAAGCGAGTCCGCCGGGTAATCTGCCTACCAGAACTTTGGCAAAATCTATCAGTCGTAAGGCAATCCCCCCCTGGTTCATTAGCTGTCCGGCCAATATAAAGAAGGGTATGGCAAGCAGAGCAAAGCTATCGAGTGCCGTTGCCATGCGTTGGGCAAATGTAGTAAATGCCGGAATAGGCATAATGCTGATTAGCAGGGTAATGCTTCCGGAAATCCCGATGCTGTAAGCAATGGGAACTCCCAAAGCAAGCAGGGCAATAAACGATACAACGAGAATTATAATTTCTAGATAATCCATGGTTTTTTCTTTTCTTAAGATGCAATATTGTTGGGTTGATTTTCTTTCTGTTTATGCCAGGTAATCATTATGTCTGTTATAGCATAGTAAATAATAAACAGGCCACTCAATGGTAAAACGGTGTAAACATAAGCTACCGGGATCTGCAATGCAGGACTGATCTGTTTCAGGTGGAAGGTAATGTAAACCAGGTTTGATCCACCCCCGATCAGGATGATCAAAGCAAAGACCATGATCAGAAAATCAATTAAGGTAGATTGTATCTTTTTGTTTTTCTCAGATAGTTTGGCTGACAACAAATCTATGGCCAGGTGTTGCTTTTGGCCGGTTGCATAAGCAGCTCCCATCAATCCCACCCAGATCAACAGAAAGCCTGCCAGTTCATCGGTGAAGGAACTGGGGTGCCCAATAATAAACCGGCTGGCTACCTGCCAGAGCACATTTACAACCAGTATGCCCATCAGGATTGTTACCAGCCATCCCAGAAATTTGTCAACATTTTTGCGATACTTCATATGAAATAAATTTTATCTTTTGAATGAATTTGTAAAAAACGAATGCAGTTGCTATTCTTGTAGTTCCTGGATTCTTTTAATCAGGCCATATAACCTTTCATCTTCTTTATAAGCATCATAAAGGGGTTGCACCAATTCAATAAATGGCGTTTTATCAGGATAAATAACTTCTACTCCTGCTTTTTTTACCTGTTCCAGAGAATGTTGTTCTGATTCAATCCATAATTCGCGCTGATGAACAGCCGATTCATCCGCTGCTTCCTGTAACCACTGCTTTTCCTGCGGGGTAAGCGTATTCCATATTTTGGTGCTGATGAGCAAAACATCCGGAATGGTAGAATGCTCGTTGAGAGAATAATATTTACAAACTTCGTAGTGATGTGAAAGATAGAAACTCGGGGGATTGTTTTCTGCTCCATCAACCACACCTCCCTGCAAAGCGGTGTAAAGTTCGCCCCAGGAAATGGGTGTTGGTGAGCCGTTAAAAGTTCGAACCATATTTACTGCTGACGGGCTTTGCATAACCCTTATCTTTAATCCTCTCAGGTCATCGGGATGGTTAATCGGGCGGTCCTTGGTGTAAAAACTCCGGCTTCCTGCATCATAAAAGGTGAGCCCGCGAAGCCAGAACTCTTCTCCATCTTCCAGTATTTCGCGGCCAATAGGACCGTCAAAAACCTTTTGTGAATGCTCGCGGCTGGTAAAAATATAGGGAAGTCCGAATACACGATAGGAAGGGGCAAAACCTTCCATGATCGCCGCTGACACTTTTGTTATGGCCAGACTACCGATCTGCAACATCTCCACATTTTCCCTTTCCGAACCTAATTGTCCGCTTGGGTAAATGTCTAGTCGCATCGTTCCATTTGACTTTTCAGCTACTTTCTCGGCCATGTAAACCATGCCCTGGTGAACAGAGTGGCTGGGGTCGAGTCCATGGGCAAGCTTGAGAACGGTTGTATCGTCCTGGTTAGAACAACCTGCGAAAATCAGAAGTAAAAGTGGAAGTGTTAAAATAAAAGGAATGATTCTACGGGTATAGCCTTTCATGGGCAATAGATTTTAGGTGTTTATATTCAAAATGTAAACAGGTGCAAGAAATAATTATGACCTTATTTTTTTCAAAATTACTGAAATGTGGTTTGCTCTGTCTTCAAGCAATCCAAAGTTACGTTGTTTTATAATATCGGCACTAATTAACTGGCTGCCCATTCCTACACAGGTAACACCCGCGTCGAACCATGCTTTCAGGTTTTCTTCATCGGGGGTAACCCCACCTGTAGGCATAATGCTGGTCCAGGGCATGGGGCCTTTTACAGCCTTCACAAACTCAGGGCCGCCCACCTGTGTGCCAGGGAATATTTTAACAATTTCAGCTCCCAGCTCCTCTGCTCTTGAAATCTCAGTTACCGAGCCACAACCTGGCGACCATGATATTTTGCGCCTGTTACAAACTATGGCAATATCTTCTTTTATTACCGGCGAAACAATAAAATTGGTTCCCAGTTGAATGTAAATTGAAGCAGTTCCTGCATCCATAACAGATCCTGTTCCGAGCACAACTTCGGGCAATTCTTTTCGCACTCTTTTATTAAGTTCAGAAAATACTTCGTGGGCAAAATCGCCCCGGTTGGTAAATTCAAAAACGTTTAATCCCCCTTTAAAGCAGGCATGAATGATTTGAAAACATATCTCCGGGTCAGCGTTGTAAAAAACCGGAATAACTCCTGATTGCTGCATGGCAATCGCTGTTTGAATTCTTGAAAAACGGGCCATAATATATATAAATTTATACAATCGATTGTACAAAAATAACTATCTTTAGTCAATTGCGAAGCAAAACATGATATTTTTTGTAATCTTTTTTGCTTACGATATTACGGGGAATATGTACAATCGATTGTATTGTTGAAATACCAAACTTTTTGAAATACAAAAAGGCCTGCAGATTTTCAACCAGCTAAATGTTAATTTCTTTAAGGAAGATATGTCTTTCTGAAAACAGGAGATAGAAAGCTTAAAACGGCTCAATCCTCACCTTCGCTTTATAAACCTGTGTTTTTGCCCTGTACTTATTATACACCCAAAAACTGGTGCAACCCACACCACTGGTAGCGTAATCATAGTTGAAGGTTATTCCATCAAACGGGGTTAGTTGATAGGGGTATAGTGCACGGGTCAGGTTGTTGGTATCGAACATATGTGCACTGTAATTAAACAGGTTATCGCCCGAGAATTTCAGCCCGTTACCCTGCTCGTCTGAAAATTTCACCCAGCGGGTATCGGTTTTCAAACCATGATCCTGGGGGATAAGATAGGGGACATATTCCTCTTTTACGGTGGTATTGTAGATGTTGATCTTTGCACCGGTCTTGCGGTCGGGGTAGTTCTCAAAGGGCCCGCGGCCATACCAGGTAATGTTTTCAAAACTTTGAGGCAGAACCATCTGAATGCCAGCTTTGGGCAACCAGGCTGGCATAACGCCCCAGGGAGTCAGGGTATGTTCCAAATCTATCATTCCCCAACCATCTACATAGTAAACAAACAGATTCTCGAAACCAGCTCCGAAATGGGTTGCATGGGCATTGACTTCGAATTCTATTTTAACTCTCTGATCTTCGGTAATAGAATGGGCCATTTTCCAGGTTTTCCATTCCAGCTGATCGAGCCCTGCAGAAAACCAGGTGTTGGAAACACCATTGCCCATTCCTTCCGAATAATGCATGTCTCCTGTGCGCCATCTGGGCCATCCATCCAGTTCGTTTGCCGTTGAAGCTCTCCAGACACTGGTTTTCGGACCTTCTGCAAGGTATTGTTTACCATTGATTATCATTGAGATTATACTCCCTTTTTCTTTGGAGAATGTATATTCAAAGCCATTTCCTTTCACCAGCAAATCATCATTTTGCACGCTAACTATGGGGGTTGTTGATTCAGAAGGTTGAGCAGCCACGGAACTTGCATGCCAGGGAAGTTCAAGCTGCTCCCAGGCAACTTCATGTCCTTTCGCAGCCCATAGGGTATTTTCTTTTAATATAAATGATATTTCCACTCTGTATTCTTTTCCTGGAAGAATTTCCGGTTTTTGAAATGGCAAGGTAATTTCCCCGGTTTTTTGGGCGGCTACATTTGCAACGAATGACCCTTTCTGCAACAATTCGCCATCAGCCCAGAGCTTCCAATTGGCATTCAGTTCATTGAGATTGGTAAAATGGAAACGATTGGTAAGCAGAATAGTCCCTTCTTCAGCGTTGATCCATTCGGCTTTCATGGGTTGGGCCGATCTTTTTATCTGCCACATCTCGGGTTGTATGGTTCTGTCGGGCCAGATGGTGCCATAAGTCCGGCCACCAATTCCCATGCTGAAAAACTCTCCGGCAACGATTTCTGATTCAAAATCGAGCCATAGCAGCGACTGGCCCAGCAATTCCGGGTCATCTGCAAGAACATTCTCCATTTTCAGGGCGCGATCGAAAATTCGTACCTTATCAATCATGGCATTGGCAAGATATCCGTCATGTTCCTGTCCGTCAATTTCCGGATTTCGGCCAATGTTTACCTGGAAGGGGAAGTTGCGGATGTTTCCGTTGCATGCTGCTGAACCCATCAATTCATCATTAAGATAGAGCATCAGGTTTTCACCATTGTAAATGCCTGTTAATTGGTGCCAGTTGTTTTCCCAGTTGGCGGGAAGTTTTATTTTTAGTGAAACCCGCTGTTGGGTTGTTACATAAAACTCGAGTTCATCTGCTGATATCTGACTGATTCCAAACTGGTTGCCCCCTTTGGTAAGATAAGTTCCTGTGCCATTCCATTTTTTGGGAAACAATCTTAGGGAAAGAGTTAGCTCGTCGGTAGTGATATCCAGTTTAGGGTGTCGGTAAACTTCTACCCATTCATCATGTCCGGTAAGATTCACATATCCGTTTTCCACTTTTGCCCTGCCCATGATGGAAACATTAATATCACCGGGTGATTTGTCATTAAGCAACCGGACCGGGACGCGAATACCTGGAGATACGAAATCCCATATGGCGCCACCGGTAAGTCTTGGATATTCATAAATAAGCTCCCAGTATTCATCCAGTCCACCCACTGCATTGCCTGTTGCTGCAAGGTATTCGTCCATAAACGAAGGGCGTGGGTCAATGCTATCGGGGGTATAAGCAAACCATGTTTTATATTCGAAGGGAGTGCCATAGCGTGGACCAACAATCTCTTCGCATTGCATCGGATTATTAAAAGGGTTTTCATCCCGGTTTCCTCCGTACATCCATGCTGGCCGGCTGGGGTCAAGTCGTTTTCCTTCGGCAATGAGTGCACACAGGTTTTCACCCCATCCGCTTTCATTTCCGGCACTCCACATGATGATGGATGGGTGGTTGCGGTCGCGCAGCACCATTTTGCGCACCCGATCCAGGTACATAGGTTTCCATTCGGGAAGATCGGAGAGATATTCAGTTGCATGGGCTTCCACCCCGGCTTCGTCAATTACATACAAACCGTACTCATCTGCCAGCTGCAGGTATTCTATGTTTGGGGGATAATGGGATGTTCGTACACTGTTGATATTGAACTGCTTCATTAATTCAAAATCCTTTCGGATGGTTTCCACATTCATGGTATTCCCCAGGTCGGGGTGCTGCATGTGGCTGTTGATGCTATTGAGTTTTACCCCAACACCATTAACCAGAAGTGCCTGATTGCGAACTTCCACTTTCCGGAATCCAACCCTGTTGGAGAGAATGGCTGTTACTTCACTTCCTTTTAGCAATTCAAGTGTTATATGATATAAGTTGGGTTTTTCTGCCGACCATTTTTCAGGGTTGTTAATTGTGGCTGAAAATTTTATCTTTTGCTCTCCGTTGGCAGTAATTCGGGTTGAGCGCGACTGAAACTGAGAAATCTGCTCATGATCTTTGTTGTAAATTGTGGCTCGTACTCTGTAACCACTGGCATTGGAAGGCAAATGGTTGCGGATATCGGCTTCTATGATCAGGTTGGCATTGGTATAGGAGTCATCCAGATCGGTAACAATGTAATAATCGCGGATGTGCACTTTGGGCATTGCATACAGGTAGGCATCCCGAAAAATACCCCCTAATCTCCACATGTCCTGATCTTCGAGGTAGGTTCCGTCGCACCACTGAAAAACCTTTACGGCAACCAGGTTTTCTCCGGTTTGAATAAATGGCGTGATATCGTATTCCGAAGGCTCAAATGCTCCCTGGTTGTAGCCCACTTCCTGTCCGTTTACCCAAACCATGCTGGCTGAGCGTATCCCTTCAAATCTTAGATATACTTGCTGTCCGTCCCAATCCTGTGGTATTGAGAAGATCTTTCTGTATGATCCCACCGGGTTCCATTCTCTGGGGATATTGGGAGGATCAGACCGAAAAGGATGGGCAATGTTTCGGAATTTTGGATGGCCGTATCCCTGCATTTGCCAGTTGGATGGAACCATTATGTTGTCCCATGAAGTATCATCAAATGTAGTTTGGTGAAAATCCCAGGGCGATTCTTCCGGGGTTTCAGCATAGTAAAATTTCCATGTTCCGTTTAATGACTGGTATCCTGGTGAGCTTTCCCAGTCATTTTTAAGTGCATCATTACCCGATAAAAACCTAACCATGGGTGTGTGGCCGGGTACCTGGTTGATCTCGAAAATCTCTACGTTCTCAATGTAATCGAAAACATTGTTACGGAAATTCTGCTCCTGCGCATTATTAGTTTTGAACGATAAGAAAACAATTATTCCTACCAAAAAATAAATAACTCTCTTCATTCGTGTGGATTATTTGGTTTTATAATAATTTCCAGTTTTTCTTCTGTTATATATTCCCTTGATTATGAAGCTATTATGGCGGTCATCCTAATGTCAAAATTAATTTATTTTGCAGGAACCTGCATTTGTAAAGCGAAAATGAGTGTTAAAGATACACGAATTTCTTATTTAACGGATTAAGAATTTAAGGCTTTATTTTATACAATCGATTGTATAATAATTATTACCTTTGCGAGAGATTAGTGCCCCCAAAAAAGGAAAAAACAGCAACAAAAGATTCATGGCCGCCAGGAAAAAATACACGATATCAGATATTGCCCGTGAGTTAAATACCACATCTTCAACTATTTCTCGTGCTTTGCAGGACAGTCCCCGCATCAGCCTTAAGATGCGCAAAGCTGCGCAAGAGCTGGCCAGGTTGCACAATTATGAACCTGATTTCAGGGCATCAAGCCTTAGAAAGGGAAACAGCAAGATCATCGGTATTCTTGTACCCAAAATCGACAGGCACTTTTTTGCAACGGTATTAAGTGGAATTGATGAAATTGCTGCCCCGGCAGGATATAGTGTGCTGATTTGCCAGTCGTTCGAGTCATTTGAAAAAGAGAAACAGCTTGTAAAGAATCTTATGCATGGCCGTGTTGACGGAATTATCTCTTCCATATCCATTCAAACTACTGATTATTCACATTTTGAACAGGTTATAGCCAAAGGGTTGCCCCTGGTTTTTTTCGACCGCGTTTGCGAATCGCTAAAAGCCAGTAAGGTAATGATAGACGATTATCAGGGAGCCTGTATGGCAGTTGAGCATCTCATTGATAACGGATGTCGGAATATTGCCCATTTTTCGGGGCCGCAGCATATAAACGTTTATCGCGACAGAACCCGTGGCTACTTCGATACCATGAAAAAGCATGGATTGGAGGTTAATGATCAGCTCATCATTAAGGACGCTATTACCCGTGATGCAGGTTGTCAGGCCATGAAAAAAATTCTGAAATTGAAGAATTTGCCAGATGCAGTTTTCTCTTCCGGAGATTATTCTGCCCTGGGTGCTATTTTATGCGCAAGAGATGCCGGTGTAATCATTCCTGATGAAATGGCCTTTACAGGTTTTGCCAACGAACCCTGGGATTCATTCATCGATCCGCCGCTCACATCTATTGATCAACATGCTTTTGAGATTGGGAAACAGGCAGCAACACTATTACTTCAGCAGATTGAAAGCACCGATTCTGTTTTTGTACCACGAACTTTAGTGCTTTCTCCTGAGCTGGTTATCAGAACATCTTCAGTAAGAAAAGTCCTGACATAATTTTTTTAAGTATTGAAATAACCTTAATTTCGTACAATCGATTGTATAATTTTTAATCATAAAACCCTTTCAATTATGAAATATTCTATCAGATTTGCAACCCATCCGCGCGACTTTGTATCTTATGATACTCAAAGAATACGCGATGAATTTCTTGTAAGCAACATTTTTACCCCCGATGAGATCAACCTGGTTTACTCTATGTATGATCGGTACATTGTTGGGGGCTGTTTACCTGTAAAACAGGTTGTTAAACTGGAAACCATTGACCCGATAAAAGCTGATTTCTTTTTGCACCGTCGCGAAATGGGCATCATCAATGTAGGTGGAGAAGGAACGGTTACCATAGATGGCAAGGCCTATGTAATGCAATACAAAGAAGCATTGTATATTGGTATGGGTGATAAAAATGTAACTTTTGCCAGTGCCAACCCCGAAAAACCGGCCCATTTTTATATCAACAGTGCTCCGGCTCATCAGGCTTATCCCGACAGGCATGTTACCCTGGCTGATGCTGATGCTGTGGAAATGGGTTCACTGGAAACATCCAACGCCCGAACAATCAATAAATTGCTCGTTAACCAGGTGCTACCCACCTGTCAGTTGCAAATGGGTATGACCATCCTGAAACCCGGTAGCGTCTGGAACACAATGCCTCCACACGTGCACTCCCGACGCATGGAAGCCTATTTTTATTTTGAAGTTCCTGAAGGACAGGCTGTTTGCCACTTTATGGGCCAGCCACAAGAAACCCGTCCTATCTGGATGAAAAACCATGAAGCGGTTCTTTCACCATCCTGGTCAATCCACGCAGCTGCCGGAACATCCAACTATATCTTTATTTGGGGTATGGCCGGCGAAAACCTTGATTATGGCGATATGGATATGGCAAGCATTAATGACATTAGGTAAACTAAAAGTGAAGAACTAAAAGCTAAAAACTAAAACAATTTATAAAATGTCAACACAATTATTTGATCTAACAGGAAAAACGGCCTTGCTAACCGGTGCTACCCATGGACTGGGAATGGCAATGGCCAAAGGGCTGGCATCTGCCGGAGCCAAAATAATCATTAACGACCGCATGCCCGAAAGGGCTGAAGCTGCTCTTGAAGAATACAAAAAGGTAGGTATCGATGCAGCAGGCTATGTTTTTGATGTTACTGATGAAGTTGCCGTATCAGAGCAACTAGACCGCATGGAGAAGGAAGTGGGCCCTCTTGATATTCTTGTCAACAATGCAGGGATCATAAAAAGGGTACCTATGTTGGAAATGGAAGTGAGCGATTTCCGGCAGGTGATTGATATCGACCTGGTAGGTCCTTTCATCATGGCAAAGAAATTTGCATCTTCCGTAGTTAGGCGCAAAGCCACCGGAAAGATCATTAACATTTGCTCCATGATGAGCGAGTTGGGTCGTAATTCTGTTTCAGCTTATGCCGCCGCCAAAGGGGGGCTGAAAATGCTTACCCGCAGCATGGCTACCGAATGGGCCAAATACAACATCCAAACCAATGGTATAGGGCCAGGTTATTTTGCCACATCGCAAACAGAGCCTATCAGGGTAGATGGCCATCCCTTCAACGATTTTATTGTCAACCGCACACCACAAGGCCGATGGGGAGAACCTGAAGAATTGCAGGGAGCCGCTATCTTTCTGGCTGCACCGGCATCCGATTTTGTGAATGGACATGTGCTTTACGTTGATGGTGGAATTTTAGCCACTATTGGTAAGCCTTACGGAGAAGAATAATCAGATTCAATTTGTTGAAATATTAATTCAAAAAACTAATACTATGAGAGCACTTAATTCTGGTTTACTGGCAATTTTATTGCTTGTTGCCCTTGTTGGCTGTGAAAAGAGCGAAAAATTTATAATGCTCGAAAATACCGTGCATCAGATGCGGATTGAAGAAGCTGTTGTAATAGACAGAGATCAGCTAGAGACTTATTACGGTGAAATAGCCGAAGGATTATATCCCCTTGTCATTTTCCAATCGGGTGATACCTTGCCTTCGCAGGCCGATGACCTTAATGGTGACGGGCAGTGGGATGAACTGGTATTTCTTGCTACTTTGCCCCCTCACCGCAAGCATGGTATATTTGTTGAATTTGTGCCCAAAGATCAAATTCCTGCCTATACAAAGCGTACCAATGTTAGAATGGCACGCATAGACGGAGATAATTATATTGAAGTTGCCGAATTAAAGCGATTAACTGCCGAAGAAGGACTGGCTGGCGGCGTCTTCCAAATGGAAGGTCCCGGTTGGGAAAATGATAAGGTAGGCTTCCGGAATTATTTTGATATCCGCAATGGTATGGATATTTTCGGAAAAACCACTTCTGAGATGGCCATGGAAAGGGTAGGGGTTAACCAGGATTACCACTTTAAACAAGATTGGGGTCAGGATATTCTGCGCGTAGGAGCTTCACTGGGTGCAGGATCAATTGCCCTTGAAATTGATGGAGAGTTGTTTCGTGTGGCTCCTGGTGCTGATGCATCCCTGGAAGTTGTAGCCGATGGACCGGTTAGGTCTGTTGTCCGCTTTTTGTTTGAAAGCTGGACTGTAGGTGGTGAAACACTTGATCTTGTCCATGAAGTGGCCATCTATCCCGGAACCTGGTATTATGAAAGCAAAGTTTACCTGCCGGGCCATACTGGCGAAACTACCCTTGTTGCCGGAATTACTACCATAGATCTGGGCGAAAAAGATGCAGTAATGAAAGACTTTGAAGGAAAAGTAACCACGGTGGCAACACATGGGCCGCAGGCTTACGATTATGAATCATTAGGCATGGCCATACTGGTTCAGAATAACTATTTTTCGGGCATTGGCAGGGTTGGTCCTGATGCAGAAGATATCAATAATTCGGTATTGGTGAAAATGGCTGTTGAAGATAGCAATCCTGTTAAATTCAGATTTTATGCCTGCTGGGAAATGTCTGATGAGCTGTTTTCGGAAGAAATGCAATTTATTGAATTTCTCGACAGGGAAGCATCAAAAATGGCTTCTCCCATCCTTATTACTTTTCAATAACATCTAATAAAACGTGTATGAAAATGAGAATAGTTGCTTTAATATTCTTGGTTGCTTTCCTGGGTTGTAGTTCTCCAAAACAGAAAGAAACTTTTTCTGTTGAGAAGGCCCGTAACACACTCGACTTTGCCGCCGTTCAATACCGAAATTTTGTGGCTGCTATGCCCGATACGATAGAACCACGAACCTTTCAGGGCGATACCATGGTTTATGCAGGTATAAAATGGTGGACCAGCGGATTTTACCCCGGGTCTCTCTGGTATCTTTACGAACATACCGGCGACGATTTCTTTAAAAAAGAAGCCGACAAACGTACGCGCCGACTCGAACCTATTCAGTATGTAACCAACGATCACGATGTGGGCTTTATGCTATATTGTAGCTATGGTAACGGTTTGCGACTTACCGGCAACCAGGAGTATGTTGATGTTATGATCACAGGGGCCCGCTCTTTGGCTACACGCTATAATCCTGTTGTAGGTTCTATCAGGTCATGGGATCACAATAGAGATAAATGGGACTTTCCTGTTATTGTTGACAACATGATGAATCTTGAACTGCTGATTTGGGCAGCCGAAAAATCAGGAGATGAATTTCTTCGCGACCTTTCCATTCAACATGCCTATACCACACTGGAAAATCATTACCGATCTGATTACAGCTCTTACCATGTAGTGGATTACAACCCTGAAACCGGTGAAATAAATCAAAAGAATACTCACCAGGGGTTTTCTGATGAATCGGCCTGGGCCCGCGGGCAGGCATGGGGATTATACGGATTTGCCATGATGCACAGGGTTACCGGGGAGCAGGAATTTCTCGATCATGCCATCAAGATAGCCGATTTTTTGCTTGATCATCCTCGTTTGCCGGAAGATAAAATTCCCTACTGGGATTTTGATTCACCTGACATTCCCAATACCTACCGTGATGTTTCTGCCGCATCCATTATTTCATCGGCATTACTCGATTTGAGCACTATGGTAGAAGGCAGCCAGTCAGAAAAGTATTTCGGAGCCGCAGAAACCATGCTCGCTTCTCTCTCTTCAGAGCCTTACCTTGCCAGTGAAGGAGAAAACGGTAATTTCATACTCAAACACAGCGTCGGACATTTGCCAGGCAACAGCGAAGTGGATGTTCCGCTAACGTATGCTGATTATTATTTCCTGGAAGCATTACATAGATATATTGATCTGAAAGAGAAGATTTAGCAATTGGAAGAACTCTCTTTTTGAAGAAGTTGCCGCATCTGATTCATACTGCACTGGTTTAATCAGACTTTCCAATAAAGAAAACACTCCCTTACCAACAAGGAAAAGGGGGTGTTTCTATGAAAACCGGGAACGATTTATACGTTGTAGGTAGAAGAAGCTGTAGTACCGCCTCTGCCGGTCCAGTTGGTGTGGAAGAATTCACCGCGTGGCTTGTCAATGCGTTCGTAGGTATGGGCACCGAAATAGTCGCGCTGTGCCTGCAAAAGGTTGGCGGGTAAACGTTCGCAGCGGTATCCGTCGAAATAGTTGAGAGCTGTGGCAATAGCTGGTACGGGTATGCCATTGGCTACTGCGGTGGCTACCACGCGGCGCCATCCTGCCTGTGTCTCATCCATTTTGTCTTTAAAATAATTGTCAAGCAACAGGTTGGTTAGCTCCGGATTGTTATCAAAGGCATCCTTTATTTTGTTCAGGAATACGGAACGGATGATACAGCCACCACGCCACATAAGTGCAATGCCGCCGTAGTTGAGCTTCCAGCCGTATTCTTCGGCAGCTGCCCGCATCAATACATAACCCTGTGCATAGGATACAATTTTGGATGCAAGCAATGCTTTGCGAATGTCTTCAATAAAAGCTTTTTTGTCGCCGGTAAAACTGGGAGCAGGTCCGCTGAGAATTTTAGATGCTTCCACGCGTTCTTCTTTCTGGGCTGAGAGACATCTTGAAAATACCGATTCTCCGATTAATGTTAAAGGAATACCCAAATCCAGAGCGGTAATGCCTGTCCATTTTCCAGTTCCTTTCTGTCCGGCGGTATCCAGAATTTTTTCTACCATGGGTTCTCCATCTTCATCTTTGAATCCCAAAATATCGCGGGTAATCTCAATAAGGTAACTGTCGAGCTCGCCTTCGTTCCAGTTGTGGAAAACATCGTGCATTTCGTCTGCCGACATGCCGAGCAGGTCTTTCATTATCTGGTAAGCTTCGCAAATGAGCTGCATATCGCCATATTCAATACCGTTGTGCACCATTTTTACAAAGTGTCCGGCACCATTTTCGCCTACCCAATCGCAGCAGGGTGTTCCATCTTCAACCTTTGCTGCAATTCCCTGGAAAATGGGTTTTACATGTTTCCATGCTTCATTTGATCCGCCAGGCATAATGGATGGGCCTTTTAAAGCGCCTTCTTCACCGCCTGACACGCCGGTTCCGATATACAATAAACCTTTGCTTTCCACGTAAGCGGTTCTACGATCGGTATCGGGGAAGTGGGTGTTGCCACCATCAATAATGATATCTCCCTTGTCGAGTAATGGGATGAGGGTGTCAATAAAATCATCAACGGGTTTACCTGCTTTAACCATCAGCATTACTTTGCGTGGCGATTTCAAAGATGCTACAAGCTCTTTCAGGTCTTTGGCACCAATGATGTTTTTGTCTTTACCGCGACCGGAAACAAAATTTTCAACCTTGTCGTAAGAGCGGTTGTAAACGGCTACGGTATAGCCTTTGCTTTCCATGTTTAAAACCAGGTTTTCACCCATTACTGCCAGACCTATCAGGCCAATGTCTGCTTTTTTTTCCATAATGTGCTAATTTTAATTTTAAGGGTTTTTTATTTATTGTTATTATTATTTTGTATAATATAATTATCGGTTATGAGAAACCTTATTTTTTATTTCCAACCTTAGCCCATTTTAATACACGTAAAACCGGAACCTTATTATATAACACCATAACCTAAATTCATCAATAATTTTTTGCAATTTTCATTTTCATCCAACAATTTAACTTTTAATGCTTCTGGTTCGCGGCGGATGGGGTAGGAGCCACGCTGTTCTTCAAAGGTAGCCAAAGAAGATTTAAGCAATCTTGAATCGGCTGCTATATTGTAGGCGAACATGCTTAGTTCATTGAAAATGTCTTCTGTGTTTTTTCCTTTACACGATAATTCCAGTCTGCTATTGGGAGCATCAGGAATATTATCCGGATACCAGTTATCCATATAAAGACCGAAAAACCTGCTGATTGCCTGCACACTCATAGCGGTACCATTGGCCTTGCCATCGGCGGAATAACCTGCTATATGCGGAGTGGCAATGTCTGTCAGAGCCAGAAGTTCTGCATCGATATGGGGCTCATTCTCCCAAACATCCAGTATGGCTCCGGCAAGATGGCCCGATTTCAATGCCACTTTTAGCGCTTTTGTTTGTGCCACTTCTCCACGTGATGAATTGATAAACCAGGCGCCTTTTTTCATGCGATTAAAAAATGACTCATCTGCCATATGAAAAGTCTTGTCAATCCCATCTCTGTTCAGGGGCACATGCATGGTGATGATGTCAGATTCTTCCACCAATTTTTCGAGTGTCACGAAATCTTCTCTTCCTTCTGTTCTGTATCGGGGTGGATCGTTCAACAAAACCCGAATTCCAAGTGTGCGGGCCATAATTTCTACTTTTGACCCTACATTCCCAACGCCCACAATACCAAGGGTTATATCAACAAATTTCTTCTTTTCTTTGGATAGGATGTATGATAGGGCAGATGCCACATATTGCCTTACCGATCCTGAATTACATCCCGGAGCATTGGTCCACACAATGCCATTGGCTTCGCACCATGGGGTGTCAATATGATCGAACCCAATGGTTGCTGATGTAATGAGTTCAACAGATGTGTCTTTCAAAAGCTTCTCATTGCATTTTGTTCGTGTGCGGGTAATCAGAACATCGGCATCCTGAAGATGCTCTCGTGTAATCTTGCCGCCAGGATAATACTCTACACGGGCCACTTTTTCCAAAGCGCCCTGAAGGAAAGGGATTTTATTGTCGGCAATTATTTTTATCATAGAATTTTGAATGAACCGCAGAGACGCAATGGCGCGGAGTTATATTGTTTTAGGTTAAATTGCTGATAAGCGTTGTCTTTAATCAAAAAACCTTTCCTTGCTTGCCCAAAGTCCGATTGCCGGATTGGATATGTAGAAAATCTCTTCGCCATCTGGCATTGTGTTGAAACCATCTTTCAGGGTTTCAGGATTGTATCTTTCTGCCATTTCTTTAAGAGGAGCGTAATTATAGTTTACCGACCTGATTTCTTGTTCTGTAATGTTACCAGGGCAATAGGTTATGGTGAAACGATCTTCTGCCGAGCCATGGATAAGATGTGCTGCTGCACTCAGGTTATTTTGAAGTTCATCATTGTTTTGGGTAAGTTCAAGAATTTCAGGTGTAGTTAGGTAGCCGTACTTCCTGATCAGCTGGTCTATCTGTTTGTCTTCTCCAAACTCTTTCAATCCGGGAGCCAATACAATCAATTCTCCGTTGTCTTCAATGGCCATGCGGGTACGGTAAACACTTTTGTTGCCCAGCCAGGTGCTCTTAAATTCTTCAGGGTCAAGATAAACGATCACTTTTTTCAAGGGCTTTGGAAGCATGATGAAGTTCACCTTCAGCGACAATTCCGCTGCTTTGTAATAACATTCGTGATCATCACCTATGTATAGTCCACGCACCTTCAGATCGCCATTTTCATCTTTTGCCACCACGGTAAGCATGTATATGATGGGCAAATGTTGGGCAAAATTTTCGGAAGCATAATTCAAAACCTTGCGCACCGGTGTATCAGGGCGTCCTAAAATTCTCTCGATTCCATAAGCGGCACCCAGGAAGTGACTTTTGTTGATTCCTTCCTGTCCGCCTGTTCCAACAAATACATTTTTGTTGTAGTTGGCCATACCGATTACTTCGTGCGGAACCACTTGTCCGGGCGAGAGGATCAGGTCGAAGTTACCTTCCACAAGCATTTTGTTTACCTGTGCCGGCCATGAATAGTCAACCCGACCTTCTGAAATCTCTTTCAGGTAGTCAGCCGGAACTTCGCCCAAGGTAACAATGTCGGTTCTCCATTTGTGTTCCCTGAACAACGACAGCGGAACCCCGGGAAACATTTTGGTAAGCTCCCTTTCGCTCATTGGGGCATGGGTGCCCAGGGCGGGGAGAATATCAGTGATGGCTTCGCCGTAGTATTCGTAGCTCAGGCAGGTAAGATAGCCTGCCTGCGAATGGTATCGGGTAAAATCAGGTGGAAGCGCCAGTACTTTTTTGCGCTTTCCCATTTTTTCGAAAGCTTCAAATACAGCTTTTTTAATATCTTCTTTACTTAAATCGGTGGTTTCAGAACCATGGGCAAAATATAGCATACTTGGTTGTTTTAAGATTTCCATGAAGGATTTTCGGGCAGATAGGAATGAAACTCATCAATAAGAGATTCTTCATAGCTTCCCGCAAAGTTAAGGGTAAAAAACCGATCAAGACCTTCTTCCAAAAGTCTTTTCCATGACTCATTTTCATGGCTGGGATTGATTGGGTAAAAGAGTGCCCCGTTGTTTTTAGCTGCCCTCAGATCTCCGGGAGCATCGCCAATCATAAGGATTTTATCAGCCTTGTACTTGCCCTTTGCTGCCAGGGCAATATGCTCTGTTTTGGTGCCATGTTCCTGCCCGGCAATGGTACGTATAAATTTTTCAACAGAGCTTCCCTTCCAATCTCTGGTCAAAGCATCAACGGGGGTTTGGGAAATTACAACGGCATCTGCTTTTCGATGGATTTCCCTGAGAGCATCTAGGGCATAAGGGAAGGGGTCCATTCCTGTTACCATCTCTTCAATATCGGCATTTACTCTCAATGACCAATCCAGCACCCGGTTGATAAGGGGATTATTAACCTGTTTGGCATAAGCATTTAAAGTGGCGTTTCCCAGTTTTGATTCTTGCTCCATCCAGGTTTTCAGGGCTGTAAAATCAGGAATATGAACATTCCATTGCTTTACTTCGGGTCGTGTTGCCAACAATTCAACCGTATTGACCAAAGCCGGGAAACGGTTTGTTCCCCGGCCTGTAGAGTATAAATTCACAAATTCCCACACTTCCCGGGCATAGCGGGAAACCTTCTGCAAACCAAAGTATTTGATGTAATTAGGACAAAAACATTCTTTGTGCTTTAGCTCCATGGTATCAAACACACAACCATCAGAATCTATACCCACAAAAAAGTCTTTTGAGGGTTGTAGCTCTTTCAGTTGGTTTTGAAGATCGGAAGTACCGGACATAATGCAAACAGATGAAAAGTAAATAAGAAAAATGAAAACAGGTTGTTGATCAGAGTACTTATCTTTTTACGCGTGCATTTCCATGCCATATGCTCCACACCATATCTTCGTCGGCTGGTTGACCATAATCGGTTTCGAAAGTGGTAGCCAGCGCTCCGGTTGCCCATCCAAACTGAGCCCACTTTTGTGGTTCCCAGTCTTTAAGAATACCGTACAAAAGTCCGCCAACAAAGCCATCGCCACCGCCAATGCGATCGAGAATATGAATGGATCGGGGTTTAATAACTTCCCAATGATCTCCGGCGAGCGTAATGGCACCCCAAAGATGTTCGTTTACGTTTACTACTTCGCGCAATGTTGTAGCAAAAACAGATGCATTGGGAAAAGCTTCCTTAACCCTGCCGATCATCTGCTTGAAACCATCAATTTCTGCTTCTATGTCTTTTCCGCCTGCTTCGGGGCCTTTTATGCCCAGGCAAAGTTGAAAATCTTCTTCGTTGCCAATCAGAACATCCGATGCGGAGGCAATTTCAGTAAATGTTTCGCGCAATTCTTTTTCTCTTCCTTTCCAGAACGATGCCCGGTAGTTTAGGTCGAATGAAATACGGGTACCGTGTTTTTTTGCAGCACGGGCCAGTTCCAGGCAGAATTTGCTGCTTTCTTCTGATAATGCGCCAATCAAGCCAGACAGATGCACGATCTGAACACCTTCCTGTCCGAAGATGCGCTCCAGGTCAAAGTCTTTCACATTGAGTGTTCTGCCGATTTCTCCGGCACGGTCATTATGCACCCGGGGGCCACGGGTTCCATAACCACTATCGGCAATGTTAAACTGATGGCGGTATCCCCAGGGGTCGCCCTGGTCTACTTCCGGTCCTTCATATTCCATGTGGCGGGCTTTCAGATTTGATTTGATGAACTGCGCCACCGGGCTGCCTTTAACGAATGTGGTCAGCACTTTTACCGGCAGTCCCAGGTAAGATGATACACTGGCGACATTGGTTTCAGCACTGGTAGCCTGCATTTTAAAAGTATCGCTGGCATGAACTGGCTGGCCGTTTAAGGGAGTAATGCGCACACCCATACTGGTGGGCACTACGAGAGAATACTTGCAGTTGGTTTTTAACTTCATGGTTTTTTGGGTTTAAGGGTTTAAAAGTTTAGTTTGAAGTTCGAAGCTGGAAGCTGGAAGGATTGTAAGCGGTACTTAACAAGTTATCCTTCAACGTTTTTTACTTTTAGTTAGTTTTTAACTTCCAACTTACCTCGCCACTCTTCCTGATGCATCGCCACCCATTAGTTTTTCAACTTCGTCAACGGTTACCTGGTTGTAATCGCCATAGATGGTATGTTTCAGGCATGAAGCGGCAACAGCAAAATCGAGTGCTTTTTGATCGTTGTTGGGGTAAGTAAGCAGTCCGTAAATGAGTCCACCCATAAATGAATCGCCTCCACCCACACGGTCAACAATATGAGTAATCTGGTACTGGCGAGATTCGTAGAGTTTTTCTCCGTCCCACAAAACTCCTGCCCAGCTATTGTGGTTGGCGCTGATAGATCCGCGTAAGGTTGTAATAACCTTTTTGCAACGGGGAAATGCTTTCATGATTTGTCGTGAAACGGATTCATAGGCAGCTGCTTCCACATGTCCGGAAGTTACATCAACTCCTTCGGGGTGGATATCCAATACCATGGCGGCATCTTCTTCATTGCCCAGAATAATGTCAGTACCTGCTACCAGTTCGGGCATCACTTCACCGGCCTTTTTGCCGTATTTCCACAGGTTCTTTCGATAATTCAGGTCGCACGAAACGGTAATGCCTTTTTCATTGGCCTTTTTAATTCCTTCCAGACAAACATCGGCTGCACCCTGCGAAATGGCTGGTGTAATGCCTGTCCAGTGAAACCAGTTGACGCCTTCCAATACCTTATCCCAATCTATCATTCCTGGTTTTATATCTGCAATAGCAGAATTAGCCCTGTCGTAAATAACTTTACTGCCGCGGCTTACGGCACCAGTTTCCAGGAAATAGATACCCATGCGTTCGCCACCTGTGATGATGTTGCTTGTATTTACACCATATTTTTTAAGGTCCATGATGCAAGATTGAGCAATATCATTCTTAGGCAAACGGGTAACAAAATCAACCGGGATGCCATAGTTGGCCAAAGAAACAGCTACATTGGCCTCTCCACCACCAAAGGTGGCCGTGAGTGAGTTCGACTGATTGAATCTCAGGTTGCCGGGTGTTGCCAACCGCAACATGATTTCTCCAAAGGTTACTACTTTCTTCTCCATATATTTTTTTAGATTGATTGTAAGATAAAATTGATATTTAAAGTATTTAGCAGGGAATTCCGCTTTTCAGGATGCCCATTTCAAGACCACGCAATTCAGCCATCCCCTTTAAAAGGCCTATGGCCGAATAACCTGGATTGGTTTTCTTTTTCAGGTCGTCGAGAATTACATGTCCGTGGTCAGCCCTCATGGGTATTCTGCTATCTGTACGATGATTGCTTATCCTTGAACATTGCTCCTTTAAGATGGCAGAAATAATTGCATACATATCAACATCTCCTGACAAATGGCCTGCTTCCAGAAAGCTGCCATCATCATAACGTTTTACGCTTCTTAAATGTGTAAAATGAATATATGGGCCAAATTTTTCAACAAATTTTACCAGATCATTCTCTGCACTTGCCCCAAGAGAACCGGTGCACAAAGTAAAGCCATTGGCCAAGGAGTCTGTAATATCAAGAATTGATTGAAAATCTTCTATGGTGCTTACTATTCTGGGCAACCCGAATAACGAACGTGGTGGATCATCAGGGTGAATAGCCAGCCGAACTCCTTCTTCTTCGGCAACCGGAACAATTTTCTTCAGAAAATAGGCAAGGTTTTCTCTGTATTGCTGGTTGTCGATGTTTTTGTATTCACCGAGCCTTTTCTGAAATTCTTCAAGGGTATAACCTTCCTGGGCACCAGGTAATCCGGCAATAATGTTGTTTTGTAGGATTGTCTTTTGCTCATCGGTCATTTCGTTGAACCGGGCAAATGATTTTTCAATTTCAGTTGCTGTATAATCTTTCTCTGCTCCATCTCTCTTTAGAAGGAATACATCGAAAGCAATAAAGTCAGTCATTTCAAAAGAGAGTGCTTTGGCACGGTCTTCCAGTTCTGTGTCGAGATTGGTGCGGGTCCAGTCAACGACAGGCATAAAATTATACACAATGGTTTTTACCCCAATAGATGCCACGTTTTTCATGCTGGTGATGTAGTCCTGAATGTACTTATCCCTTTCGGGTTTGGCCAGTTTTATGCTGTCGTGCACGGGTATACTTTCCACAACATCCCATTTTAAACCGGTTGGGCGAGGTGGGTGAATGGAATCGTCCCATTCAATGATGCGTTTTCTTTCTATAAGTTGATCGAGATGCCAAACTTCGCCCACGGGTACTTCGTGCAATGCATTTACAATACCTGTTGCGCCAGCCTGGCGTATATCCCATAAGGAAACTGGGTCTTGCGGACCATACCATCTCCAGGTTTCAATCATTTTAGTCATTTTTTTTAGTTTAGTGGTTAAAATAATATATTGCTTAAATGAGCTCGAAGCTCGAAGGTGAATGGATGAAGTCGGCAGACGGCAATCGGCTGTTCACTCATAACCTTATACTCTTATACCCCGCCATACGCGCTAAATCCGCCATCAACCGGAATTACAATGCCGGTAATGAATTTTGAAAGGTCGGAGAGTAGGTAAATAAGCGTTCCGTTGATGTCTTCCGGGTTTCCGAACTTGCCCATGGGGGTGCTCGAGATGATCTTGTTGCCACGCGGTGTAAGATCACCGGTTTTTTCGTCGGTAAGGAGGAAACGATTCTGGTTGGTAAGGAAGAACCCTGGTGCTATGGCATTAACCCTGATGCCGGTTTTGCCCAGATGCACGGCAAGCCATTGGGTAAAGTTGTTAATGGCCGATTTTGCTGCAGAGTAGGCGGGGATTTTGGTTAAAGGCCTGAACGCATTCATGGATGAGATGTTGATCACAACACCCTCGCCCGATTCTATCATATCGGTGGTAAAGACCATGGTGGGAAGCAGGGTTCCCATAAAATTGAGATCAAATACTTTCTGGAATCCATCCAACTGCAAGCCGTAGAAGCTTTCTGCCCATATATCTCCTTTTCCGGGAACGATCTCTTCTACCTTGGTGGTAGCCGTAGGAGCGTTTCCACCGGCACCATTAATAAGAAAATGTATGGGGCCAAACTTATCGTTGATTTGTTTTTTTGCTCCTTCCAATATTTCCTTGCTTAGCACATCGCCTGCAACACCCATGGTTTTTGTGTTGTATTTTTCAGCAATTTCCTGCGCCAGTTTCTCAGCAGATTCAAGGTTTCTGTCGAGGATAACCACATTAACCCCAACTGATGCAAGGGCATGTGCCATTGATGTTCCCAATACTCCGCCACCACCGGTGATTACGCAGGTTTTGTTTTTCAGGTGTTCAAAATTTGTATTTTCCATTTTTTAATGATTTATGTAAAAGTCAATATTTTCTTTGGTTATAATATCTATAGGTAAAAACTGATCTTTGTTGATCTGTTTTTTCATAAGCAGGTGGTTGAAAAGCGTCATAATGCTTTTGTATCCCTGCTCGCGGGGTTGCTGGCTGATGAGAAAATCGATCGTCCCTTTTTTCAAATACTCCTGATTCTGTTCCAGCAAATCGTATCCTACCAGTTTAATGAAGGAAAGGTTGTTTTTCTCGAGCCATTGGGCAATATGGAATACTTTGGAATTGGTAACAAAAATTCCTTTGTTTCGGCAACCGGACTCAGTGCCACCCAGATTTTGGGTTAGAACAGATTCGAGCGTTTCAGGTTCCTGAACGTTAATATTTATCGTTTTTAGTTTTAGATGGGAAGGGTTATGGGATAAGGCGAAATAGTCTCTGAATCCCTTTTCTCTGTTTAATATATGGCTGTTTCCTCCCAACTGGCTAATAATGTTGATGATGAATATTTCAGCATTTTGAACCAGTCCGTAATTAAGTAGTTTAGCGGCAACCATACCACTTCTGCCGGGTTCCTGGCCCACAAAAGCAATGTTGTTTTGATTTTCGATCTGGGTATTGAGAAATACTACGGGAATGCCCAGTTGGTTGAATTTGGGAAGTATTTCTTTGGTTTGCTCTGAGAACACCGGTGCTATTACAACCCCCGATGGTTTTGATTCGGCAATGGTTAATAGTTCTTTGCGAAATGCATTTCGATCAAAATACGGAAAGAAATGCTGATCGATGGTAATGCCAAAGTGTTTGATTTCGTTTAAGGCCTGCTCCAGACCTTCTGCCGGGCTTTTCCAGAAAAGATTGGCTTCATCTCCTTCGGGAATTAGTGAAGCAAACCGGTAATTCTTTTTGGAAGCCAGTGTACTGGCCAGAATATCGGGTTCGTAGTTCATTTCCCTGATGATCTTCAAAACTTTTTCGCGGGTTTTGATAGCCACTTCGCCACGGTTATGGATCACACGGTCAACTGTTCCTGAAGAAACACCAGCCTTTTGCGCCACATCGGAGATTTTTACCCGTGTAAAATTGTTTTCCATAATTGAAGTTTTGATCGTTTGTTATATATGGGATCAAATAAGTGGTTCAAAGTTACACAAATAATTTAAATCGTGTACGCACACGGAAAATATTTTTACTTGAATGAAAAGCAGTATGTGATTAAAATTAAAAGAAGTATAGGCCCTAATGCACCAGCGTAGCTACTGAACCGGGCAAAAGTTGTGTTTCAAAAAAACCTTCTCCTGATTTTACACCAATTTTCTGACTGGTGGAGGTGTCATTTAAAATGATCAGTACGATCTCTCCTGTAGGGGATAAAAAAGCTACATTGGGCAAGCCATCTAACTCGGTTGATGAGATTCTTACCGAGCCCGGTCGCACAAATTTAGATGCATGTGCGATAGAATAATAGGCTACATTTCGTTCAATATTATTCCCATTAATGGTAATGGCGCCAAGGCATCGGGTGCAACCACCCGGTGTATGGGGTTGCTGGTTTGGGTCAGCAGCCAGGTTCCATTCAAGTACATTGCGGCACCAGTTGCGTGTGGCTCCAATGGTTAATTCTCTTATATGCCATGCCAAATCTCCGGCAAAATTTTGCGGATATCCAACCCATTGTTCGGTAAAGTATAGGTTTTTATCCGGATGTGCTTCGTGCACTTTGCTGATGTCGTTTACCGAACCACCATATAAATGAAAGGCAGTACCATCAATATATTGCCTGGCGTCTTCATCCGCCAGAACTTCCAGAGGATAGTCTATGCGGTCGGCGTTATGATCGTAGATAATAATTTTGGTTTCGATACCATGTTTGCGAAATGCCGGCCCCAGGCTTTGTCTTATAAAAGCAGCCTGTTCATGTGCCTTCATCAAAAGGCTTGGGTTATTACCCGGATGAAGTGGTTCGTTCTGAACAGTAATGGCATCAATGGGTATATTTGCCTGCTCCATGGCTTGAATGTATTTTACAAAATAGAGTGCATAAGCATCATAATATTCCGGAAGAAGACTACCTCCAATAGAGTGATTGTTGGTCTTCATCCATAGGGGAGGAGTCCAGGGTGATCCCATTATTTTGATTTGGGGATTTATAGCCAGGATTTCCTGCAAGATTGGGATAAGATGTGGCTCTTCGGGTGCAATGGAGAAATTCTCCATGTCTAGATCAGTGGTGCCTGCCGGTATGTCGTTATAGGTAAAAACACTGTCGCTAAGGTCTGAGGCGCCAATGCTAATTCGAAGGTAGCTAATGCCAATGGCATTGCCTTCTGTGTCAAAAAGTTCTTTGAGTATTTCTGCTCTTGCCATGGGGGCCATTTCATTCAGCAGTCGGGCACTTCCCCCTGTAAGGGTATAACCAAACCCATCGATGGTTTGATAGGTTTTTGATGGATCAATCTGGATTATTGGGTCTGCGAAATTTTCCGGAATTGTACCCATCTTTATTGTTTCAATGGGCTGAAAAACAACCGTTTCATCAGCAAGTGTAAGCCAAACAGATACATCATTGGTTTTTACAGTACAGGCTGAAAAGATCATCAGGGTTATTCCCGTACTAATTATTAGAAGTAGTTTTGAATTCATACAATGCGGGTTTCGTTTAAATTATCAGGATTTAAATGTAATGGACTTTCAATTGTTTTAACTGGCAATAATCTATTGATATGAAGTATTGATGGTGCCTAATATGGACTCAATTAAGCGTTTAAACCAAAAGCAAAAGTAGTTGGATTTTATTTAAGAAGTAATGTGAAGTTCTTTCAGATATTCCGATTAGTTACGCGACCACTACACCTGACCCCGCCACTGAAAAATGATTTTCTTCTAAAGGTTCAGTCGCCCCGCCACCGCTTTAACATCATAATACTGGTTATGATACCTATACTGCTTTTAGCATCTAAAGCACCGGGGTGACAAGCAGGGCTGGTTCAAATAAAAGAATATTTAATTTTTGTCTGACCATTCGATTATTTTGTGTAATTTCGTGGACGCACACGGAAATATATTATTAACCTAAAATACACCCTTAAAATTATGCAAATCCCTAAGTATTCGTTTGGTGTTGGCGACAGGTTCGCCATGCAGGCAGAGGCCCAATTGAAAGCCATCCAGATGGCATCAGGCATTGGAGTAGAATTAACTCCGGTTTGGAATAAATCGAATCGTGAGCACATGACCATACACTCTGATCCGGAAGAAACCCGGGTTGCTATTGATAAGGCAATAAAAGACCTGGGCTGGGACAAGCCTTATTTTGCTGATGCTGATCATATCAATATGAGCAACGTTGATAAGTTTATTGATCATTGCGATTTTTTCACCATCGATGTTGCCGATTATATTGGAAAAGCTGCATCTGATGAGGATATGGATGCTTTTGTAAAAGAAAATGATAATTATGCCGGTTATTTTACAGTACCGGGTATTCCTGATCCCATTTTGGTTTCTGTGGCCATGTTGAAAGATATAGCGCAAAAATTTTTATTTGCTGTTAAACAGGCAGGCATCATATACAGGCATATTGAGAGTAAAAAGGGTAAGGGCAATTTTGTTGCAGAAATAAGCATGGATGAAGTAGATGAAGCACAAAGTCCTATCGAAATGTTCTTTATTTTGAGTGCCATAGCCGCAGAAGGCATTCCTGCTCAAACCATCGCACCCAAGTTTACCGGCAGGTTTAACAAGGGGATTGATTATGTGGGTGACCTGATTCAATTTGAGCAGGAATTTGAACAGGATTTACTGGTTCTGGATTATGCCATTAAAGAATTCGGATTGCCTGAAAATCTAAAACTCAGTGTGCATAGCGGGAGTGATAAATTCAGTATTTATCCCATTATGGGACGGTTGATCAAGAAGTATGACAAAGGGATACATGTAAAAACAGCGGGTACTACCTGGCTGGAAGAAGCCATCGGACTTTCTCTTGCCGGAGGCGAACCTCTGCAAATGATCAAGGATATTTACCGCGGTGGTCTTGACCGTTTCGATGAACTTTGCGGTCCATATGCCACGGTTATTGATATTGATAAATCTAAACTTCCTTATGCAGACGAAGTACAACAATGGGATGGGGAAACCCTTGCCAATACACTCAGGCACATTCCTGATCATCCGCAATTTAATCTGCATTTCAGGCAGTTAATGCATGTATCTTATAAATTAGCTGCTGAGTATAGCAATATTTATATTAACTTTCTGGCCGAAAACAAAGAACTGGTGGCAAAACAGGTAACAGAAAATATTTTCGACAGACACATAAAAAGACTGTTCAGTTTGTAAATCAGGAAAGTGTTGTGATGAGGAACCCATTTTAATTCATTTTTCTGTAGCCTTTTACCTTATTTCGTTAGTTGACTTCACAACTTTAATCCTGAACGAATCAATCAGGAACTAAAAAAAATGATTATGAAAAGCTTTATGGACGAGAATTTTCTTCTGCAATCCAAAGCAGCAGAAGAGTTGTATCACGGGTATGCCAAAGATATGCCCATTATCGATTATCACTGTCATTTGCCCCCTGAAGAGGTGGGTAACGACCGCCAGTTCGAAAACCTAACCAAAATATGGCTGGATGGCGATCACTACAAATGGCGTGCAATGCGGGCGGCAGGTGTCGATGAGAAATACTGCACAGGTAATGCTTCTGATTATGAGAAGTTTGAAAAATGGGCCCAAACCGTTCCGCAAACTCTTCGCAATCCTCTCTACCATTGGACACACATGGAATTGCGCCGCCCTTTTGGAATTAATAAGTTGTTGAATCCGGGCTCTGCAAAAGACATTTACGAAGAGGCCACAGCCAAACTCAATACCCCAGAATTTAGCGCACGAAATATTATGCGCAAAATGAAAGTGGAACTGGTATGCACAACAGATGATCCGATTGATAATCTTAAGCATCATATCAAGGCCCGAAAAGATGGTTTTGAAGTAAAGGTTCTGCCTACCTGGCGGCCCGACAAAGCGATGATGGTTGAAAACCCGGAAAGCTTTAATGCCTATATTGAGAAGCTTGAGAAAGCATCGAAAACATCGATTACCAAATTTGATGATCTGATTGCTGCACTCAGAAAAAGACACGACTTTTTTCATGAAAATGGTTGCAGGCTTTCTGATCATGGACTGGAAACCATGTATGCCGAGGATTTTACAGATCATGAAATAAAGACCATATTTTCGAAAGTAAGATCGGGTAAGTTACTTAATCCCAGCGATGTGATGAAATTTAAATCAGCCATGCTTATCCATTTTGCCATTATGGATCATGAAAAGGGATGGGTTCAGCAATTTCACCTGGGTGCTCTTAGAAATAATTCAACCCGCATGTTTAATCAACTGGGTGCCGATAAAGGATTTGATTCAATCGGAGATTTTGAAATAGCGAAACCTCTTTCGCGCTTTTTCGATAAGCTCGATCTTGGGAACCGTTTAACCAAAACTATTCTTTACAATCTCAACCCGCGAGATAATGAATTGATTGCCACCATGGTGGGGAATTTTAATGATGGCACCGTTGCCGGGAAAATGCAATTTGGCAGTGGCTGGTGGTTTCTCGATCAGAAAGATGGAATGATAAGGCAACTCAATGCTCTTTCCAGCCTGGGGCTCCTTAGCCGGTTTGTAGGTATGTTAACTGATTCCAGAAGCTTTCTTTCCTATCCAAGGCATGACTATTTCAGGCGTATTTTGTGCAATTTACTGGGTGCTGACATGGAAAACGGCGAAATACCCAATGACTTTGATCTGGTTGGATCGATGGCAAAAGACATTAGCTATAACAATGCTAAAGAATATTTTGGTTTCTGATTACCAATAAAGGTTAGATAAATTCTTTTTTATTCAGATTATAAACTATTTAAAGTATTAATGAAAAATTACATGAAAAAGCACGTAATATTATTATTAGCTATGTTTGCCATTCTGGCAAGTGCCTGCAATCAGGAACCCAAACCCCTTGTGCCCGATGTAGGAGTTGTTTCATATACTTTCCGGAATCAGTTTCAGGAGGATGTACCTGGCACTCTGGATATGATCAAGGAAATGGGATTTACCAACATCGAATTTTCCAATCTTTTTGGGCAAACTGCTGAAGACCTTCGCAAGATGCTTGATGAAAGAGACCTGGTATGCACTTCTTATGGCGTGAGTTATGATAAGCTTCGAGATGAAACCCAGAGTGTGGTAGCTGAAGCAAAAACCCTTGGAGCCAAATATGTTAGGATTGCCTGGATTCCCCACGAGCCGCGGGGCGAATTTAGCCTGGAAGCTGCCAATGATGCCATTGAAGTTTTTAATACTGCCGGAAAGTATTTGAGTGAGCAGGGGCTTTATTTCTGCTATCATAATCATGGTTATGAATTCAGACCTTATGGTGACGGGACGTTCTTTGATTATATCGTTGAGAATACCAATCCTGATTATGTAAGCTTTGAAATGGATATTCTATGGGTTGCACATCCTGGTGCCGATCCGGTGGCTTTATTGGAAAAGTATCCTGAAAGATTTAGGCTGATCCATCTTAAAGATTTGAAGAAGGGCGTTGAAGGAGATTTTTCTGGTGGAACTCCCAAAGAAAATGATGTTGTGCTGGGGACAGGGCAGATTGATATTCCTGCTGTTTTGCGCGCAGCACAAAAAACCAATGTGGAGCATTATTACATTGAGGATGAAAGCCCGGATGTTATTGACCGTGTTCCTGTTAGCAGAAGCTATATTTTGGGTATTACCGAATAAAATTTCCTGTAAACCTGATAGATTTTTGGCAGTAACAATGATTACTTTAACCTGCCGTGATACTTTTTCAGGTAATATTTGCTGAAAGAATGAAAAAGGTTGATGTCGTCCTTATCAAGGAGCATCAACCTTTCCATTATGCGGGAGTAAATAAGGTTATCGGGCTGCATTTCTACATCAGCAAGTATCTGGGCAGCTTTCTCTTTAATAATGGGGAGTTCAGGTTCAACGGGTTTTTGGGTGGTTTTTTTCTTAATATTCAATATAAGCTTACTAAGGTATGTAGCATATACCATTACTGATTGAGCAAGGTTAAGCGATGGATATTTTTTGAACATGGGGATTGTTGAGAGCATATCGCACATAGCCAGTTGCTCATTACTAAGGCCCGACTCTTCCCCTCCAAATATTAATGCCACCTTATTTATAGTATTTCCTTTGGCTGTAATTATTTCCGGTAATTCTTCTGCCAGGTGGTAATTTTGAGCAATACTTCTTTTTTTTGCTGTAGAGCCAATGATAAGATCAAAATCGATAATGGCATCAGATAAGTGTGAAAACACACATGCATTTTCAAGGATATCGAGTGATGCGTGTGCTGTTGCTTTTGATTTTTCTCCCAGATGATTGGCAAGTGGAGCCACCAGGAAAAGATTGAAAATCCCCATCGTTTTTAAGGCTCTGGCGGCAGCTCCAATATTTTCTTCTCGTGCAGGGTTAACAAGAATGAATGTTAATTCAGGCAATGCTAAATATTTCTTGATGGATTATTCTAAGTATTTCAAACCGGATGTTAAAAGTTATTGGTAATCTTGTTCGTAGTTATTTACGTTGATTGATTACCTTCAAATAGCGGTCGCGTATTTCTTTTAGCTGATCAACTGTAAGATTCTCTCTGAAAACCCGGACAAGCTCTACAATATTTCCTTTTTCCATAAATGCAGCTCTTGCAGCATCAAAAAACAGCAACGATGTATCAAATTTTACTTCCTGGGTAACAGATCTAAACTCTTGCCAAGTTAAGCAATCATGAATTTCAAAAAATCCTCTATGATCATTTTCTCCACCCTTGTAGAGCCCATCTATCAGGGGAATGATCTCCATAAATTTGCAGAGATAAATCATTCCCATTTGATTTTGAATCTTGCGATTGATTTTCTTTAACCTAATATTGTTTTTTTCAAATAATTCCTGAACCGTATGTATTTGGTTGTATCGTTTTAGGTTATGCATTCTGATTACATGATAATTCTCCTGCGCCACAGTAATGTTTCCGGGGGTTGCATCGAGATTTGGATAGCAATTAGACTTAATACTTTTTATAACCCGAAATAGTTGTTCCTGGTTATAAAACTGATCGAGTACCCAATAAAGATGTTCCGGTTTGTCTTCGCGCGGCTGGTCTGCATAATAACCAAAGAAAGGAGCAGTTGATTCCAGTATCATAATGTTAAGATCCAGGTTGGGGTCGTTTACAATAGATAAAGGTTCTTCTTTAGTAACCCAGCCAAATCTTTCAAATGCGATTTGTGTATTTATTGATTCCATTTTTTTGGGTATTTAGAGATTCCTCAAGGGTTAATTAAATGCAAACATTAGATGGTTAGAAAAAACTGATTAATTAGGGAGATTGTTAAATATGGGAAAACTCCCTAATTAATCAGTTAAGCTATTATATTCACTACTTCTGATTGTGAACATGAACATCCATTTGTGGAAAAGGAATATTAATGCCTTCTTCAGCAAATGTTTTGTAAACTTTTTCATTCATATCGAACTTCACAGCCCAGTAGTCGGATGCATTTACCCAAACACGAACAGTAAGATTTACAGAACTATCTGCCAGTTCGCCCAGTACAATAAAAGGTTCTGGAGCTGCATGAATACGTTCATCAGCCTTAATCAATTTAAGCAAAACATCTTTTGCCTTGTCAAAATCATCTCCATAAGCAATTCCGAATGACCAATCAACACGGCGGATTTCCTCAGCTGAATAATTTGTTAAAGAGCTTGTAGACAATTCTGAATTGGGAATGATTATAGTCACATTATCAGGTGTTTTGAGTATGGTAACAAAAATCTGAATTTCCCTTACGGTGCCGGAATGCCCTGCTCCGGTAATATAATCACCTACTTTGTAAGGCTTGAAAATAAGAATGATAACCCCTCCGGCAAAATTCTGAAGTGTACCCGATAAAGCCAAACCGACAGCCAAACCGGCGGCACCAAGAATGGCAATAAAAGAAGTCATTTGAATGCCAAGCATCCCCATTACACTTATAACCAGCAAAATTTTCAATAGCGTGGTTATTAAAGATCCAAGAAACGGCCTCAATGAGGGATCTACATTCCGTTTTTCAAAGCTCTTCCTAAGCCATTTTGAAAACCAACCAATCACTTGGAGACCAACCAACAATACAATAATAGCCCCGATGAGCCTAGGCCCCCATGATAAGGCCAAATCTAATAAATCTGTTCTTAAGAAATCCATAGTTTCTGTTATTTTTAAATTTTTTAATTTGTGATAAGTAATTATAATAATACCTTAAAATTAGTAATAAAATTTGTAAACTGTTAAAATATGTAGACAAAAAAAGGTGCTTACGTTAAAAGAAGCACCTTTTTGAAGATTATTAACAAAAGTAAGATGAAAGCAAGTTACAGGGTATATTAAAAACCTGAAACCTTGTAAAAATAGATTTAAATTGAATTTGCTGTTTTAATGATGTTAAATTTCATCTGCCAATACTGAAATCCGGCTAACCTGCCAACCACTGGCAGATGAAGTACTACTTGTGTATTTTAGAGCAACATGAATTGTTTGCCCATCAAACTGTGTAACATCAATATCTCCGCTATTAACATAGGTCCAGTTGTTTCCGGGTGGGCGTGAAAAGCCTGTTATATTTACCCATGTTCCGGATGCTGTAGGATCGCCACTTTCATAATCTGTAGCTATCAATACCTGCAAGTCATCATATGAAGAAATAAAATTAATAGCTTCACGAATTTGTAAGATGGCATTTTGGTAGTTTGAAAGATCAATTTGGGGTGAAACCAGCCAGTCTTCGTTGGCTACAGCACCCCCTGCAAACCCATTGATGTAGGCAGAACCGTCATCAAAGGTAACATGACTCCATGTTTGGGCACCAAGTATATTGTGCGCTGTAAACGAGCCCAGACCATTATCGAAGTTTTCTTCAAATACTTTTACACCAGTTTCCGCAATGTCGCAACGCTCATTATTCATTTCAAGTTCTGATGGATCGCGTACCACCATTTGCCATATATCGCGATATTGTGTTACAATGCCAATAAATTCTCCGTTGCCATCGGGTAGCATATCGTTGGCAAAATCAGCATAGCCACTGGTTCTGACAATTATGGTGTTGTTGCTGCAATCTTGCAGGGTGCGGTTCAGGGTTGTAAGATTAAAACCATCAGCCCAGGTTTCTCCCATTTCAGTTTCCAGGAACTGTGCGTTTTCAATTTTTACCAGTCGGGCCTGGTGATTTCCTTCTAAGATTTGCCTAATGGTAACCAGTTCTGGTTCCTTTCGTACATTTCTTTCCTGAATAACAATCCTTACCGGTCCATCAACAGAGTCGAGCTGGAGCATATTGTTGAAATAGCTAAGAATGCTGCCATTTAGGGCAATCCTTATGGAGTCTCCTTCTGAAATATCGGCACTCACATTCATACGAAGGTTAACGCCACCTGTAGTATCTTCAATATACGCTTGCCGGTATATGTTCCCATTTTTCTCATCCATGGTAACAACGGCAAACAATTGCTTCCCTGATTCTACAAACCGATGGGTTTCCCCAGGTTCAATCATTTCTCTCAATTGGCCCAGGGTAACAATGCTGTCAGGAGAAATAACTGCCATAGGTGGAATATCCGGTTCTTCTTCGGTGCAGCTTCCTAAACCTGTAATTAGGGTAATGAGAAGGGTTAATTTCAATATCTTTTTGTAAAATATCATGATGGTTTATTTTTAATTTCCTTATTAATCTATATCATTCAAATTGCGAATGGCAATTTGTGCCACATCAAATACAGTAACAATAGCTGTTATCGTAACAGCTCCTGAAGGTACGGCCGATGAAGCAAAGGACGCATCGCTACGGGTAAACATTACAATGCTGCCAGACGAATCGGTAATGGTGGTATTTCCATTAAAGGTTGAAGACCCTGTTATGGTGGCATCAACAATTCGAACCAGCGTTGATTCAAATGTCTGCATGTTGTTCTTCAGGTTTTGAATAGTTGTTTCAACAGGCTCAATGGTGTTTCCGCTGCTTAGCAGCTGTGCATTACCATTGGGGATATTGTTAATCTGTAGCAGGCCTCTGAATTCCGAGAGTTCAATATTCCCAACCGAGATTCTTACTTTATCGCCAAGCTTGTAAGAACTGTTGGCTGAAAACCTTAGGGCTATACCCCCGGTTTCATCCTGAATGTAAGCATTTCTGGCAGTTATATTGTCATTGTCAATATCAGAAATAATAATACCTTCTATAGATTTGTTGGCAGGGGCGGTTGTAGCGCCATCTTCAAATAAATTGCGAAGATTTGCCAGTGTGATAAGGTCTGCCTGCCCCGGATCATATTCGCCTACATATTCCAGGTCGTTGAGACTTCTGAGTTGTAACTGCACACCATTAAAATAGGAAGCAATGGCCACCATGTTATAAACACCTTCAGTAACGGGTGCCTCGGCAAAGGAAGCCCAGTCGTAGGTTCTTAACACTACTGTGCCGGTGCCATCACTGATGCTGATATTACCCTCAAAAGTTGCCGTTGGGGGGATGACTACATTGTCAATATAAACCAGTGTTGACTCAAAGTCTTCAAAATTATTGGTAAGGTTTAGCAGTGTAGTGGGGGTGGGGGCTGGCACTTCGGCCTGACCCATAACATAACCATTGCCCAGGGGAATATTGTTGACCTGTAAAAGTCCGGCGTATCTTTCAATAGGCAAGCTTCCCACTAAAACACGCAGGTTATCGCCCAGATTGAAATCGTGGAAGTTGGCAAATCTGAGGGCGATTCCATCACCATCTTCGTCCATTAAGAAAAGGTTTTGGCCGGGATGATTATCATACTCCAGATCAGAAATAACAACCCCTTCGAGGCGTTTATTGGCTGGAATTGAAGAAGCTCCCTGGGCCTGCAATTCTCTAATTTGGGAAATGGTAATAATTTCCATACCTTCACCCGGTTCGGGGCATCTTTCACCATCCATTTCAACTTCATCCATATGCCTAATGAAAAGCTGGCGATCGTCTCTGAACCGGGCAAGGATGGCCACAATACTTCCGTTACCTGCTGGTACAGTCTGATTGGCAAATCTTGCATAACCGCTTGTTCTGACAATGATTTCGTTGCCCGTACAATCGCGCAAAATACGATTCATACTCAGTAATTTGGCACTATCAGCCAGCGTTTGGCCCAACTCATTCTGGTGAAATTCTACTCCTTCGAGCCGAATCAGTTTCCCCTGCATGGAAGGGTTGGTCATAAGGGTATTGATATCGGTGAGTTCGGGTTCCACTATCTTTTGGGTGCCAAGTTTCACCACATTGTTTCCTACATGAACTGAATCAATTTGCAGCATATTCTCATAAGCACCCAGACGGGTTCCTTTTAGGTTAATTCTTACCGAATCGCCTTCATACAATCCGCCGGGCGACATTAACCTAAGACTAACTGCTGCTGTTTCATCCTGAAGAAATGCAGTGCGGTAAATATTCCCTGAATTACCATCCATGGTAATAACCCCAAAAACGGAAACGTCTTCAGTAAATTTTACAGGAAGTGTATTGTTGTCAATATGCAATTGCCTTAGATCGGCAATGGTGTTAATCTCGCCCACCGGAATATTGGCTGGTTCAGGAATATCGAACTCCTGATCAACACAAGCGGTTACAAGGAGCAATATAAAAACAATAAGAACTGATAACCCTGATGTTTTTTTTAATATTTTATTCATTGGTTGTTATTTTTCATTTAATATTTTCCTGGCTTTACAAAAAATTAAGTTGGTTTACATTCTGAAAGCCAGGTTAAGGAAATAGGTTCTTCCATACAAATAAAAATATTTTGATGGGAAACGGCCAATATTGCTGCTATCGTAGCGCAATTGTTCAAACCCACCGATGGAGAAATCGCGGGTGTCGAGCAAATTGTTAACGCTAAGATTCAGGTTGATAAAATAACGACGATTGATGCGCCATGATTTCCCGACGTACATATCTACTGTGTAGGCAGCGCTAAGTTTCTCCTGTTCAATTACGCTTTCCCAGCCCGGATCACTTTCTACAAAGCCCTGCAATGCTTCTGCTGTGCGCCTGTCAGGGTTTATGTCAACATAAACATCATCGAAATAATTCAGGCTTGCACCTACAAACCAGTATCTGGATGAGTTGTAGCGCAAGCCGGCAGAACCTGCCGTATGGGTCATTCCGCCTACTTTATAGTTTTTCCAGTAAACGGTTTTTTCTTCGGCCAGCAATTCACGGTCGTTATCTCGCGTAATGGTAACATTGGGCCTGCTTGAATAGAAATAATTACCGGTACCGCCAGCAAGGTTGAGCTCAAGAGCTGCTGTTAATTTAATGTCCATACCTACCTCTATACCCATGTGTGTTTGATCTACGCCTGACATGCTGTAATTCACAAACGTGTTGAATTCTTCATGATAAAAACTACGGCTCCAGGTTTGATCGAGCATTTCGGTGTAGAAAAGGGTAACTCTGGATTTGATGAGCGGACTTCTGATAATATAGCTAAAGTCACCAGTCATCAGGGTTTCGCTGTTCAGTTCAGGAATAAGATCTTCTCTTACCCTTGATGAAATGTAGGCATCACGGAAGAAGGGGGCTCTGGTGATATAGGCGCCATTGGCAGTAAGGTAATGGCGTCCGGTAATTTTATAGGTTGCACCCCCTTTTAGTCCAAAATTGGTGAAGTTTTGCTTTTCGCTGTCGCTGAGCGAGTTTTCGGGAAAGCGGCCGTTGCGCATATGTCCGGTTCGCCAGAAGGTGGTTTGCGAAAGAGTTCCTGCCAGAAAGAAATCCCAGTTTGATAATACCCATTCAGATTGCGCAAAAACTTCATATTTATTAATGTTTCCGGTAAAATCGTAGCCAAATTTATCGCCTTCTGTAACCAACCTGTTGGGGTTGTCGAGATCATTTTGGGCAAAGTTATTATCTGTGGCATCTCTCAGGGCAAACTGGTCAATATCAACCCACCAGTCGCCACCCAACAAATCATTGATTAGTTTGTATTGGTGTGTTTTTGCTAAAGAAATGTTTAAACCACCACTAAGTGTTGTTGTGGTATTGAGCATGGCATTGGCAAAAGAGTTGAAGGTAAATTGATTGCGGTCGTTTCTGCGATCTTCAACAATAAACATAGACCTATTGCCTTCCACAGAATTGCCGCTTTCGCCATTCACATCTGTTTGTGTAAAAAGGTTTTTCATGTTGTATTGATACATTCTGTCCCAATCGAGTTGTGTGAAGGTTTCATCATTTTGCCAAAGGTCTGTGTAGAAACCAAAATTTATCGGGTCATCAGCATAAAAACTGGGAAGGTACCTGTAATAATCTGGTCTGGGGTCATGTCCTTCAAAGGGGCCAACACCATGGTCGGGGCGAGAAGCGTCAAACCAGTTAAGAGCTGTTGAGCTTCCCTTTCCGAAGGTATATGCCGCTGATGATTGCAGGGAAATGTTTTCTGTTATATCAAAATAGTGGTTAAGCATAAGCCACGGTGTATGGTAGCTGTTTACTCTCGAGTTTCTGACTTCACCGTTTTGCAGACCCCAGTTGGGGTTATAGTAATTATTGCCTGTAAGATCATAGGCTTCCTGGGTGGCAACGCCCGGTCTGCCTGTTGTGGATGGTGCTCCAAACGCTACAAACCCAAGGCTATGTTTGTTGTTTAGTTTTTTTTCAGCAGAAACGAAATACCCATAGGCATCATAAAATGTTCCCAAGGCATAACCCTGTTCCGCCACACGTCTTGATCCACTGATTGTTAGTGCCCACCCATTGTCCTGCATTCCGGTTGCGTGGGTAAACATGGCTCTGTTAGCATATGATCTGTTGGAGTTGGAATAGGTTAAACGGGTATTGGGGCTGTATTCAGAGGCGCGGGTGGTAATGTTGGTTGCTCCACCAATACCCCCAAAGTTTTCACGCGAAATGCCAATACCACTATGAGAAACATTCATCCTGGTAACATCATTCAATCCGCCCCAGGTTGAATAGAATGCCCTACCGGTTTCGGCATCATTCATGGGAATCCCATTGATCATAATTACGGTGTTTTCGCTGTCATAACCACGAATTCGGTATCTGGCCGGCCCAAAGGTAAAACCGGCTGTGGAAACATAGACATCTCTTGATCCCTGCAACAAGCTGGATATATCGTGAGATTCTGAATCTCCTTCGAAATCTTCTATGCTGATAACCGGAAAATCAAAATTGCGGTTTTCTTCAAGGGATGTGGTATCCGATGACTGTTCTTCTATAACATTTTGAGCTTTTGTACTTACGAATGTTAACAGAAGCAAACCTAATATAACACTTATTGTTTTTGTCATAAATTGAATGGTTGATGTAACTTGAAAATATTTATTTGATTTTTAATCAATTTGTAGGATAAGTTTAAGGGTAATAATCTTCTAACCACTATGAATGTTGGCAACATCTAATTCAGTGGGAAAGACTTTGACAAATTATATTTAATTGAAAATGAATAATACGACAATTCTTGTCTTTGAATGAAAAGCACTGTTGTTATGGAACGGATATTATTAACTATATAAATTTGCAATTTGGTTAGGGTAAAATGATTATTTTTGGGGCACCAAATTTAAAGAAATCTTTGCAATTTAGTGCTTTCCAAGAGAGTTAATTTTCTATATGCTAAGTGTAAATTGATTATGTTTCTATTTGGTTTAATTGTATCAATTTAGGTAAAGAAATTATAATGTGCCTAAAATCAGCTTAATTGACAATGTTTTTAAAACTTTTCTAATGTATTTATCCTCTTATCGCTCATCCAGCTTTACAGTTTCATCTTTTACCCTTGTATTTATATTGTTGCTGCCTGGTTTTTTATCAGGGCAGAATTCAGAATCAAAAAAGCAATTGTTGCCCGTTTGTATTGCATTTTACAATGTTGAAAATTTGTTTGATACGATACATCAATCCGGAGATGCTGATTTTGAATTTACTCCCCAGGGGTCTAATGTTTGGAATACACCAAAGTATCTGGAAAAGCTTGATCGATTGGCTGAAGTTATCTCGAAAATTGCTACTGATATTACACCCGATGGGCCTGCGGTGTTGGGCTTATCTGAAATAGAAAATGCTGATGTTTTGGAAGACCTGGTAAAGCATGAACGAATCAAAGACAGGAATTACCAGGTGGTTTTTATCAGAGGGCGCGATAGAAGAGTGAACAATGCCCTTATTTATAACCCCAAATATTTAACAGTTACCAACACAATTTCAATGCCTGTAGTAGCAGAAGATATACCAGAACTACGCACACGCGATCATTTGGTGGTATCAGGATTGTTGCTTGATGAGCCGATGCATTTTATTGTTTCTCACTGGCCTTCGCGCAGCGGTGGCGAGAGCAGAAGCCGGCCTCGACGTATTGCCGCCGCCATTGACGGGCGCTCTGCTGTAGATTCATTAAAATCTCTTGATGCTGATGCCAAAATTATTTTTATGGGCGACCTTAATGATGACCCTACTGATGAGAGTGTTTTGAATTATTTAAATAGTGGTGGAAATATCAATAATCTATCAGAAGTGCAATTGTATAATCCTTACATCAATCTTGCTAAAAAAGGAATTGGATCGCTGGCCTACAGAGATGCATGGAATCTATTCGATCAGGTTATACTAACACAATCTTTGCTGGGAAATGATTACAGCTCTTTTACTTTTTACCAGGCTGATGTTTTTAACAAACCATTTTTAAGGCAATCTACCGGTAGATTTCAGGGCTACCCATTCAGAAGCTTCGGAGGCGGGGTTTATTTGGGTGGGTACAGCGATCACTTTCCTGCATATGTCATATTGATTAGAGAAGTTAAATAAACCATTATGCCAAGAACCATTATTTCCAAATTACAGGAAGATCCATACTTCCTAAAAAATGAAGCTTCACTGGCAAAAGCAAAAACCAGGGCAAAAGCCAAGGCCAAAGCCAAAGCCAAGGCAAAAAAAATTAAGTTCAGGAAAATTACTTTCAAAATTACCGATAGCCAAAAACGGGCTCTTGAATATGTGTGCAGAAAACAGCAAACCACACCTGTAAGATATCTCAAATCAGTAATCAGAAAGCAAACAGCAAGATATAAATCTACTCCTGTGCCAGTAAGTTATGTAACACCCAATCAATTACAACTTTTTGATTTTGAACCTGATGATAAGCTTGCCAACCAAAAAATGTAATTGATTGTAATTTTTGTAGAGATTTTATTGCTTTGATTGATCTATTTGATTTTATTTTTTTGACTGTGTTACCATTTATAAGACCCCGGTATTTATTGTTCAATATGATTTCTGTAGTTATTTGAAGTTCGCAACTGGCAGGCCTTTTGAAAATACGAATTTTAAAATACCTGGACTTATTGCAATGATAAAAAAGTTAAATTTGAAAAAACGAAATACTTAAATCTAAATTTGGGTTTTACTACATGATTTTCAATCTTACCTTAATTATTAATTTTATGACTTTTGTTTTAGCAAACCTTAATTTATCGGGTATTTTTTTCTCGAAGATGGATGTTTTCAATGTGTTGGTCTTCAGTTTAAATAATCAGCTTAAATTATCTACTGCTGCTGTATTACTGATAATTATTTCATCAATTTTGGTTTTGGTTTTAGCAGGCTTTCTAATTAAAAAATTTTGGAATCAAAGTCTTGATAAAGCACTTCAAAAAAGACTTGAAAAAATAGCTCAGAATAAGACTGGGAATTTTTTTGATAAAAATAGTTTGGAAGATGATTTTTTTACTCCTGAAACCATCTCCTTTTTAAAAAAACGACATGAAACCTGGCCTATTTCTAAGGCATTGTCTGCTAGCTATAAATATCAGCCTGAAGTGGGTGATTTGCAGGATAACAAATACCGCGAGTTTTCTCAAATGTTACCCGATATAGTTTATGAATGTGACATGGAGGGCAAAATTTTGTTTTTAAATAATGCGGGACTTGATCTTATTAATAATTTTTTCCCTGATATTGATATCAAAAAATTCAAAGTATATGATTTTCTTGATCCTGATGATAAAGCAAGAGCTCAGAACAGTTTGAAACTGATAGAAGAAACCAAAAACCCATATGAGGCGGAATATAAGCTAAGATTTAGGGACAAGCTTTTTATGAGTGTTCTTACTTATACACTACCAGTATTGAAGAGCCAAAATATAACAGGCTTTCGTGGGCTGGTTATTGATATTACTTCGAGGAAGAAAAACGAGCAAATTATAAAAACTCTGAGGGATATTGTAAGTCATGTTGATTTGGGTATCAATGTTTTTAAACAAGAATCAGGCGCAGAAAGGGTGATTTATCGGTTGGAAATGGTTAATAGAGCTTCATCCAGATGGTTGGCAGCTTTTAACTCAAAAAATACGGGAAAAATTTTAACAGATCTTACATCCGAAGTTCTCTATTCGGCACTGAGCGATCTGTTTAATAAATCAATCAGTACTGGAGAACCACAAAAACTTGACGAATTCATTTCCCAACCTAATCCACAAAAACCAGAGCAATATCTTAATATGAAAATCTTTCCGCTGCCCCAGTCAAGGGTTGTTTTGCTGATCGAAGAGATCACCCAAAAAAGGAAAGCCGAACAAAACGCCCGCATGGCAAGTCTTGGTATTGAAAATTCCGGAGATCTGATTTTCTGGGTAGATAATCAGGGCTGTTTTTTATTTGCTAATGGAACTGCTTGTCAGAAATACGGCTATCAAAAGGAAGAACTGCTTAAAATGTTGATTACCGATGTTGAAAGTCGTATTAGCAGCATGCAATGGTACGAGCTGATTCAGATATTGGAAACCAAACAGTCCTTAACAATGGAGTCGATCCATAAAACAAAGCGTGGGGAGTTATTTCCGGTTGAAATATCGATAAATAAATTTGTGTTTGATGGTAAAAAGAACTATCTGGCCCTTGTACGCGATATATCAGACAGGAAAAGGAGTGATGAATTGGAACAAAAGATTCAGGTTGCCAGAAAGTCAGCTGCACTAAAGCAACAATTTCTTGCCAATATGAGCCATGAAATAAGAACTCCCATGACCGGTATTATGGGCATGACATCGCTGCTTATGAGAACAAACATCAGTCCTGCGCAACATGAATATGTGCGCAACATAAAAATTTCTTCTGAAAACTTACTTAATATTATCAATGATGTACTCGATCTTAGTAAAATTGAAGCAGGTAAAATGGAGCTAAAGCCCAATCGTATTTCATTACGTGAATTTGTTGGCGAAATCCGCGAAATCTTTCATCATCAGGCACAAAGCAAGGGTATCCGCTTTTCAACAGGCATTGATTCAAACATCCCACAGTATATTGTTGTTGATGATCAGCGTTTAAAACAGATTGTGAATAATTTACTTTCTAATGCCTTTAAATTTACTGACGATGGACAAATTTCCATGAAGTTTGCAGTGAAGGAAAAAACTGATTCACAGGTAACTCTTATTTGCTCAGTAAAGGATACGGGAACTGGTATTAACAAGGAGAACCAGAAGTACATATTTGAAAAATTTACCCAATTAGATACATCTCTCATCAGGCCTTTTGAAGGAACAGGATTGGGTTTAGCTATTTGCCGGGAATTAACCCAGCTGCTTGGCGGGGAAATAACCGTTGAAAGTGAACCGGGTATAGGGAGTACTTTCTCTTTTAGTTTTATGGCCGGGTATGATAAAAATGATGGTGCTATACCTGCAAAAAACAAATCGAAAAACTATAAGGAGTTAAAGCTAAATGTTTTACATGTAGAAGATAAGTTACTCAATCAAAAAGTAGTGGGTTTTATTTTGTTCAATGCCGGATGTAATGTAGATTTCGTGAAAAATGGAAAAGAAGCCATCGATTATTACAAACCGGGCAAATACGATATTATACTAATGGATATCCAAATGCCGGTAATGGATGGTATTTCGGCCTATAAAGAGTTGAAGCGGTTGCATGGAGATAAATTGTGTCCGGTTATTGGATTAAGCGCAAATGCTTTAGAAGGAGATGCGCAAAAATATATGGCCTTAGGGCTTGATGATTATCTTATAAAACCCTTTCAACCCAGTGCTCTTTATGATAAAATATTGAAATGGGCAGGCAAACTTAATACACAAAAGTAAGATTGATTCCCAGGGCAGTATACTTATTTTACAAACATACTGCCTACTTACTGGCAATTTGGTGTTTGTGTCTTCTTATCAATTCTTCCAGATACCACTTACAAATAATAGCATTATAACTTTTGTATTGCTTTAGCCGATTATTACCTGTTTTTTCAAGTTCTTGTTGCATCAATTCTGTAAATTCTCCATAACAAACCCAATCATTCTTTTTCAAAAAGGCTGCTGTAAAAGACATGGGTAATACTTCTTTTATTTTTTTCTTGACAGGAAATAAAAAACGATCAGTTACCGTGGGGTTTAGTTCATCCTTGGAAAAATGTACACCCATTGGGATGAAAAAGTATTTCCTGAGTGTATGATCATATAAACGCTTCTGCGAGCGGTATTCGAAGGGTGTATTTCTAAAAAAATCAATAATGGGATTATTCCATAACGGAAATGCCACTTTATAGCCAGCCCAGTTGAAAACCGTTGAAGAATGTAAGATAAATTTGGACCTTTTTTCTTTTATGTCCCAGGCTTCAATTGCGGTTGAATATTTTGGATCAGGATCATCATCAGGACTAATATTAATTAAATATTTGATTATCCTGCTTTCAATAGTTTTTTGGCTGGTGATTGAATTGCTTACAAAGTCAAAGTATTTACGACTAATCAATGGTGCAACATGTGTGCTTTTCTTAGGTGTATTTGTAACATTATCAATATAACTCCCTGCAAGAAAATCACCAGGGTGACCGGGCAAAAAAACAGCATCATCAGGAATGAGTTTTTTCTCTTTAAGTTCCAAAACAGCAAAATATTCCTGAAGAAATGGCATGGAAAAGCCATTTCCGGCCATAGAAGTATAACTATTGAAAGATTCTGATTGTAAATAATCTCCGTATTTAAATTGCTCATAATCAATAAATATCCATTTAAATCCGAGTGTTTCAGCTACTCTTCTGCTAATAACAGCTTCAGGATTCATCTTACCATAAGTAATACAAATTGTATTGATGTAGCCTACATGTTTAAGCATGCAGACTATGAGTCTTGAGTCATACCCACCACTCAGAGGAACAACCGCCGTTCGGCCCTTTAAAAGGGAAACCATTCTTTGAGCTGTTTCCAGAAACAGATTCTGCAATAATAGTGATTGTTTGCTAAATGGTTCTTTGAAGAAACCGCGGGTAGTAAACTCGAAATAAGATGTTCTTTTTATTTCACCCTTTACAGATAATGTGAGTATTTCACCTGATATCGTTTTAACTATTTTGTTGTCAAGGGTTTCGTTATTCAGAACGTATCCTGCCGAAAGAAACTCAGGATAAGCATTTGTATTGGGATGAAAAGCCTTTTTTTGTTTTACGATATGTTCCCAGCTGTCACTAATAAGCCAGTTGTTGTTTCCGAAGAAATAAAAAACCGGGAAATAATTGGTTTTATCGGTAATAATTATAGTTTCTGCCTTATCTGAATAGATAATGGTAAAGACTCCATCGAGTGCCAGGGCCCATTCTTTTAAGTGGCCAATGTCTTGAAGGTTTTTATTAATATAATCCAACGCCATGGAGTCTTCCAAAACAGAATTATTATCATTTTCAGTATCAAAAATGTAACCCTTAAAAGTAAGGTTATTCAATCTGAACCATTTAAATCCCTTTTCAAAAATTAATTCTGTTTTAATCATTGTTCTTATTTTTTCTCAATTATGCTATGATATAATTCAATGTATCGCTCAGCTATTCTTTGGCGAGAGAAATTATTTACTGCATAGTCTCTTATCTTGTTTCCCGGGTATTTTTCATAATTATCCCTGACAGATATTATGGCTTCCGCCAATGCTTCAGGATTTTCTGGTTTAACAACCATTCCGGTTTGCTCAATAATAAAAGATTCGGGGCCACCTGCCATAGTGGCAATTACAGGTAACCCACATGCCATGGCTTCAATAAAAACAACCCCAAAAGCTTCAAATCTACTGGGTAATACAAAAGCATCGGCTTGTAAAAGATTTTTGCGCACCTGAAGGCGATTAAGTTTTCCCAGAAACTTTACGTCGTTATTCAATCTGTTGTTCTCGCAAAATATTTTAAGGGCCTTTTTTTCGGGGCCGTCACCTCCAATAGTTAATTCAAATAATCCAGGTAATTTCGAAGATATAATTTTAAATGCCTCCAATAAAATATCTACACCTTTAGCATATTCAAGATTGGCCAGGCAAAACAGTTCGAATTTTTTATTTTCCGGCTTATTAAATGTAGCAGGAGAAAAGAAGTCGGTATCTACCATATTAAAAATAATATCCAGTTTTTCAGATGCAGGGGGGTATAGATCGATGATTTTTTTTTGAAGCGAATTGCTAACTGTAATAATGGCTTTAGAAGATTTAAAAGCTTCATTTAAGGGGCTGGTGTGCCAGGGTTGAAACATGCTACGGGCTTCTTCGGTATTGTAAACAAACCTGCTTCGGTGTTCTGTTATTACGTAAGGTATTTTATATTTTTTATTAATATGTGATGCTACAACTCCTGCCCATAAGCTACTGTGAACCTGAATAATATCAGGATGTCCCCACTGTTGAAAGTATTTATCGTAAAAAAGCAACATCATTCTTACCCATGCATGGTAATTCATTTTTGCTGAAAAGGGTATAATTGGATGTAATTTTATGAATTCGCGAATATTATCATCTTTTCTTACCTGGGCTTTTTCATTCATTACCCATTTAAGTGGATTGGTTCTGCGCAAACTTGAATAAACACCGGCCATTACATCAACCTTTGCACCGGCTATGGCCAATGCCATAGCATGTTCTTTAAAAAACCAACCTCCATTGGGTGGATACCATGATGGGATAACAAGTACTCTCATAACTCATTTATTAGTCTGCCAGATATTGTTAGTGTACAATTTAATAATTGTTACATTAACTCTTTTTTTTGTTGTTACTATCCGAATCATATCTTAACGTTATTTGTAAATCTGACCTTTTCGCAATTTGTAAATACCAGAAAAGTGCATAACCTACAATGAAAAAACTAACACCCGAAAATAAGAATAATGCCAGATAAATATCATTGAACCATATTCCGGTATAAAGTGCCAAAAATCTTAACGAAATGGAAAAAAAATCAATTATCATTGATTTTTTTTGTCTGAAAAGCAGTTCAGGTAGAAAAGCAAGCGGACTGGTAAGGTAAACCAAAAATAGCCAGGGTAATAGTATTTGAATCATACGTCCTGATTCTTCCCAAACCGGAGAAAAAATAAAGGAAAAAATAGTAGGGGCAAATAATCCTAAAACAATAAAAGGTAAAATACCTATTTTGAAAAACTGAAACACCAGTTTTCTGATATTGGGATAAATCGGTTGATGTTGATTGTAATCTTCAATAATTTTTTGCGAAAGAACCTGCAAGGTTGACTGGGAAAAAAGGCTTAAAGGCCTGAAAACGAAAGTATATCCAAAGGCATACAATCCAGCTGTTTCTCCTGAGAAGCCCGATGTAAACATAAATATTGGTAAGCTGGATGCCAGATTATTGGAAAGACTTTGCAAAAGGTTGTACTTTGGGTATTGAATATATCGGGCAGATAGTTCCCTCAATACCTGTAAGTTTAAAACAGGAAATGCACTTTTTACAAGGGGGAAAACCTTTCGCGGAAAAAAAATTATAGAGAAAACCGGTGCTATCAACTGGCCAACCAACAGACCGTTTAATGGAACTTTTAATGAGCCGAGTGTTATCCTTACCACATTTAATGCAATATGTTGACTAACATTGGCCGTTGCCATAGTGCCAAAATGCTTGAGTCTGTTGGCCATATAATTGAATGACTGAAAAAGGGTGTGCAGCAGAATACTTATCGGAAGGAACCAAATCCAAAACGACATTTCGGGTAATCCTGTTAGTTTTACCCAAAACGGATGAAATAGATAAATGATTAAACTGATGAAAACCGCAAAAGCAGAACCCAATAAAACCACCAATACCAGCAAAGCTGATGCATGTTCTGTTTTTGCCGGAAGCATAATGGCCTGCTCATATTTTAAGGTAGCTGCCATAGAAAGCAAACCTGCTATAGCCATATAAAAGGCCACAAGTCCAAAATCTTCAGGGGTGTATAAGCGGGAAAGCAATGGAGACAAGGCAAATGATAAACCCTGGGCCAAAAGCATGCCCGAAAAAAGCTTGAAAAAATTCCGTGTATAATCCTGCTTTAAGAATTGTTTCATCTGCAACATGGTGGGGCTCCTGATTTATTACTTGTATGGGAATAGTACCCAAAAATCATGACTTTGCAAAAATACCATCTTTAACCAATTTTTAAGAATTTAATTTAATAACAACTATCTATTCGGGGTGTGCACATTTTTTTTGAAATGTTGAAAAAAATACCGTAATTGCAACGCAAATTATATCGCTCTATGACTTTACAAAGAATCAAAACACTCACACAATTTATTGTTGAAAGACAATCACAGTATCCACAGGCAAAAGGTGCCCTAACCAGGTTGATCAATGATATTGCTACCGCCGCCAAAATTGTCAACCGGGAAATCAATGCTGCGGGCCTGGTCGATATTCTTGGCTTTGAAGGGGCAGACAATATTCAGGGGGAGGCACAAAAAAAACTCGATGTTTATGCCAACGAACGTTTTATTGAAGCTCTGAAAGGGGGGGGCGAATGTTGTGCCATTGCCTCCGAAGAAAATGAAAAAATTATTTCCTTTCAGAATGAATTTTCAGAAATGGGAAAATATGTTGTAGCGATTGACCCCCTTGATGGTAGCAGTAATATTGAAGCTAACGTGTCTATCGGAACTGTTTTTTCAATATACCGGAGAATTTCAGACCTGGGCGGCGGCAAACTCGAAGATATGTTACAACCCGGTATCAATATAGTTGCCGCAGGATATGTTATCTATGGGTCTTCAACCATGCTGGTGTATTCTACCGGGCACGGAGTAAACGGGTTTACACTTGATCCCAGTGTGGGTATTTTTTGCCTTTCGCATCCTGATATGCGGTTTCCCGAACCGCCAACAATTTATTCTATCAATGAAGGGAAATATGCCAGCTTTCCTGCTGGGGTAAAAAAATATATTAAGTATTGCCAGGTTGAAGATCCTGTATCTTTCAGACCCTACACTTCACGCTATATTGGCTCTATGGTAGCCGATTTTCACCGAAACCTTATAAAAGGCGGTATTTTTATGTACCCGGGCACTACCAAACAACCCAAAGGAAAGCTTCGGTTACTTTATGAATGTAATCCGGTGGCTTTTATAGCAGAGCAAGCAGGAGGCAGAGCTTCTGATGGCTACAAAAGAATTCTTGAAATAGAGCCAAAAACGCTGCATCAGAGATCACCACTTTTTATTGGCCCTAAAAGTATGGTTGAAAAAGTGGAAGAATTTTTGAGCAAACCTGCCAACGACTAACTTTATCGTAACATCTTTTGGTTTGTTTTTTTGGAAAGGGAGAATTCTTCCATTTGCCTATGAGTTTTACTATGGATATCTTTGCCTGTTTTTTTAAAAGCTCATAGTGAAATCATCTGATTTTTTATCCCGATATAAAGATTCTCAAACTTTAAAGGAACTTTCGGCAGTTCTAAAAACTACCAACCAGCAGTTTATAACTGTTTCTGGTATGGCAGGTTCTTCAGTTTCTTTAATTGCTGCGGCAGTTTACCGATCGGTAAACCGTCCGTTTGTTTGTATTCTACCATCGCGAGAATCTGCTGCCTATTTTTTCAATGATATTGAAAACCTGCTCGATGAAAAGGAAATGCCCTATGAAAAAAGAAGTATTTTCCTTTTTCCGTCATCCTACAAAAAGCCTTATCAAACCACCGAAATTGACAATGCCAACGTATTGTTAAGATCGGAAGTGGTGAATAAACTCTCTTCCGAAAGCAAGAAGTTCTTTCTGATAACCTATCCTGAGGCGCTTACTGAAAAAGTAATTTCAAAATCGGTATTGAAGAAAAACATCTTAACGCTGCATAGCACCGAAGAAACTTCAGTTGATTTTATCATGGAGCTACTTGTAGAATATGGGTTTTACAGGGTTGATTTTGTAGTTGAACCCGGTCAATTCTCTATTCGTGGTGGTATTGTAGATGTGTTTTCTTACTCAAACGATTTTCCTTTTCGTATAGAAATTATGGGCGATCAGGTAGGGAGTCTCAGAACTTTTAACCCTGAAAACCAGATTTCTGTTGAAAAGCTGGATAAAATAACCATTCTGCCAGATATTTATCAGCTGGCAGAAAAAAATGAAAAAGAAGATTTCTTTTCTATCTTACCATCGCATAGTGTTTTCTGGAACGAAGATGTTCTGTTGGCCAAAGAAAAGATAAGCGAAGCCTTCAGCAAAGCCCAAACTATTTTCGACTCCTTTACATCGGGCATAAAGCACAGCCAGCCCAATGAGTTGTTTATTGATGGGCAAACTTTTGTTGAAAAGCTTACTAATTACTCCAATATTGAGTTTATCCGATACTATTTTACTGACCAAACAACCGCTTCATTTGATTTTGATTTTAGCCCACAACCATCCTTCAACAAGAATTTCAATCTCCTGATTCGTAATTTGATGGAGAAAACTTCGCAAGGTTTTAGTAATTATATTCTTTCAGATAATCCACGTCAGTTAAACCGCATTCATTCTATTTTTGAAATTGTTGCTGAAGAAAAGCAGCAGGAAGGATATTTAAAGCATGAAACCTTGTCCGTTTCACTGCACGAAGGTTTTATTGATCATCAGGAAAAAATTCTTTGCTATACCGATCATCAGATATTTGAGCGTTACCATAGGTTTCGTATCCGTGATAAGTTTCCGGGTAAGAAATCACTAACACTGAAAGAGATCAACAATTTGCAGCCCGGAGATTTTATTACTCATATCGATCATGGTGTTGGTATTTTTAGCGGGTTGGAAAAGATTGAAGTAAATGGTAAACTTCAGGAAGCGATAAGGTTGATCTATAAAGGCAACGATATTCTCTACATAAGCATTCACAGCCTGCACCGTATTACAAAATATGCAGGGAAAGATGGCACTGAACCGGTGTTGAATCGTTTGGGTTCGCCGGCATGGGCCAAATTAAAGAGTAAAACCAAAAACCGGGTTAAGGATATCGCCAAAGATCTGATCAAATTGTATGCAGAACGAAAGGCAAAAACGGGGTTTGCCTTTACCCCTGACACCTACCTTCAAAATGAACTGGAGGCATCCTTTCTTTACGAAGATACTCCTGACCAAATAAAAACTACAGCCGATGTAAAAGCCGATATGGAGAAATCATACCCCATGGACAGGCTTATTTGTGGTGATGTTGGTTTTGGAAAAACCGAAATAGCCATCAGGGCAGCCTTTAAAGCCGTAAGCGACAGCAAACAGGTGGCCGTTTTGGTCCCCACCACTATTCTGGCTTTGCAGCATTTTCATACATTTACCGAACGGTTAAAAGATTTTCCGTGTAATATTGATTATATTAATCGCTTTCGCTCTCAGAAGCAAAAAACGGAGATTATTAAAAAGGTGAAGCAGGGAGAAATAGACATACTTATAGGTACTCATCGTTTGGTAAGTGGTGATGTCCATTTTAAAGATCTCGGGTTGCTCATTATTGATGAGGAACAAAAATTTGGTGTGTCAACCAAAGAAAAGCTCAAAAAACTTAAAGTAAATGTTGATACGTTAACCCTTACCGCAACCCCGATACCACGCACTTTACAGTTTAGCTTGATGGGGGCTCGTGATCTTTCTCAGATCAATACTCCACCCCAGAACCGTTATCCGATTGTCACAGAGCTTCATGTTTTTAATGAAGAGCTGGTGCGAGATGCCATTATGTACGAAATAAGCCGCGGTGGCCAGGTATTTTTTATTCATAACCGGGTACAGAATATTGAAGAAGTGGCAGGTATGATCAAACGGCTTTGTCCCGATGTTCGTATTGCTATCGGCCACGGGCAAATGCAGGGATCAAAACTCGAGGAAGTGATGGTTGACTTTATCGATGGTTACCATGATGTATTGGTTGCTACATCCATTGTAGAATCCGGTCTTGATATTCCAAATGCCAATACTATTATAATCAATAACCCACATCACTTCGGGCTAAGTGATCTGCATCAGATGAGGGGCAGGGTAGGGCGAACCAACAAAAAGGCATTTTGCTATCTTTTGGCTCCACCGCTGCTAACCCTTACTGAAGATGCTCGTAAACGTTTGAAAACCATTGAAGAATTTTCTGAACTGGGAAGCGGATTTAATATTGCCATGCGAGATCTCGATATTCGTGGTGCCGGTAATCTTCTGGGTGGCGAGCAAAGCGGATTTATCTCCGAAATTGGTTTCGATATGTATCATAAAATCCTGGATGAAGCCATTCTCGAATTAAAACAAAATGAGTTTAAAGACCATTTTTCGGAAGATGATGCCCGGGATTTGGGGTATGTTAAAAATTGTGTACTGGAAACAGATCTTCAATTGCTCATTCCTACCGATTATGTAGAAAGCACCCAGGAGCGTTTAAGCTTGTATAAAGACCTGGATAATTTTGATGATGAAAGTCAGCTGGATAAGTTTGTTCTTGACATGAAAGACCGTTTCGGATCCATTCCACCCGAAACAGAAGGGTTGTTTCTTGCCATTCGCCTAAGATGGCTGGCCGGCAAGTTGGGCTTTGAAAAAATTATTCTGAAATCGGGCAAGTTTATTGGCCACTTTATCTCTAACCAGGAATCTACGTATTTCGAAAGCGAAACTTTTACACGGATTCTAAATTTTGTGCAGCACCATCCCAGGAAGTGTGTTATCAAGGAAACCGACCAAAAGCTGATTCTTACCATCGCAAATGTTCATTCTATTGATGATGCTTTTTCCTTTATGAAAAGTATGAAAGAAGGTGATGTTCTTTAACGGAAGTTTTATACAAAAACCGTAATCGATTTCCAAAATTATTGAGCGTTCTCAAAACCTGGTTTCCCCAAAATATCTAAAAATTACCAGCAAAACCCGCAGGGGTTTTACTGGTAGAGTTAGGATTAAAGCTTATAGAGCTTTTACGAAGCAATTTCTGCCTGATTATCTTTCAACGCTGCCAGCGTATGATGTTTTAATTTCCTGTCTTTAACAACCAACGGCGTAACCGGGGCTTTAGACTTACTGTTAAAGATCATATCGTGGCCCAAACATAAACCCAGCATAATATTAAGCTCGGTATTTTTTTCTTCAAGGTATTTGGCCTGTCCGGCTGGATTGCACGATACTCCTTTGTAATTTGGAACGAGATCATTAAACAGAACCTTGCCATATTTGCAGTTTACATTTTCAACAGAAAAGCCTTTGTCCGTAAGTTTTTGTCTTAAGTTATCAGCTTCGCGATTAAAAGCAGTACAATGGGCAATGCCAATACTTTGTAAACCCGCTTCTCTGGCATATTCAACAATTTCATCAATGCGGTTAATCCTTGGGTTAAGCGAATCTTCGGCTAATTTAAGAACTCTCTTGTCTTCATCATCATAAAGATCTGCAAAGTTTGTTTGCGTATTCATCAGGGTTCAATAATTTTTATTTCAGATGTAATTTCCAAAGCCTTTTTGTAAACAACGCTTACACCACAATATCTTTCTTCCGAAAGATCAACAGCTTTTTGTAATTTATCCATGGGCAAATCTTTGCCTGTAAACTCATAAATTACATGCATTTTAGAAAAGTGTTTGGGATGTTCATCAGTAAGTTCTCCTTCAACCTTAACTGCAAGGTTGCTAAATTCTACACGCATTTTCTTTAGCATAGATACTACATCCATGGCAGTACAACCACCCAGAGCTGCCAGCATTAAGGGTTTTGGTTGAGGCCCGCGATTTTCTCCACCTACTTCTGTTTTAGCATCAATAATAAATTTATGTCCATTTATTTCTGTTTCAAAGGCCATATTTTCCAGCCAGGTGGTTGTTGCTAATTCTTTTGTTGCCATAGTTCTTTAATTTTTAGTGATTATCGTTTTCTTTAATTATTGGTTACTTGAATATATTCTATTATTTTTCATTACTCCTGCATGTGATAACGAAGAATATCTTCAAAATCTGAGTTTTCTAAATAGGGTAAAAATCCTTTATTTTCAATAGATCGTATTACTTTTTGCTTAAACTGCCAGCATGTTTTTTGTCGCAGATTTAATTTTTTACTTAATAATGTACTGGCCCATTCTGATTTTTCGATGGTAACAAAATAAACAATACAAAAAGCCTTGGTTAACGGAAATTTTAGTTGGTGAAAAAGTGTTTTGCTTGTTGGTGAAATTATGTGTTTGCATTTGGTGCACTGTCTGGTGAAAGGCTTATTCCCTTTACAATAATTAGAATGATTACATAGTGGGCATGCAAAACCATTTTCCCATTTTATTTTTTCGAGATAGGCCAAACATGATGCCTGATCGGGAAATGTTGACTGCAAATCTGCATAGGAAATATTTTTTTGCATAAGTGAATTGCCATGGTTAAATATTTCGCAAAAGTAATCTTTTCAAAAGTATTATCAAAGCGCCTAAATTAATAATCCGGATATGAACATTTATACCAATGCTTTAGTGCATGTAAAACAGTGAAATCTCCCTTGAAAATTACGTAAAGTACGTAAAAATCACCGTATAACAAAGAGTAATTTTACTTTGGTAAACTGGCTGATTAAAATGATGATTTTATTTGCAAAGCGAGTAATCCCGTTTTTAAAAAAATCCAGAAAACTGATCAATCTAAAAGCCAATAACCATTAAAAATATTTCCAGATGAAAACATCATTTTTGTACTGTTTTGTTTCTGTATGTTTCACATTAATAAGTGTTTCATCCATAGCACAATACTCTCCTCAACCTTTTCAGTTGAAAGATTTACCAGCTGCTCTGGAAAAGGTATCGGTTGATAAAACAGATAAAAGTCTTATATGGCATGAAGAATTTGCAAATGAATTGCCTGATGGCTGGCAAAGTGAGGACGTAAATGGTTTTTGCTCTTTTTCTCATACTTTTCAGGGGCCGCAGGGGCCGTTTTCAATAGGTATGCCTCCCATAGCATCCCTTACTGCAGAAAATGGTTTTATGATTCTTGATTCTGATCTATGTTCTTCGCAAAATCCTGATGGATTGCTTACAAACGCCTGGCTTCAAAGTCCTTCAATAGATATTTCAGGAGCTGATAATTTAATGCTGAGCTTTCAGCACAGTTTCAGGTATTGCTGCACTACTGATCAGACTCTCATTTTGGCAGAAATCAGCACTGATGGTATAAACTGGACCAGCTTCGATGTACGTAACGGCCTGGGACCCAATAATACCAGCCCTAATCCGGTTTATCAGGCTATTGACATAACCCATTTAACTACCGGAAATGAACAGGTATGGGTGCGCTTTCGCAAAACAGGTGCTTCTCACTACTGGTGGATGATCGATGATGTTATGCTGGTTTCTTTTAGTGACAACGACCTTGAAATTGTTGACTATAATTCGGGTACACAGTATAGCATTATACCCAATTCGCAATTTATGCCTTTCCAATTGGGTGCAAAGGTTAGAAATTCAGGGGGTAAGCAGCAAACTGATGTTCAGTTTACCGTAACCGTTAATGAATTTTTGATTAATGAAATTTTGAATAAAGCTACCATGGCTCCAACCGAAATTGCGGGTTTCTTTTTGGATGAAGAATTTATTGCTCCGGGCAGGGGATTCTTCGAAGTGGCCTATCATGTAAGTCAGAACGAAAATGATATGAATCCTGGGGATAATGAAATTTCATTTTCCTTCACCATTACAGACTCTGTTTACTCGGTTACAGGTTATGATTTTATACCAGGCCCGTCGGTTTTTAATGTGTCTGAACAGGTATTGGGCCTTGCTGGTAGTTATCAGATCTTTAATCCATCAAAGGTAACTTCCGTTTCGGTAGCTATTGATCCGGCAACGATGCCTGGCGCCATTATTCTGGGAAAAATATTTGTAGAAACCGAAGATGATTTTATCGAAGTGGCCGCTACAAATGAATATGTAATTACCGAAGAAGATCTTATAATATCAGATGGGCAGGCTGTAATCTGGCTGTCACTTCCTGTTGTGGGAGAGTCCTTGCTTACTGCAGGCAGTTACATTGTTGCAATACAAGCTCCTGTGCAGGATCAGGCTGTAGGATTAGTAACTTCTCAGTCTTCGGAGCAGCATTCTAATTTAAGCTATGTCTGGCTGGATGATGCATGGGAAAGCACTATTGATGTGTCGGTTATAAATGTCAATTTTGGCCACGAACAGACTGATTGTGATCCGAAATACTATTTTAACGTTTCCAACAGCCTTTGCGGCAATGCTTCAGGAATCATCAAAGCCATGCCTCTTAATGGATTTGGACCCTACACTTATTTTTGGGAAGACTTTCCTGATAGTACTGGTTCTGAAATAGCCGGACTGGTAAGTGGCGATTACCCCGTTTTAGCTTCAGATAGGTTCGGGTGCGAATATCTTGATACAATTACAGTTGCGGATGAACCTATAAATATTATTGGTGAAATAACTCCATCTACCTGTGGAACAGGAGGTTCTATAATGCTCTTACCACAAAACGGATCAGATCCTTTTACTTACAACTGGCAGCATGATGAAGCCCTTGAAGGACCAGTGGCCGATGGCCTGGCACCCGGCTTTTACGTGGTAAGTGCAACAGATGGAAATGGATGCGGGATAACTATCGATCTTGAAGTGACAGACACAGCCGAACTTCCGGTTATGGTAGTTGTTCAGGATGCTTATTGTGGTTCTTCCAGCGGTAGTATAAAACTATTTCCACAAGCTGGTACTGGTCCTTACACATATGAATGGGATGGTTTCTCACAAAATTCAGATTATCTGTTGGAAGGTCTTAAACCCGGTAGCTATTCATTAACTGTTACAGATAATAACGATTGCAAGTTTACTACCACGGCTGTGGTAGAGCAGAATGTTTATCAGTTGGAAACAATAGTTGACAAAACAGACGCCAGTTGTGGACATAACAACGGAGCCATTTCTCTTACTTTATTAAATGGGCAGCCTCCCTTTATATATGCATGGGAAGATGGTTTTAACAGTAGCGATCTTAATAATCTTGCTCCGGGTGTATATGATGTTGAATTGATTGATGATTTCGGTTGCATTGGAAATCTCCAGGTAACCATTCAAAACAGCGGGCAACTCCCTGAAGTGACTTCTGAAGTCACATCATCCCCCGGATGCGGGCAATCTATGGGAGTCCTTTCATTGGAGCCGGTCATTCCCGGAGCTTCATACATCTATACTTTGCTTAACAATGATAGTGGTAATAGCGGGAGCGAAGGAGATTCCGACCCTATTCAAAACCTGGAGAGCGAAGGATTTTTTGCTGATGATCTTCCCTCAGGTCATTATAAAATCAGCGTAAAAAATGATGACGGATGTGAAATAATTGTTGGCCTGAATATTACAGACGATGGGGCACCGCAGATTGATGCTGAGCTGGAAATGGTAACCTGCTTTGGTATGAGTAACGGGTCTGTTAGCCTGTCATTACCTGATGGCCAAAATCCTCATTATTTATGGGATGTGGACGAAAATTCAAATGATTCGTCCTTAACGAATCTTCCTGCCGGAATATACTCTGTTGAAGTAACTGATGATGATTGTACAGCAGTTGTTAGTTATGAAATAACTCAACCTGATATTTTGCAGGCAATTGGCCAAATTGACCATATTGTTTGTGCCAATGATGGAATGGGAAATATATTCCTAACGGTTGAAGGAGGTACTGCACCTTATTCCTCAATTTGGAGTAATGGTATTAGCGATAATAATCTTACTGATATTTCAACTGGGACTTACTCTGTTACTGTAACTGATTTTAATGAGTGCGTCTTCCAGCAAACTTTTCTTGTTGAAGGAAACGATTCTTTATTGTTATATGCTAATGTTCAAAACCCCTCGCAAGGTATGTCTGACGGGCGAATCATTCTGTCTGTAGAGGGCGGCTCGGGCAATTATCTTTTTGAATGGGCACACGGCCCGCAAACTTCTGTTCTTACAAATCTTGATGAAGGAAGTTATACTATTAACGTTACTGATGAAGCCGGTTGCATAGTTACAGATACTTATCTTCTGAGCAGTACGAATACTGAATTGGCAGTAGTCGTGGATCCTGACCTTATGGTTTATCCTAATCCGGTAACGGAAACACTCAATGTAAGACTAAATGGCTGGCCCGTATCGTCAAATAATCCTCTGGATATTCGTGTTATGAATATCCTGGGCGCCTTAGCTGTGCAGGAGCAGTTTACGGATTCATCATCAAAATATGCTATCGCTGTTAATGATTTACCTGCTGGGGTTTATATTATTAAACTTTCTCAGGGAAGTCAGACACTTCAAACAAAGTTTGTCAAAAAATAACCCCGTATTTCCCTTTTGGGTTATTTGGTGTATCTTTGCCTGAATTATTTTTAACAATCAATGGTAAAGGAAACCTTATTTCTCATGCAGAAAGAACTTAAGCTCGAATGGCGGCAAAAGCACGCTTTGGGTGGTATCGTTCTTTATCTGGTTTCCACCATTTTTATATGCTATCTTGCTTTTTCGGGGGTAATGTCGCCCAATACATGGAATGCCCTTTTTTGGATCATAATGGCTTTCGCTTCCCTGAATCTGGTTTTGAAAAGTTTTACTGATGAATCGGGTGGGAGAAAGTTTTATCTTTATACTCTTGCAGCCCCCATTTCTGTGATTCTTTCCAAGATTCTTATCAATACCATTGTAATGTTTGTGTTGGGGGTATTGGGTTACCTTTTATTTTCTATTTTTATGGGAAATATGGCTGCTAATTTAATTGCCTGGTGGCTTGTTTTATTCATGGGGGTTACCGGTTTTGCTTCTATTCTTACTATGGTTTCAGCAATTGCCGGCCAAACACGGAATAACTTTACTTTAATGGCTATTCTTGGCTTCCCATTGATTCTGCCTATGATTCTTTTGCTCATAAAATCTTCAGCTGCTGCTATCAGCGGTTTGGATATCGGCGAGATATTGCCTGATGTACTTGTTATGGGTTTGTTGATCCTGATTGCTTTAACATTATCTTTTCTTTTGTTTCCTTATCTTTGGAAAGAGTAAAATGCTAATCTATAATCTAAAACTATTAATGCCCAAGTTTGCTAATATCTGGAAAATATTTACCATCATTCTGCTTCTTTATGTTATTTTAGGCGGGCTGTTATTTGAAGTGCCAAAACTGCCTGTAATTCACCAAACCATTCGCAATATTTACTTTCATGTAGGTATGTGGTTCGCCATGATTTTTATCCTTTTCCTGGGATTTATATTTAGCTTACTTTACCTGAACAAAATGGACTCAAAGTACGACAGGATGGCTAATGCAACCGTGAAAACCGGCTTGCTGTTTGGGTTTCTGGGTATCGTAACAGGCATGCTTTGGGCACAGTTTACCTGGGGCACCTTTTGGGTAAACGATCCCAAACTTAATGGTGCCGCAGTTGGCATTATGGCTTATCTGGCGTATGTTATTCTCCGATCTTCGGTTGATGATCATGAAAAACGAGCCAGGCTTGCCGCAGTTTATAAAATATTTGCTTTTGTAATTATGTTTGTTTTTATCATGATATTACCGAGAATGAGTGGTTCTTCAATTCATCCGGGTGTTGATGGTAATCCGGCACTGGCAACCGGCGATCTTTCACCAATGATGAGAAAGATATTTTACCCGGCAATCCCGGCATGGATGCTTTTTTCATACTGGATATATACTTTGGTATACCGGTACGACAGACTTTCTGATAAACTAAAACAGCTTAATCTATAACCAATGTTAGAAGAACAAGGAAAAATTTATGTAGTAGCTATCGTTTTGGCAATTATTTTTATAGGAATCGCAATTTTTCTATTTTTTCTCGAAAGAAAAATTTCTGTTCTGGAAAAAAAAGTTGATACCTTAAGCGAAGAAAATGAAGATGCTGCAACCAAAGATTTTCATTCCTGAAATGTATCAAATGAAGAATAACCGAAAGGTTTTCTGAATACATCCATTTTGAGAAAGCTTTCGGTATAATTATTTAACTTTCAATACTAATATCAATGAAGAAAACCCATATAGCCGCTTTAGTTTTTCTGGTTATTGCTGTTGCTGCAGTTATAACAACAGTTTACGATGCCGAAACATATGCATCGTTCCCTATCGCTCAGAACAATCCCGGGAAGCAATATCATATTATTGGGGAATTGAATCCCGATAAACCCGTTACCGAAACCATTGAAGATAATGCCCTTATTTTTTCCTTTTATATGTTTGATGACAAGGGTAATGAAAGCAAAGTAGTACATATGGGAGCACGACCACAGGACTTTGAAAAGCTTGATCAGATAGTTATTGTGGGACAGCATGCCCAGGAAGCTTTTGTTGCATCACAGCTACTTCTTAAGTGTCCTTCCAAATATGAAGAAGAGTTTTAGTTATCAGTATTTTCAATCACCAAAATTCACTTCAGTCACAGATAATTTGCTGAAAACTTTCTGGCTTATTCAATAACCATTTTTTTACGTAGAGAAAAATCTCCTTCAAGCCAAACCACATAAAAACCGGCAGGTAGTTCATCAAGGTTGAGTTTTCCTGAGCCAGTAAGCTTTTTTTGTTTTATAATGCGGCCGGTAACATCTATGAATGAAACCACAACATTTTTATCCTGAAAATCGTCCTGACTGGTTAATATTAAAGTTTTTTCCCATGCATTATAATATATTTCAACATCTTTTGTATCCAGTCTTTCCACAGTTGTGGCAGGTGATATTACAATCTGGAAATTAAAATAATCACTATCCGCAAATCCATTGTTAACACTCATCGGAACAGATAAAATACCCGCATAGGATGGGTCAGGCTGAATGTCTATGTCATTAATAATCCGGTGAAAAGGCCCTTGTTTTAGCTTAACCGAAAACCCGACAGGATAGCTAAAGAACTCGTCATCTACAAATATGTAATCTGTTTCAAATGGTAGTATCTCTCCCTGTAATATTGTAATATTTTGCTGGCCCGTTATAGCGGGGTCACTTACTGGTAATACATTAATTTCCAGCTCCTGACCTATTGTTACAAGATCATCTGTCAGAGTGAAGGAAAGGTTTGAAGAACCCGCCCAGGAAGGATCGTGATTGGAAATAGTTACTATGGTTTCATCTGAAACGGAAACATTAAACCTATCTGTTTCATCCCAGGTTATTTCTACATCGCCTTCTAATTGCCAGGAAGCCATTTCGGCAAAGTTGATGGTTTCCTGTTGATGCTGATAAAAACTTATTTTTTCGGGCAAAAGCAGTTGGAAAGCAGATTCTTCCTGTAAAGATTTAACCACAAAATCATCAAAATAAAATCCATCTCCGGTAACTAACCCATCACTAACAAACCGAAATTGTAACCAAACTTCCTGCTCTCCTGCTAAATGGGAAAGATTTACATCTTCCTTTATCCAATCATTGGTTTTTCCGTGATAAAGGGGCTGATCTGTATCCTGGTTAATGCTTCCCGTTTTGGTATGCAGACCTTCAAGGGGCACCCAGCTTTGTTTCCCATCAATGGAATACATAAATTGAGCATAATCCCAGTTGGTTTCAATGTCGAACCAGGTAAAAAACTCCACCCAGGCAACAGTGCTTTGTGATAGGTCAATAGGATCCTGAAGTATTATCATTGTATTTGTATTATTGGCATATTCTTGTCCGGGGCTTTCGGCAATTGATGATGGTGATGAGTTAAAATATTCAGTATCTATTCCCCAGTTGATGGTGTTCCATTGGTTTAAATTATCGGCTGGATCGGAAAAGACAAGAACGGGCTCACCGTAGTATTTGGTAATTGTATCATTCCAGGAAAAGGAACCATTGTTCAGTGAAACAACATACTTTATCTCTGCCCCAACAGGTAAATTTGGCAAAAGCTCAATAATAACGGAAAAATTTTCTGTTTGTAAAACTTCCATATTGGATATGGTGATGGGTTGACCAGTTGAAACAATGTTTTCGCTAACAGGAATCAGAGATATCGTATAGTTGGCGGGTACCTGTTGGCCAAGATTAATAATCTCCATAGAAATTTCTGCATTTTTATTACTGATATATGGGTCTGCCAGGTCTCTTACTTCAGCAAAGGATAGAGCAAGCCTTGCGAGGCTTATGTTCATATGCGTATGACTGGCACAAATTTCTTCAATCCTGCTTACTGCGGGCCAGAAACCATCACTGGGTTTGCCGGCTTCGGGGGTAAAGGCGAAAGTTTTTTCTTTGGTCTCCTGTTCACCATAATACCAGTCATCTGTTCCACCGTTGGCGGTATAATTAAGAGTTTCGTAAACAGTGCCGTAGGCGTAGTTGTTTTCGCGTGTCATTAGTCTGGCATATTCAATAAAAATATCACCATCAGGGGTAAGTTCATTGTTGTAGCCCCACGGGTAAATCAAGAGATCGCTGTAGGTATGATTGTTTAAGGCAAGGGAGAAATTATAAGTTTCGGCAAATTGTTTCATGATTTGGCTTTCGGGCTCAGAGAAGGGGCCGGTTCCTCTGTAGGTAGGGCTTGATGGGGTAGGAGATGAACCCAAATTGTCATATCCCCACTGGTATCCAAAATTGCGGTTTAGATCTACTCCTATGCTTCCATCAGCATTGATGCGTTTATTTTTTCTGTGCATGGAGCCCCCGTTTGGATGTGTAGTTTGACAATAAATATAGCCATCCGGGTTGGCACATGGTACAAAATACATTTCCGTGTTATCAATAAGGTATTTAATTTCAGGGTCACTTTCATAATTTTCCAGTAAATACCACATCTGGAAAAGCATTTGTTGCATGGAGACCGGTTCTCTTGCGTGCGTTAGTGCTGTGTAAAGAACCCTGGGTTTATCCTGTATGTTTTCCGGGTCGTTGGAAATTCTTACCCATTCTATTGGCCTTCCTTCTATGGTAAGATCAGTTCCAATTGGGCTTCTCTGAGTAATGAGTTCCGGAAATATGGCCTTCATAGCATCAAGATCATCCAGTATTTCGGCATAGGTATGATAACCACCCATAGAACCGAGCATGAAATTTTCAGGTGTAGCGTATGGTGTATTGTTGCCTTTGTTTAAACGCATGGCAGCATTTATGTCATTGATATTAAAACCTGCATTCCTCTGCTGATAATAGCTGCTCATATCCCGGATCAGTATTTCATAAGAAAATCCCGCTTCACTCAATAGGTTAAGATCGGATTCACTTAGTTCTGCCTGCACCCATTCCCCTTTTTTTTGCATAGCAGTAGGTATGGCTAACCCAAGTTTGTAGAGATTCTCAGGATTTTTGCCTTCTATTTCGATGCGCACCTTATAGTATATTTCGGTGGCAATAGCATTTGACAGGGAGAAAAGTGATATTATAAAAATAACTGCTAAGCGATGATTGGTTTTCATAATTAGCGATGGGAAATTAAAAATGAGAGTAGCGAATGGAAAAGTATTGACCTTTTTAAAAAACTATTTGGTTATTAATTGGAAACGAAAGTACAAAAATGGAATTAATTTCTCAATTCAAATAAGATGATTCATTTTGTGGCTACCTGCTAATGCGTTTTTGTAAATAATATGTCTGTCAATCTGATTGTTAAGCTTAGTTTAAGTTATTATATCTTTTTAGCAAAGGCTATTAAAATAGTAATTTTGTTAAAAATTATATTACTTATCTTTGCATGTTTTTACCGGCTATTCCTGTAATCTCCGGCGCAGGAAAATAGTTGTTTGTGAAAGGAAATTCCGGAGTAAAAAATGATTTTATTTATAGTATGGCATTACAACTTAGTGAACAGGAGATAATAAGGCGCGAAGCTTTAGCAGAATTACAAGAACTGGGAATTAATCCTTATCCCGCCGAAGAATATACCACCAATACCACGATCAAAGATATATTAACCTATTATCCTGAAGATGAATCTTCTTTTCAGGATGTAGTGATAGCTGGCAGAATCATGGGGCGGCGTATCATGGGGAGTGCATCTTTTGCTGAGTTGCAGGATTCAACAGGACGTATACAACTATATTTTAACCGTGATGAGATTTGTCCGGGTGAAGACAAAACAATGTATAATACTGTTTTTAAGAGATTGCTTGATATTGGTGATATTATTGGCGTAAAAGGTTACGTTTTTGTTACACGTATGGGCGAAACCACTGTTCATGTTAAAGAATACAAACTGTTAACAAAATCTCTTCGCCCCTTGCCAGTAGTAAAGGAAAAAGACGGGCAGGTTTACGATGCCTTTAAAGATCCTGAGCAACGATACAGGCAGCGGTATCTGGATTTGATTGTAAATCCCGATGTTCGCGATACCTTCAGACAACGTGCCCTCATGATTCAATCTATGCGCAATTTCCTGCTTTCTAAAGAATATCTCGAAGTAGAAACCCCTGTTTTACAACCCATTTATGGTGGTGCTGCCGCAAGGCCGTTTAAAACTTATCACAATACCCTTGATACTACTCTCTATTTAAGAATTGCCAACGAACTTTATCTGAAGAGATTGATTGTTGGGGGGTACGATGGTGTATTTGAGTTTGCCAAAGATTTTCGTAATGAAGGGATGAGTCGTTTTCATAATCCTGAATTTACCCAAATGGAGCTTTATGTGGCATACAAAGATTATAAGTGGATGATGAATACCGTAGAAGAAATGGTTGAGAAAATTGCTCTCGATTTACATGGAACCACCGCAGTAAAGGTTGGTGATAAAAAAATTGACTTCAAACGCCCGTGGAAACGCTTTACCATGTACGGAGCTATAGAACATTTTACTGGTGTTGATGTGTCTGAAATGGATGAAGCCCAAATGCGCAAAGCCGCCTTAGATATGGGTGTTGAACTCGATGAAACCATGGGAAGGGGTAAAATAATCGACGAGATTTTTGGTGAAAAATGCGAAGGGAAGTTGATACAACCCACATTTATTACTGATTATCCGGTAGAGATGTCGCCGCTGGCCAAAAAGCACCGCGAATTGCCCGGTTTGGTAGAACGTTTTGAAGCCATTTGTAACGGTAAGGAAATATGCAATTCTTTTAGTGAACTTAACGATCCGGTAGATCAGCGTTCGCGCTTCGAAGAACAAATTGAACTCGGACGTCGCGGGGACCCCGAAGCAATGGTTCTGGATGAAGATTTCCTCAGAGCCATTGAGCATGGTATGCCACCCACTGCGGGTTTGGGTATTGGAATTGACCGTTTGGGAATGATCATGACCAATAGTAACTCGATACAAGATGTACTTTTTTTCCCACAAATGAGGCCTGAAAAATCTTCATCAGCCGAATCTGAAGGCGATGATTTTATTAATGCCGGTATTCCTGCCGAATGGGTTCCCGTGTTTCAGAAATCGGGCTATCCAAACCTGGAATCTTTAAAGGGTGCCAATGCAAATAAGGTTTTTAACCAACTGTGCGGTTTAAGAAAAAAGCTAAAGCTTACTTTGTCTGCACCCAAACCTGAAGATGTAAAAGAATGGATTGAAAAAGCAGGCTGATCTTTGCAGCATCTTTCCGTATATTGTTAAACATCAACAAAACTTATTTATGCCTATACTCGGATCTGTAATTAAGAATGCCATCAGCCTGCGTAGCCGCATGCCGTCTATTTTTAAGATTTCTGACCCGGAAGAAGTGCAGAAAATTGAATTGAAAAAACTGCTTCGCCGTGCAGCCAATACAGCGTTGGGCGAGCAATACGGGTTTCATGAAATTCTAAAAAGCAAAGATGTTGTAAAAGAGTTTCAGCAACGGGTTCCCCTTTTCGATTATAATAAGATTTTTAAAGAGTGGTGGTACCGATCGCTCAATGGTGAAAGCTATGTTTCCTGGCCTGGGCGGGTAAAGTACTTTGCTCTTAGCTCCGGCACATCAGAAGCATCGAGCAAATATATCCCGGTTACCAACGATATGCTAAGAGCCATTAAGAAAACAAGTATAAAGCAGATTTTCTCGCTGGCAAGGTATGAGTTTCCTTACGAATTTTTTGAAAAAGGAATTTTAATGTTGGGGGGTAGTACACACTTACATTATAACGGTACTTACTTTGAAGGAGATCTTTCAGGCATCACTACCAAAAATATCCCTTTCTGGTTTCAACATTTTTATAAGCCAGGCAAACGGATATCCAAAGAGCGGGATTGGCCTACCAAGCTTAATGAAATAGTGAAAAAGGCTAAAGATTGGGATATAGGCGTTATTGTTGGCGTGCCGGCATGGTGGCAAATTCTTATTGAAAAAATAATAGAACATTATAATTTGAATACTATTCATGATATTTGGCCGAATCTTTCGATTTTTGTGCATGGAGGTGTTTCTTTCACACCTTACAAAAAAGGTTTTGAAAAACTGATGGGTAAAAAGCTTACCTATATTGAAACCTACCTGGCCTCAGAAGGATTTATTGCTTTTCAGAGCCGTCCCAATACTGAAAACATGCAGCTGGTTCTTGATAATGGACTGTTTATTGAATTTGTACCCTTTAACGAAACCAATTTCGACGAAGAAGGTAATCTAAAAACAGATGCTGAAGTTCTTACCATTTCGCAAACACAGCATGGAGCTGAATATGCTCTCCTTTTAAGTACCTGCGCAGGCGCATGGAGATACCTGATTGGAGATACCGTAAAAATTGTTTCCAAAGAACACAACGAGATAGTTATTACCGGACGAACAAAGCATTTTCTCAATCTTTGTGGCGAGCATATGTCGCAGGAAAATATGAATATGGCAGTTAAAATGACCGAAGATCAGCTGAATATTGAAATTCGTGAATTTACCATTGCCGGCATTAAGTACGATAGTATGTTTGCCCATAAATGGTTTATAGGGACTGATAATAAGGTAGATGCTGAAAATATTAAAAATGCATTAGATGAAAATCTGAAAATACTTAATGATGATTATCGGGTTGAACGCATAGCTGCCATTAAGGATGTTATTGTAGAGATTATTCCCAGCGAGGTATTTTATGACTGGATGAGATTTAAAGGAAAGGAAGGTGCGCAAAACAAGTTTCCCCGGGTAATAAAAGGTAAGCTGCTTGCCGATTGGGAAGAGTTTATTTCTCAATCGAATACCAATTACTAAATAAGATTTTTTATCTTTATAAAGAGAGTAGATCAATTTTTGAGCATTATCAATCTCTTGTAAAGATTAACCATAGAAGTATCAATCAAATGTTTTCAACATGGTTGCATCAATGTGGGAGGGTATTATTCTTGGGGTTACCCTGGCATTTCTTATAGGGCCTGCTTTTATTGCTTTGATCCAAACCAGCATTCATAGTGGATTAAGGTCGGGTTTACTCTTTGCCTTGGGTATATCTTTAAGTGATCTTACACTTATTTCTTTAAGCTATCTGGGAGCCATACAGTTTTTAAATAATGAAGGTAATAAGTTTTGGGTGGGTATTGTTGGGGGTTGTATTCTTATTGGTTTTGGGGTGGTAACTTTTTTTAAAAAGTATAAGGTAAATACAAAACGGGGTATTGAAGTAAAGCTTACTGTAACCGGGCAGGGATACACAAAATACATTTTAAAGGGGTTCTTCATGAATATACTCAATCCTTTTTTACTCATTTTTTGGTTGGGAGTAATGAGTTTTGTGAGTGCTAAATACGGAGTTGCAACCAAAGAGGTAGTTACCTTTTTTACAGCAGCTATCATTACGGTTTTTGTTACCGATACAATTAAGTGTACTATAGCAAATCAGATTAGAAGGTTTATTACTATTTCTATCCTTATGTGGGTAAATAAGATAGTGGGGTTGTCCCTGGTTATTTTTGGACTCGTAATGTTTGTCAGGGTTTTTATTAATTTCAATTAATTTGTTCTTTGGAGCTATTTTTCTCTTATCGGGGTAATATTACATTGGCTGAGTTCTCTTAAGTATCTGCCAGACAGTGATGCCAATCCTGCTATCATGCCTCCCAGTAATCCTGTAATAATAATTAATAATACTCCATGGGGTAAACCGGTAAGAACTGCAAGTCTGTTGGCCAATACTGCATCATTAATTATGTATATGTAGGTAGCTGTACCACCCCACAATAGAAAAATACCTGTAAATCCGTTTATAAAGGCATATTTTCTACTCTGATCAATAAGAAAACCAAAAATGAAGCCGGCTATACCAATGCTCCACCATGGTAAAAATTGTTGTAAAACAACAGCTAGAATCGTTACGATTATCCAGGTCATACTGTACTATCTTTATGTGTAAATACTGTTTTTTTTGTTAAAGCATGTCATTTTTTTATCCAATGCTATTTATTATCATAGGGTTGAAGGGTTATCGTACTTTCGGCTTGGTTAGCAGCCTGTTGGGCATTTTCAAAAAGTATTAGTTCATAATAATTACCTTCTGCCCAATCATTAATAAATGCATTATACCCTTTAGAGGCAGGGTTTCCTGTTTGTCCGCCCGGATAAACCCCCCAGGCTTTTACAGGCTCCATCATTTGGGTTACCATTCGCCAGGATGGACCATGGGTGCCCGAAATGGCATTAGGTGACTGATTACTACCACTGTTTTTTAACCGGGGCTGGTTAAGTGCTTCTATATTTAGAAGATGATTGATGGTACTCCCATTATGGTTCCACCATTGCCAGCTTTCCCCCATAGGGCCATTCTCTTCCTCAAGCTTTTCAAGCGTTTTTATTAAATTCTCAAAAAGCAGCGCAGAAGTTGAAGGATAATTTTCAGTCATATTATGATAAATCTCAACAGGGGTTTTATGAAATAGAACCCTGAAAGAGATATCTATAGAAGGCTGAATATTTCCGTATTCTTTTACAGGTTCCATTACAGGTTGCCATAAACTATTAAAAGTTTCTTTTCTCCATGTCTCAAAAATAGTGGCTTCTATACTATGAGCTTCATTGATTTTATTCCACTCTGATAAAATATCAATAATATCTTTAAGTTTTACTTTTTCAGCCAGGGTTTCAGAAGTGTCAATAAAAAACAAAACGGAATCTGTCATCTGTTTAAGATATTGTTGTGCCCAAAAGTTGGTGGCATTCTGTTGCAGCTCTTTCATATCTTCAATGGTTAATCTGTTATTTGCGCTAAGTGTACTGGTAATTATTGATGATCTGGCCGGGCTTGCAAAATACCATCCGTGATAAAACGGGTACAAAGAGTCTGCTGGTTCCTGATTGGACGAACTTACGAAACCTCTGGAAGGGTTATGTTCATAGGGCATGTAATCATAGGGTAGGTATCCTTGCCAATTGTGCTGAGAATTGCTTCCATCTCCAATAAACATTCCCTGGTATTTCCATTTGTTGGGCCACAGTCCGTTTAACTGCAAGCCTATATCTCCTTTTGTGGATGCAAAAACATAATTTTGAGGGGGAGCCTTTAAGCCTGATAATGCTTTTCTGTACTCTGTAAAATCTGTAGCCGAATTAATATTTTGTAAAGGACCAATTACGTCACCTGCTTCCAGGCCAGTCCAGCTAATAGCATGGCTTATAGGTATGTTGGAAGCAAAGGAACTCTCTGTAGAAAGGTACACTAAAGGGCCATGATGAGTAAATGCGATGGAGTCAATTATGGGATCGCTATTTTTTACCTTATAAATTTCTTTTCTGAATTTTAAAGGGGTCCACTCACCATCGTAAAAATAGTTCTGAAAAAGTGAATCAGTTTTTATCTCATAAATATCAAAAACTTCATTGCCAGTGTTGGTATTTCCCCAGGCAATGTATTCGTTAAATCCCATTATAATGGCCGGAACGCCCGGGAAAGTAACTCCATAAACATTTATGCCTGGCGCGTTCAACTGCATTTCGTACCAAATAGATGGCAGTGTTAGCCCCAGGTGCGGATCAGTTGCAAGCAATGCATCGCCACTTTCAGTTTTTTCTCCGGATACTGCCCAGTTGTTACTTCCTACGTTGGGGTTTCTTTCTTCCAGTAGATTGTTGAAAACAAACTGGGGGATAAAATTCACTTCAGGTGGGGTGGGAGAGATATTATCGAAATCCCAATTCTGCTTTTGGATAACAGGGTTATCGAATCCAGGTCGGGCAGCAAACAAATTAATAATAGTTTCTCTCCCCCAGGCAGCTTCCAGATGCGACATTTTTAAAGCACGGTTTCCACTACTTAATGTTCGGTTGATACTCATGCCCAGAGCCAGGGTTTTGATTGGTCCCCAAGGTTCAGGAGCATAATCAAGCAGCTTATACTCAAAAGGGTAATGTTTTATGTCGAGTTGGTTGATCCATGCATTAACGCCATCAGAATAAGCCTGCAATGCATCCATTGCCGGTGGGTTATTAGTTGTTGCTTCAAGCATTTTTTCTGCCCCATAAGCCATTCCAAGTTTCCGTATATATTTGTCATATTCAAGCGCTCTTTCTCCAACTATTTCACTTAAACGACCTACGGATGCATGGGTGCTGAATTCCATCTGCCATAATCGATGCATTGCTGATACATAGCCAGATGCAAAATAGAGATCGTAAAGATTTTCAGCAAAAATGTGCGGTACACCACGTTCGTTAAAAACTATTTTTACTTCTTCTTTTAACCCGTATATTTTAATGGTTTCGCTGGCAGGTATATCAGGAATTAAACCATTTTGCCAAATGCCTTTTACAGGGTCAAGAAATTTGCCTAGAGGTGGCAGTTGTCCTATCGGAATATTGAGTAGAACAATCATTGCTACCGACACAAAACTACTGAGCAAAAACTGAGCAAAAACTTTCATGAGAAGTTTGTTTGAAATGAAGAAATGAGAAAATAGTTTCGATTTTTAAAATTAGCAATTATCATTTGTTAAGCAAAAATTAATTAAATTATTATCTCTTTTAAAAAAACCTTATTTTTGTTTTCTATACGGATTAATATATTGTTTGCCGAAACATGTCTTAATATTATAGAAATTTCAGGTTGTAATTTAGAAATTAAAAGTATGCTAACCAGGCTTGCTGTATTATGTTCTTCCATATTCCGATTTTCAAATGTATAAAAGTATAACTGGAATTCTGTTTTTGTTTTTTACAACCATTGGGCTTGTATTTTCTCAGGAATTTGATGTTCGCGAGTTTAAGGCTGATCCGACTGACTTGGCTGCTATACGGTTTCCGCGTCGCTCTGTTAACGATGAGCCATGCGCATTAATTAAGATTGTTACCAATATTCAAGGAATGCAATTCGATTCCAACCTGGGTATTGTGGATATGGTTAGGCAGGAAGATGAAGGCTACTGGTTGTATGTTCCTCCTAAAGAGCGTCGAATCAGGCTTATGGCCTCAGGGTATTTGCCGCTTGATTTATCCCTACCCGAACCTGCAGTTGAAAGTCGGGTTTACAATCTGGTGGTCACATCGATAGGTGTTGCAGGTAATATTGAGTTGATTCCTGTTAATTTTATTGTTGATGGCCATGACGATACGGTTTTGATTATTGGAGAGGAAACCTATCCCATCGATCAAACCCTTCAACTTGAAAAAGGAATTTATGATATAAGAATCGAAAAACCCGGGTACAGGCCTATATCAACACAGATTGAAGTTACCGAAACCAATACCCTCTTTCGTTATCAACTTGAAGGTATAATGGAGGAAACAGTTACTATCAGAAGCAATCCTCCGGGGGCAACAGTTTACATTAATAATGTTAAACGTAATGGTGAAACCCCATTTCAGGAATTTCTTTTCCCCGGTTCCTATACACTTAAATTGTCTTTAAGTGAGTATAATGACCTGGAAACCAGAATTATGGTTCAGGAAAACGAGAACAATGAGTTTATTTTCGAACTTCAGAGGTTTGCGGGCACGCTTGTATTGTCAGTTGAACCTTCCGATGCCAGGGTATCTATTAATCAAAGAAATTACACAGGGCAGAAAGAAATTCAATTGGCTCCCGGTACCTATCGTCTCTTGGTAGAAAAGGATGGCTATTCTCCTAAAGAAGAACGATTTGTAATAGAGCAAGGAGGGAGAATTGAGCAAAATATAAGGCTGATACCCCAAACCGGTGCACTACGTTTTGTTTCTCCAAATCCTGATGCCCGCTTTAAACTCACCAGCCAAAGGGGGGAAACTATCAGACAATGGACAGGCAGCACGCTTATGCAGGATTTGCATATCGGGGATTACCGTTATGTGGGCCAATTGCAAGGTTATGCTGATTTAAAAGGTAGTTTGAGTATTCGTGAAAACCAGGAAACAATTGTGGATGCTGTTTTTTCTGAAGAATTGCGCCAGGCATATATTAGAGAACAGGAAAAAATTACTGCCGATGCGCAAAAACAACAAAATATACTGAATGCTCAAAAGGAGAGAGAAGCTCGAGAAGCCGAGATAAGGCGCACTCAACTGCAGGATGAGAGAAAACAAAATCGCAAAAAATGGTATGCCCAGGATAGTTATTCTACCCTGAATTTTTCTTATACTGATTTAAGCCTTAATACGGTCAATTTTTCGAACAATATTGAAGAAGCTATTGGCTTGGGTTTTGGTATGACCGGAGTTTTTGGCTATTGGGCAATGAATATGACAGGAACTTATGGACTTTTTACCTTAAATGATGGTGCTCAGTTTAGGTTTGATACGGAAGAAGTTTCTGTTTTGTCATATGCCTTTACAATCGGTCCTGCCATCAGATTATTTGGGTTTGAATTTTTTGGATTAGCAGGGTTGGAAGGTTCCATTGTAAGCTCAGATGCTTTTGAATACGAAGAGCTTACTGTAGGCGATGTAATAGTTGAGTATGGTGCCTTGTTTAAACCCACCAACTGGTCTTTTGGAATACGTTATTGCGCCACCATTACAACAGGAATCATTCCCAGCTTCCCGCCATTTGCCAGGCAGGAGTTTGGCGTTGTTTTCGAGTTTTAATTATTTTATTATACAATTTGCCTCTGCTCAAATTCCCAAATTTGAATACCAATGGACAAAAAACACTTATTTACCTTGATAATAACACTTTTTTCGCTGTTCCTTTCTTCATGCGATGAAGAAGATATTATTGCAGAGGAGCTGCTGTATGGTGGTGGAAAAGTAACAGATACAAAAGTAGAGCTAAGCATTTCTCTTACCCGTATTAATGGATGGTATATGCTTGATAATACCCAAATTTATGGTCTTGATGTTACTATTGGTAACTTAAATGACCAGGATATTTATTCCGTAAGTATTGAAATGAAAGACATATACCCGAATGGAGATGTTATTGAACTTTCTGAAGACGATGATCTGTTTATTGACCACCTGCCTGCAAATTCATCCCTAAAACCTGAATTCCACTGGTATGTTGATGATACTTACGGCACAATATATATAGGGAATGTTTATGTTCAGCTCTATGGATATGTTTCCGCGGGAAATACATATTCAATTGATTTTGAAGTGAATTTTAATATCCCTGGTAAAGGAGATTTTAAAATAAATCAAACCAAATCTTTTACAACCATCAGCAATTTGTCTGATCTTCCAATCTAGCTTTCCATTTTTATTTACTGTAAAGACTTATCACTCTTTATCTTTCCAAATCTTTTATTATTGTTGTGAGATTATTCTAATTTTGCACAAAAATACAATGAATACTTTCACCGTTATCTTTTCTACCTTAAAAAGACGGTGAGTTTAATAAAGTAACTATGGAAAGAAAAGTTAGGGTAAGATTTGCTCCGAGTCCCACCGGACCACTGCATATTGGCGGTGTTCGCACTGCATTATATAATTATTTATTTGCCAAAAAACACAACGGAGATTTTCTGTTACGAATAGAAGATACTGACCAAAACCGTTTCGTTCCTGGCGCAGAAGAGTATATTATGGAGTCGCTTAGATGGTGCGGTATTAATTGGGATGAAGGGGTAGGTAAAAACGGGCCTTACGGGCCATACCGCCAGTCTGAAAGGAAGGATCTTTATCGTCAATATGCATTCAGGCTTATTGAAAAGGGTTTTGCTTACTTTGCCTTTGATACAACCGAAGAGCTCGATGATATGCGTAAAAGGCTGGAAGCAGAAAAGGGAAATGCTCAATATGATGCACACACACGTGGTAAGATGCGAAATTCTTTAACTCTTTCACAGTTGGAAACCCAGCAACTTCTTGATGAAGGGGCTACTTACGTAATTCGTTTCAAAATGCCCGAAAATGAAGATATTGCTATGGAAGATCTCATTCGTGGCTCTGTAAAGGTAAATAGTGGTCAGCTTGATGATAAAGTGCTTTTTAAGAGTGACGGCATGCCCACCTATCATCTGGCTAATGTGGTAGACGATTATCTTATGGATATTTCTCATGTTATACGTGGTGAAGAGTGGTTGCCATCTCTGCCATTGCATGTAATGCTTTACAGGGCTTTTGATTGGCATGATAAAATGCCACAATTTGCTCATTTACCACTTTTGCTCAAACCTGATGGAAATGGAAAACTGAGTAAACGTGATGGTGACCGATTGGGTTTTCCTGTTTTTCCCTTGATGTGGAACGATCCCAAAAGCGGAGAAGTTTCTTCTGGTTACCGCGAATCTGGCTACTTTGCTGATGCTTTTGTCAATATGCTTGCCCTGCTGGGATGGAACCCCGGTAACGATCAGGAAATTTTTTCTCTTGACGAGCTTGTGCAGGAATTTTCATTGGAACGGGTGGGTAAGTCAGGTTCAAAATTTGATCCGGCTAAAGCCCGCTGGTTTAACCACCAGTATCTACTGAAGAAAGATGACGGAGAAGTTGCAGAGCTTTTTAATCTTATACTGAAAGATAAAGGAATTTTTGAAGAGAAGCAACGGGTAGTAAAAGTCGTTTCTCTGGTAAAAGAGCGGGTTCATTTTATTCATGAAATATGGGATCAGGCGGCATTTTTCTTTTATGCTCCTGAAAGCTATGACCAGAAAACTATAGATAAAAAATGGAAACCTGATACATCGGAAATACTTACTAACCTGACAAAAATATTGGCATCTGTTGATGATTTTTCTGTATCAAATCTAGATCATATTCTGCACGACTTTATGGAAATGAACGAAGTGCCGGCAGGGAAACTGATGATCGCTCTCCGATTATCGTTGGTTGGGGCAGGTATGGGCCCCGATTTGAAAGAGATCATGACTTTTCTTGGTAGAGATGAAACCATTCACAGAATTATAAACGCTGTAAACACTATAAATTCATAAAAGAAATATTCGCTTTTGTTTCTTTTAATTGATTTTATATTTTTGTCATAAACAATTAATATAGAAGTATGAGTTTCATTAAAAAATATCCCCGGATCATCACAGTATTATCTTTTTTGCTTATCTCATTTTATGTGTGGGCGTTTTTTCTCAAACCCCGGGCAGAAGAATTACCAGAACCTGTTATTACAGAAGAAATAGCGGAAGAAGTTATAATTTTTGATGCCTATGGAATTGCCTGTGAAGATTTTAGCGTTGATACTTTAAAAATTAAAAACCGACAAACATTAGGTCATATCTTTTCCGGTTATAATTTTGATAACCGGTTTATAGACCAGATTGTAACCCAAATGCGAGATGTATTTGATCCCCGCTACATAAAAGCTGGAAATACCTACAAAACTTATATGAAACAGGAATCTGACTCATTGTCGCATCTACGCTATTTCGTCTATGATATCTCCCCATTGGAGTTTCTGAAGATTGATTTTTCTGATTCGTTGGTTATTTCACGAGGTGAAAAGGTAGTAACACCTGTTCGGTTAACTGTTTCTGGGATTATTGATTCATCTTTATGGGAAACACTTTCACAAAATAATATCAATCCTGAGCTTGCTATAAAATTATCAGAAATTCTGGCCTGGGAAGTTGATTTCTACCGTATACAGAGTGGCGACAGGTTTAAGGTAGTATATGAAGAAAATTTTGTTGGTGAAGAGTCTGTGGGAGTTGGACAGATAGAAGCTTTATATTTTGTACATCATGATGAAGATATATATGGGTTTAAGTATGAAAAGGATACTGTTTCTGGTTATTTTGGGCCCGAAGGGGATAATTTGAGAAAAGTATTCCTGGCAGCACCTTTGAAATTCGGACGGATATCAAGTGGATATTCCTCCGGTAGAATGCACCCGGTTCTGGGCACCCGAAGGCCCCATTATGGTACTGATTATGCTGCACCCACCGGAACTCCTATATATTCAGTTGGCGATGGTGTAGTAACCGAAGCACGTTACACATCCGGTAATGGCAACTATGTTAAGATAAGGCACAATTCAGTTTATGATACGCAATACCTTCACATGTCGCGATTTGCCCAGGGTATAAGGCCCGGTAAAAAAGTTGAGCAGGGTGATGTAATTGGCTATGTGGGAATGACAGGTCTGGCTACCGGCCCCCATGTTTGTTTCCGTTTCTGGAAAAATGGAAAACAGGTTAATCATCGTAAAGAAGAATTCCCTAGTGCAGACCCTTTGCATCCTGATTATTTTGATGATTTTTTTGTTATACGTGATCAGTACATTAAAGAACTCGAAGCCATTGAGTTTTTGGAAGAATTACCCCCTGTTTGATATTATTCTAGTATTGCTCTCCTGATTTTAAGCAACTTTTCCAACAACCCTTCCAGTTTATCCAATGCCAGCATATTGGCACCGTCAGATTTTGCTTTGGATGGTTCTGGATGAGTTTCAATAAACAGGCCATCAGCTCCTGTGGCAATGGCGGCTTTGGCAATCGTTTCTATCATGTGCGGTAAACCACCGGTAACCCCACTGCTGGTATTGGGTTTTTGAAGGCTGTGCGTTACATCCATAATTACAGGAATGTTGTTCGACTGCATAATGGGAATCCCCCTGAAGTCAACAACCAAATCACCATATCCAAAGGTGGTTCCTCTTTCAGTGGCCCAAACATTGTTGTTTCCGGCAGACTGAACTTTTCCTACTGCAAACTGCATAGCTTCCGGCGATAGAAACTGTCCTTTTTTTATATTAACCACCTTGCCGGTTTCTGCGGCGGCAACCAAAAGCTCTGTTTGCCGGCAAAGAAAGGCAGGAATCTGTAAAACATCAACATACTTAGCTGCCTGGCGGGCCTCTTCAACGCTGTGAACATCTGTTATTACCGGTAAATCATATTTCTTCCCGATATTATGTAAACTGCTTAACGCAAGTTTATCACCAATTCCGGTAAAACTATCTTTATGAGATCGGTTGGCCTTTTTATATGATGCTTTAAATATATACGGGATACCCAGATTTTGAGTAATAGTTTTAATTTTTTCGGCAATTCCAAAACCCATTGATTCGTTTTCGAGCACGCAGGGGCCGGCTATAAGAAAAAAGTTTCCTGTTCTGAAACCCTTATTATCCTGTATCTGTTGTAGTGTTGGGTGCATTTTTTGGGGATCTTTATTTTGTTGGAACAAAATGATATGGCGTGTAATTAATTATTAATCAGACTTATATGTTTTTTTATTCGTTTTGAAAATGGACGGCAATCCACAAACAGACAGGCTCCGTGCTTGTATAAGTTACTCTATGTTTTAAACCTGCCGGTATAAGAAGATAGTCTCCTGTTTTAAGGTGCACCGATTTGTTGTTGTCAAATAAAAGGGATGCTTTTCCCTGCATAAGCATTACCCATTCTGTTCGGTCAGAATCGTACCATATTCCTTCAGGTGTTACCTGTCCTTTGCTAATGATCTTCTCAATTTTAACTGTAGACGAGTTACAGAGGGTATTAAAAATCTCTTCTTCGCCAGTGGGAAGTTTCTCGTGATTGAAAAAATTACTGATTTCCATCTTATTTTCTAAATAAAATCATCTAAAGCTCCTTTTCCCTGCCTTATAAGTTCCACTTCGCCACTTGTACAATCCAGCACGGTTGATGGAATATTGCCCCCAAATCCACCGTCAATTATTATGTCTACCATATTGCTGTGGTTTTCGTAGATTAATTCGGGGTCGGTAGTATATGCTAAAATTTCATCATCGTCGTAAATGGATGTTGAAATAATGGGATTGCCATATTCCTGCACTAATAATCTGATTATGGGGTTATCCGGAACCCTGATGCCAATGGTTTTTTTGCGGTTTTGAAATATGCGTGGGACTTTGTTATTGGCATTTAGAATAAATGTAAAAGGACCAGGTAAGGTCTTTTTCATGAGTTTATAGATTTCCGTAGAAAATGGTTTGGTATAATCAGATATATTGCTCAAATCATTGCAAATAATTGAGAAATTGGCTTTATCTGCTTTCATACCTTTTATTGCAGCCACTCTTTCCACGGCTTTGGGTTGCATCATATCGCAGCCCATGGAATAAACGGAATCTGTTGGGTAAATAATAACACCCCCTTCCCGAAGGCATTCTAATACAGTTTCTATTTTTCTTGGATCGGGATTTTCCGGGTAAATTTTAAGTAACATGTTTAATTGTTAGTGATGAATTCGTTTATTTTGTTTGATTGTTGTTTTGTCCGGCTTTTTTAAGCTGGTTTTCGAGTAATGCAGCCAGTTCGCTTACTTCATCAGCTTTCTCAGAATCGTTGGCTTTTTGGAAAGCAAGTATTAAATTTGAGATCATACGCTTTATTATGTCTGTGTTTTGGCAGGGTTGATAAAATTCAGGTCTTGAATCTCTGTTAATTTGCTTTAAAAACAAATCAATATCCTTGTAGGAGAAAACGGTGCCTCTACTAAAAACATTGATATAGAACAAAATATTGTTACTTTTAAATTCGTAGGTTTCCGGGTCAATTGATGCGCCGGTGTATGCCAACACAAAATGCTCGGGCAGGTTAACCCCTTTAAGAGGTAAATCCAGACTTTGCGCAATAATCATATAAATAATGCTTAATGTTAATGGATTTCCCTGCCTTGTTTCCAAAACTTTATTAATGAAAGAATTGTCAGGTGAGTGATATTTATCAACATTTCCTTTGAATCCCTGCAATTCATAAAACACATAATTGAAAACCTTTATTTGCTCCAGGGCGGTAAGATTATCATTCAGTTCAATCCATATATCTTTTCTAATCCGCGATAATTCATATTCAATTTCATGTTCTTTCAGGTTGGGATACTGATATCTTGCTATTATAAGACAACCTTCCAGCAGATCTGTAGCACCATTTTCTAACCACCGCTCCAAATCTTCTCCAACTTTTTTAAATTGAATGCTATGAATCAGATTTTCCAATCTTTTCTGCACAGCCGGCTGGTATTGTTGTTCCCAGGCATTTTCAAGGAATGGGATAATTTCAGAACCAAATTCTTCAATACCTCCGGATATTTCAGCAAAAACTTCATCATCAGGTTCATCTACCAAACTGATAAGGGCTTCCATTTTTTTTATTTTATCTTCAGCTGACATATTTTGGTATTTGAATTTGCAGTAGGGTTTAAAAAATTATTACATGTGAAAAACTTGTTTCTTTGCCCAAAATCAGGTGCTTATAACAAAGCTAATTAATATCCCGATTATATGGATGTTTTATAATATTTATTGGGAAATTTTCTCCAAAACAAATTCGATTAATTTTTTAACCGATCTTTTATAGTCTTTGCTGTAGGTTCTGGTTACCCTGTTAGCAATAATGTCGCAAATGGTTAGTGTATTATGGCCAAGCGTCTGCCCAAGTCCATAAATGGCAGCAGTTTCCATTTCAAAATTGGTTATTCGGTTTCCTTCATAGTTGAAAGATTCAATTTTTTCGTTCAACTCAGGATAGGCGAGTGGAATACGAAGTTCCCTTCCCTGGGGGCCAAAAAACCCGGATGCAGTAGCTGTTATGCCACTGGTAAGGCCGGCAGCAATGGTCTTCATTAGCTTAGGACTTGCTTTAATAATGTATGGGTAGGCCAGTTTTTTATTCCAACCTGTTTGATCAATAAATTGTTGAGTAAGGTCCTTTTCTAGTATGGTTTCATTGTAATGATAAAAATTCATCAGACCATCCATGCCTAGTCCATAGGCTGATGCCACAAATGTATCTACTTCTATATCTGCCTGTAATGCACCGGATGTGCCAATGCGAATGATGTCAAGGGTTGTGTGATTCTCTTTGGGTATTCTGTTTTCAAGATCAATATTAACTGCGGCATCCAGTTCATTTATAACAATGTCTATATTGTCAGTGCCAATTCCTGTGGAAATTACAGTAATCCTTTTATTATTCAATGTGCCGGTATGGGTAACAAATTCGCGGCTTTGTACCTTAAAGTCTATATGGTCAAAATTTTTTGAGATGGTTTCCACCCTATGCTGGTCGCCCACAACAATAACAGTGGGGGCAATATTCTCCGGGCGCAGGTGAATGTGATACACACTGCCATCAGGATTTAAAATTAACTCTGATTCTTTGAAATATTTTTGCATTGATTTTTCTGTGATTTATTGAAAATGGATGTTTTAGCAAGGTTTTTATTGTCTAAAGCAAAATTATCAATTAATTGTAAATATACCTAACGCGGGGATGTTGATAAATAATTTACCCCTGAATTACGCTGTTAATAGTAGTTTGCAATACTCTTAAATTTTAATAATTCAAAGGGTTTGATATATCATTTAATTATACTTATTTTTGAAAAATTGTTATTTGTTAAGGGACACAAGGAAAACAAATGTTAAATAAAAAATACTGTCATGTTAAAAAAAAGCACTTGCCTTGCTTTGGTTTTGTTTGCTATTTCTTCAGTAGCGCAAGCCCAGGTATGGACACCAATTGGTAATGGAATTTTTGGCGAAACCACCGGAGATCAGGCCGGCTATTCGGTGAGTTTGAGCGCTGACGGCTTAAGAATGGCCATTGGTTCGCCACAAAACGACGACAACGGCGATAGAAGCGGTCATGCACGAATCTTTGAAAACCAATCTGGCAACTGGGTTCAGTTGGGTGGTACGATTGTGGGCGAGGCAGCAGGCGATCGATCAGGAACTTCAGTAAGTATAAATGCCACTGGTACCCGGTTGGTTATTGGAGCTCCTTTTAATGATGACAGCGGATCAGATGCAGGTCATGTAAGAGTTTATGAATATAATGGAACAAGCTGGCTGCAATTGGGAGGCGACATTGATGGCGAGTCTGCAGGCGATAATATGGGTATATCAGTTGACATGGATGATGCAGGAGAGAAAATAGTGGTAGGTGCCTATGGTGATGATGGTGCTGCCGGAAATGCCGGTCATGCCCGTGTTTATGAGTATAATGGATCAGGATGGGTTCAGTTGGGTGCTGATATTGATGGTTTGGGCTTTGGGGATCGTGCCGGAAAATCTGTAAGTATAAGTGGCAATGGACTGGCAGTTGCAGTTGGATCACCGGAAAATTCTGATGTTGCCGAAGATGCCGGCCATGTGCGGATATTTTATTTCAATGGCTCGGATTGGGTGCAAAGGGGAAGCGCTATTACCGGAGATGCTTTTCGCGATTATCTGGGAACGTCAGTTAGTTTGGCTTATGATGGATATGATGTTGCGGTTGGGGCACCCGGATTGGCCGGCAATGCTGCCGGGTATGCACGTGTATTTCAGTTTCAATCAACAGATTGGGTGCAGCTGGGATCAGATATAGTAGGAGAATATTTTTCAGGAAACTGCGGGTATTCGGTAAGTTTACAATCTGGAAGTGCAGGATTTGTTGCGGTAGGTGAACCCAATGCTTTTAATGGCAATGACAGTTATGGACGCATAGGGATCTATGGATATAATGCCGGAGACTGGGTATTGTCAGGAGATAAAATTATCAATGAGGCAACCAACGCCAACGAACTTGGTTTTTCTGTCAGTTTTGCTGCCAACAGTTTGAAAGTAGCCAGTGGTGGACCTAATCCCTGGTATGTTTCAGGCGGGGCAACAATTCATGAATTATTATATCCACCCAACATTACAGCCCAACCCGTAAACCAGGAAAGTATATGTGCCGGCAACGATGCCGTTTTCCTGGTAAACACTTCAGGGGCTATTTCATTTCAATGGCAGATAGATGAAGGGAGTGGATTTGCCGATTTAACCAACAGTCTTACCTATGGGGGTGTGGACAGTCCCGAGTTGTATATCACAGGAGTTACGCTTTCTATGAATAATAACCAGTTCCGATGTATTGTTTCCAACGATGATGGAGATGTGGTAAGCGACACAGTACTGTTGACCACCGACTCTGAAAAACCCGTGATCACATCAACACACAACGATCAAACGCTCAATGCAGATAACGGTTGTCAGGCTGTATTGCCAGATTATACCGGGAGTGTAACCGCTACCGATAATTGTAATGTCACCCTTGATATTACCCAGGATCCTGCGCCCGGAACTGTTGTTTCCGGTGCCGCGAATACCGTTACCCTTACTGCCACCGATGATGGTGGTAATTTCGCTGAAGCAACATTTAACGTGGAAGTGATGGATATTACCGATCCCGTAATTACATCAACACACAACGATCTAACAGTGGATGCGGGTGAGAATTGCGATGCTTTCTTGCCCGATTATACGGGAGATGTTACCGCAACCGACAACTGCGATACCAACCTGGATATAAACCAAAGTCCTGCACCCGGAACCACTATTTCAGGTTTAAACAATGAAGTTACCTTAACTGCTATCGATGATGCGGGCAATTCAACGGAAGTGTCATTCAATGTGGAAGTTGTGGATACAACAGATCCGGTGATTTCCTCCACACATATTGACACAACCCTGGATGCTGATATTGATTGCCAGTCGCTGCTGCCTGATTATACACAAGATGTGGTTGCAATGGATAATTGTGATGCAGATCTGCTAGTAGCACAATCTCCGGCACCGGGCACTATTATTTCCGGTATTACCAATGCAGTCACTTTAACCGTTACTGACGATGCGGGCAATTTTGCGCAGGTAACATTTAATGTGGAAGTTGTGGATGTAACCGATCCCGTAATTTCATCCACCCATAGTGACCAAACACTCAATGCGGGTGATAATTGTCAGGTCGCATTGCCCGATTATACCGTTGATCTGATTGCTACCGACAATTGCGATGCTGATCTGGCAGTTTCACAGAGTCCATCACCAGGATCAACCATTTCCGGAACTACCAATGTAATAACTTTGACCGCTACCGACGATGCCGGTAATTCCGCAGAAGTGACTTTTAATGTGGAAGTAGTGGATGTAACTGATCCCGTGATTACCTCCACCCACAACGAACAAACTGTTTTTGCGGCAGATAATTGTCAGGTTGCATTGCCCGATTATACTGGTGATATAATTGCCAGCGATAATTGCGATCCCAACCCGGATATTACCCAAAACCCCGTACCCGGAACCCTTATTTCCGGAAATACGAACGAGGTTACCCTGACCGTTACCGATGATGCAGGTCATTTTGCCGAAGTATCCTTTAATGTGTTAGTAATAGATAATACACCTCCGGTAATAACTTCCACGCATAGCAACCAAACCATTGATGCTAATGACAATTGCCAGGCTATTATTCCAGATTTTACAGGAGATGTAACCGCCATCGATAATTGCGATCTGGACCTGGCTGTTTCACAGAGCCCGGCACCCGGCTCCACCCTTTTTGCAAATATTCAACAAATTACTCTGCGGGTTACCGATGATGCAGGCAATTTCTCCGAAGTATCCTTTGATCTGGAACGGGTGGATGTTACCAACCCGGTGATTACATCAACACACGATGATCAATCCATTATAGCCTACCACAGTTGTGAAGCCACATTGCCCAGTTACAATGTAGGAGTGAGTGCAATTGATAATTGTGATATCGATCTTGATATTGTCCAGACTCCCGTGGCAGGAACACTCATCTCCGGTGCTATTAACGAAGTTACCATAACCGTTACCGACGATGCAGGTAATTTTGCAGAAGTTAGTTTCAATGTGGCCGTGGAAGATGGTTCCAGCCCTGTGATTACTTCTACCCACGAAAGTCAGATAATTGATGCAGATGATGATTGCCAGGCAATTTTGCCCGATTTCACCGCTGATGTAATCGCCACTGATAATTGTGATGCCGATCCGGATGTTTCACAATCCCCTGTTCCCGGAACCATTGTTTCAGGCCTTGACAATATAGTTACCCTTACTGTATCAGATAATTCCGGTAATTCTTCCCAAGCTAGTTTTTCTGTAGATGTAATAGATAATACAGATCCTGTGATAACTTGCGTGGGAGATCAGACGCGCGATGTTGGCGATGCTGATTATTACGCTGTTGATGGTACAGAGTTTGACCTGATGGATTCATCCGATAATTGTCAGATTCAGGGAGTGCATAATGATTTCAATTTTCATTCGTCGTTAAATGGAGTTCACATACCTGTTGGCGTTACAACCATTACCTGGTCGGTTGTGGATGTAAAAGGTAACAGCGCCAGCTGTAGTTTTGATGTTACTGTTTATTCAACTGTTGGTGTTGAAGACCTTGCATCGAAAGGAATTAAAGTATATCCCAATCCAACCAGTGGAATACTGAATCTTACATTTACAGGGCAGTCCGTTAATAAATTGGTAATAACAGACATTACAGGAAAGCAGATAATGGTAAAGACCGATATTGGTAGTGAAGAAACAATCGATCTGTCAGATTACGAAAATGGTATTTATGTAATCCGTATTGTGTCTGATAACGAGATAATAACAGCAAAAATAATAAAAGAATAGGTCTCCTAATTTCAGGCCTGTCAGTTAATTGTATTCTTTCTCAGGTTTAAGATGGAGACGGAGACCTGATTCTGATTATTTAAAAAAGATAATAGAAAATCATAGGGTAAATCCAATATAGGGTTTGCCCTTTTTTCTTAATTAATCAATAGCTATATGTGTTTCTGATGAATGGGAGAAAAATGATTAAAAAAGACGTTGATTGCGGACTTAAGAATAACTTTGTGGATTGAACAAACGAATTCCTTAAGTTGAAAAATATTTAAATAATGGTAGAGATTATATCGATTGGAGACGAATTACTTATAGGGCAGGTAATCAACACAAATTCATCCTGGATGGCTGAAGAGTTAAATTTAGCCGGATTTGATGTAAGGCAGATAACATCTGTTTCTGACCAGGGTGATGAAATTAAAAGAGCATTGCATGAAGCTTCGCAAAGAGCAGATGTTATATTGATGACCGGTGGCCTGGGGCCAACGAAAGATGATATAACTAAACAGGTATTGTGTGAATTTTTTTCAACTGAACTGGTAATTAATGATCGGGTTCTGGAAAATGTACGATCTTTTTTCGAAAGGAAAGGGTTACCGCTAACACAACTTAATCATGATCAGGCACTTGTTCCCAAATCAGCAACGGTAATTGATAATCCTGTGGGCACGGCTCCCGGGTTGGCCTTTGAGCATGGAGGAAAATTATATGTTTCTATGCCCGGCGTTCCTTATGAAATGAAACATATTATGGAGCATTTCGTTATTCCACGTCTGGTAAGCCAATCAAAAGGGAATATTATCGTTCATAAAACGATTCTGACACATGGAATCGGGGAGTCTTTTATGGCCGAGATTATCAAGGATTGGGAAAATGACCTGTATCCCCATATAAAACTGGCCTATCTTCCCTCGCCCGGGGTTGTCCGTTTGCGGTTAACTATGAAAGGAACTGATCAGGCGTTGATGGAATCAACACTGGAAGAGAAATCCAATGCTCTGAAGTTATTAATACCCACTTATATTTGGGGTGAAGGTAAGCAAACCCTTGAAGAAGTTATTGGGAAGTTGCTGAAGCAAAAGGGGCAAACACTAGCTACTGCAGAAAGCTGCACAGGCGGTTTTATTGCGCATCGCATCACTTCTATCCCCGGAAGTTCTGCATATTTCAAGGGCAGTATTATAGCTTATGATAATCAGGTAAAGCAGAATTTACTGGGTGTTGAAGCCAATACCCTTGATGAGCATGGGGCTGTTAGTAGTCAAACTGTTGAACAGATGGCTGTGTCTGCAAAGAAACTGCTAAATGCTGATTATGGATTATCGGTGAGTGGAATTGCCGGCCCCGATGGTGGCACCACCGATAAACCCGTTGGTACTGTATGGATTGCCCTTGCCAGGCCCGATGGAAGTGTTGTATCGAAGAAATTTTTATTTGGCGATCAAAGGCAACGAAATATTCTGCGGGCTGCAAATGCTGCTTTGGCTATGGTGTTTATCGCTTTGAGATAAAAAGAAAAAGCCGGCAATTTCTTGCCGGCTTTAGTAGTGTGGTTAAAAAAATTAACTCACAACCAACTACTTATTTTATTACATTGAATTTTTTAGAAACAACAGCATTCTCTGCTCTTAGGTTCATAATATAAACACCTTGTGGCAGGAAAGAAATATCAATGGTTTCATTGATTATATCACTGCGATTTCCGAGCTCAACATTATATACTCTTTTTCCAACAACGTTAAAAATTTCTACTACAACATCAGTAGAAGCAACCATTTGAGCTTCGATGTTTAGGATATTTCTAGCTGGGTTAGGATAGATTTTTACATCATTTTCAGAAGTAAATACAGATTCTACATTGGTTGCAGGTACGAGAACGGCGTCAATAACGTGCACAACACCATTGCCAGCTACTAAGTCAGCTATAATTACTTCTGCATCATTGATGAATATACCATCATTATTTATGGTAACTGTAACATTTTCGCCCAACAAAGTAGTAACTGATTGTCCATCAGACAAGTCACCAGACATAGCGGTTGCACCTACAACATGGTAAAGAAGAATGTCGGTAAGTAAACCTGAAGGATCAGCAAGAAGATCAGTTAATAAACCTTCTGGCAGTGCATCAAAAGCAGCATCGGTGGGAGCAAATACTGTGAAAGGACCGTCTCCGCTCAATGTACCAGCCAAATCAGCAGCAATTACAGCAGCTTCTAAAGTTGTATGAACTTCGCTGTCTACAATAATGTCTACAACAGTAGCAGGAATTTCTGCAGGAACAAGTACTGCATCAATAACATGAACAACACCATTACCGGCAACCAGGTCAGCAATAATAACTTTTGCATCGTTGATAAATACACCGTTATCGTTAATGGTAACTGTAACATCCTGTCCCTGAAGGGTAGTAACCATTTGTCCGTCAGTCAAGTCGCCAGACATAGCGGTTGCACCTACAACATGGTAGAGAAGAATTTGGGTAAGTAAACCTGAAGGATCAGCAAGAAGATCAGTTAATAAACCTTCTGGCAGTGCATCGAAAGCAGCATCGGTGGGAGCAAATACTGTGAAAGGACCGTCTCCGCTCAATGTACCAGCCAAATCAGCAGCAATTACAGCAGCTTCTAAAGTTGTATGAACTTCGCTATCTACAATAATGTCTACAACAGTAGCAGGAATTTCTGCAGGAACAAGTACTGCATCGATTACGTGTACTACACCATTATCAGTTAAAATATCAGCAGCAATAACTTCAGCATCATTGATGAAAATTCCATCGTCATTAATGGTAACAGTAACTGATTGCTCATTTAATGTAACAACCATTTGACCATCACTTAAATCAGTAGAAAGAGCAGTACCACCTACAACATGGTAAAGAAGAATTTGGGTTAAAAATCCTGAAGGATCAGCAAGAAGATCAGTTAATAAACCTTCTGGCAAGGCATCAAAAGCAGCGTCGGTGGGAGCAAATACTGTGAAAGGACCGTCTCCGCTCAATGTACCAGCCAAATCAGCAGCAATTACAGCAGCTTCGAGAGTTGTATGGTCAGGACTTGAAACAACAACATCAACAACGGTATAAGCAGGTGCTTCCATCATATCAGGAACAGCAACAGGCCATATGCCAGGAGAAGGAACACTTACACCTTTGGTTTCACCACGCATATTGTCTTGTCCGAAAAAATAAAGTGGATAACCGCGATAAGTGAGCTGTTCTTGTCCATGTACATCAATAACAGCGAAATCATCTGCATTTAAAGTTGATGGAATAATAATATCATCTTCATCGTAAATGGGCCATGCGCCATTGTTGGAGAAATCAGCAGCAGTGAACCGATTTCTGTTAAAGCGGTCATTTACCCAAGTGTAGAGTGTGTTGCCATATTCATCAACCAGGTATTGAATAATTTCGTCTCCGGCAGTGTAATCTCCGGTGTAATTAATTCCATCATTGCCTACAAGTTGATTGTCCATCAACATGATAGTATAATCGGGTTTGGCAACAAACCACTTATTGATTACACCATCACCATTAACATCACCTGCAGCATTGTCATTAACGAAATAGTACAATGGCCATCCCTTATAGGTGGTTTGCATTACACCATCACCACGGTCAATATAATCAAAGTCATCTTCATCAAGACCATCGGACAGGTAAAGACTTTCATCATAGAAAATTGGCCAGTTGTTTAAACAGCCATCTACACAAGCAGATGAGCCATCAGCATCAGGGGTAAAAAAGTATAAAGTATTACCTGCACCGTCAGTTAAGATACTACCATAAGTGTCATTTTCAGTAATCTGAATATCATATGAAGGTACCAACACAGCGTCAATAACATGCACAACGCCATTTGATGCATGCACATCAGCTGTGGTCACCTGAGCTCCATTGATAAATACACCAGAATCATTAATAGTAACAGTTACATCTTCTCCTAAAAGAGTAGTTACCATTTGACCATTGGAAAGGTCTCCGGATTGTGCATTGGCGCCTACAACATGGTAGAGCAAAATGTCGGTAAGAAATCCTGATGGATCTGCAAGGAGATCTTCAAGCAATCCTGCTGGAAGAGCTTCAAAAGCATCATCGGTTGGAGCAAAAACTGTAAATGGACCTGTCCCACTCAACGCCCCTGCTAAGTCAGCTGCTAATACAGCCGCTTCTAGCGTTGTGTGATCGTCACTGTTTACAATAACTTCCACAACTGTTTGAGAACGAGCCGTCATAGAAGCAAAAACTAAAAAAACACCTAAGAATAAGGATCTTAGTGTATTTTTAACTGTTAATCTGGTAAGTGATTTCATAAGAATTAATTTTAAGATAAATACTACATTAATAATTTTAATTTGATTGTGAGTACAGCAATGAAACTATAAATGCTTATCATTGTTCAATGTAAAATAAAAAAAGTTGAACAAATTGATTTATTTTCTGATTTTTTATAGATTCAATATTTTGCAACATGTTGCTTGTAAATGATTTAAAATCAATATTTAAAATATTTTAAATGAAGTTTTAATCTAAAATATCTTGTATTATTTGTTTAATTAAATTTTGAAATAGTTGATAATCGTATAAACAAGTAACTTTCAAAATATCCTTAATAGCTTATAAAAAGCCTGGTAAATCAGGATGGGATAACTGAGTCAAATATTTTTTCTGGAAATATTGATGTGAAAAAAAATTTTACTACTTTTGCAATCTCTTAATAAACGGTGCCTATAGCTCAGTAGGTTAGAGCATCAGATTGTGGTTCTGAGGGTCGTGGGTTCGAGCCCCATTAGGCACCCCAAAAAAAAGAAGGTTGTCTTTGCAAAGACAACCTTCTTTTTTTTGAGGGATTTATTATTGTTTTCTAGTTGAGTACATATCGCAGGGTAAGTCCTGTGTTGATCCAGAAGCCGGTATGTCCTATCAGGTTAAAGGCCGGTGTAATATCTAAACCTATGGTAATAGGAATCTCATCAATTTTATATTCCAAACCAACCACCCCAATCAATCCCAGGGTTGAAAAATTGCCATTACTATTGCTACTGCTAAACCAGGGTGTATCTCTGTAGTTGTAGAAGCCCAGGTGCGCACCACCTCCGTAATACCAATTCAAGCCCGGTGCATCAAATGCGTTGGCATGCATTTGGTACATTCCGGCAATAACCAACCCTCGGTGATGTGTGGCAACCACCCCTTCAATGGCGTTGGATTGTGAAACGAAATGCTTGATTGACAACCCGCTGAATAATCCACCCCTGATTCCGATACCTGTTCTGAAACTCTGTGCCTGTAGGGCAAAATGACTAAATACAAGGAAAGTGGCTAAAATTGTTATTTTTTTCATGGTTTAGAAAAATAATAAGGTTAGAATAATTAGATGTTTTTTTTAATAAATGCTGATAACCCATAGTAAACGTGGGTTATTGGCAAATAGTTTACGTTTATTATTTTTTAAAATTCAGGGTTGTCCACACCGGGTAATGATCTGAATACTTTTGATTACCTGTTGTATAATTATAGGCCGTAAATTCATCAGAATGAAGAATGTAATCAATCCTGAAACCCGGAATTCTGCCAATATAGGTTTGCCCGATGCCCCGGCCACTTTTAAAAGAGTCATTTAAAACTCTTCTAAGCTTATGATAAGCCCATGAGGCCGGAACATCATTAAAATCCCCTGCCAATATAACAGGGTAAGGTGATTGTTTCACATGGGCATAAACGGTATCTATCTGGCTCACTCTTTTAAGGTGGGCAAGTTTCATATTCCTGACAATTCTTTTTGTACTTGTCATAAAATATTCATTATCAATATTTTTTCCTTTTTGGGTAAGGCTTTCAACAAAAGTATAATCTTCTGCACTAAGTCCTATGGATTCGAAATGAACGTTATAAACTCTGATGGTGTCATTTCCCACCAAGATATCACTAAAAATGCAAAGGTTTCCCATCCTTGAGCTGAAATTGATCTGCCCCTTGTGAAGGATAGGATAAGCAGAAAAAGTTGCTATGCCAAAATAGTTTATATCTTTGGATGAACTGGTATAGCCGGCATGGACATATTTTGTACTCAGAAAGGTGGGAATGGTATCCAGGGTTTTAAATTTTCTGCTGGTGTCGTGCACAAACTCCTGCATGCAAATAATGTCGAAGTCTTTTTCGTCAAGAAACCTGAAAATATTGTTTCGCTGGGTAAAATTGAGGGTCCAGCGGGGCCCGTAATTATAAAGGTCAAAAACTCTTACATTGTAGCTTAGCACTCTTAAATTCTCGCCTTCGCCAGGCAAAGGCTTGTTCGTTTTGCTAAAACTAATAAAACCTGTTGTAAAACTCCAGCCTAAAATTATAACCAATAGCGAAAGCAGAAAATAAATCCGTAACCTGATCAGCCAGATAATAACAAACAGCACATTTACCAATAAAACAAATGGAAATACCAGGCCTGTAAAAGCAATGGGCCAAAAGATATCAGGGCTGATAAATTTATTCAAATAGATGATAAGGAGAAAGAGTACTGCCAGATAATTGAAAAACAGCAATACGGTAGAAACGAATGATTTTTTTTTCTTTGCCTTCAACCTTTAACCGGAAATAAGTTAATTTTTATTGCTCAATTTAAATAATATTTCTTTCTCTTCTGATGTAAGGCTTTCATAACCTTTCCTGGAAATTTTATCAAGAATCTCATCCATCCGTTGCTGGTTTTGAACTCGTCTGTGGTTATACTCATCATCGCTCATGGGGCGGCTGCCACGGTAATCAACCCGCATTTTGGGCTGGGGTTTAAATATTACCCCAATGGCATTTACCCATGTAGAGAGAAATTTCGCGGGGTCGATTCCTTGTTTCAGGAGTAGGATGTAACTAAATCCCCATAAGGCACCCCCCAGGTGGGCCAGGTGGCCGCCAGCATTTAAGCTGTCGATGCTGAGTATATCAATAATAATAAAAAACAGGGCAATGTATTTTAGGCGGATGGTGCCAATAAGAAATAACGTTAACCCGTAATTGGGGCGATAAGCGGCAATGGCCATAAAAACCGCCAAAACGGAAGCCGACGCCCCAATGGCCACAGAAACAAATCTGTCCTGCTGAAAAACAGGGAAAATATTATATGCCAGAATAAAAAAGAGAGCACCTGCCAGTCCGCCCAAAAGGTAGGTGCCGGTAAGACGATTAGCCCCCAGAAATTCACTAAACAACCTGCCACCAATCCACAACATAATCATATTGAAGAAAATATGGAAAAAGTCGAAGTGCAGAAACATATAGGTAATGAGTGTCCACGGACGAAGCAACAGTGTCTGAAAATTTGACGGAACGCCCAGCCAATGCAACAATCCATCATAAATTACCGGCACATTCATTAACCAGAAGAGCACCCTGATTACACCTATCAAAACAAAAACAGCTATATTGATACCAATAAGCCGGGATAAAACGGATCCTTTTATGAAAAATTCTTTGATTTCGGTAAATATAGATGATCGCATTTCTTTTTTTTTAGGTTTTTGTTTTTTGGAAAATCGTTTAAATCATTTGCCTTTATATCATCCGGTCCGAGATTGCGATAAAAACAATTTAATACATTCTTCCCTGGCTTTTCCAATACCTGATAAGGAAAAATCCGAAGATCATACCTCCCAAATGGGCAAAGTGAGCAATATTGCTTCCACTTTGTGTAATGCCTGAATACAATTCCAAAGCGCCATAAATCATAACAAAATACTTGGCCTTTATTGGGATAGCAAAAAACAGGTAAATAATCGAGTTGGGAAAAAGCATTCCGAAAGCCAGCAAAATACCAAACACAGCCCCCGATGCACCCACTACAACCGGTGCATTCAAAAAGTCTATTTTGTATTGATTAAGGAAATTGATAGCTGCTACCAGCGCCTGGTTGGGAGCTGAACCAATAAGGCTGTTGTATTCTGTAAGGAAAATCCGGTAGTTGTTATTGATTTCCTGCGAAGCGATGGTAAAATTGTCTGATTCCAGAAAGGCCCTGATTGCCTGATGGTCGGGATTGTTGAGAACTTCGTTCACTGCCTGAAGAGTAGGCCAGATTTGCCAGTACAAAACAGCGTAGTGTAATAATGCAGCCCCTAGTCCTGTAACAAAATAATAGATGATAAACCTTTTGGGTCCCCACACATTCTCCAATACATTGCCAAACATCCAAAGGGCAAACATATTGAAAAATATGTGGGTAAAATCGCCATGCATAAACATGTAGGTGATAAACTGGTAAGGGGCAAAGTCACTGGCACCCGGAAAGTGCAACCCAAGAATTTTATAAAGGTCAATACCCTGGGAACTGCCCAGGGCAATGGTGGCCAAAAAAAACAATCCGTTGATGATCAACAGATTTTTTACTACTGGTGGCAATATGGTAAACCCCCCGGGTCTGAATTGTTGCATGGTTTAGATTTTTACTTTTATTTTAACAAGAAGGTAATAGGTATGTTTACATAGAAAACAAATTAAGCGGCCAAAATTACAATTTTTATCAACAATTATTTAAACTTATCTCCCACATCATCCATGCTTAAAATGGTAAGGGTAGGCTTTCCCGAAGGGGTTTGATAAGGCAACTCGCACGAGAAAAGGTCATCGGTAAGGGCATTCATTTCTTCAAGGGTTAACGCTTTGCCGTGTTTAACGGCCAGACTGCGGGCCATGGCACGGGCAAGGTTAACATGTGTGTCCAGTTTTACTTCCACACTGTTCTTTTTGAAATTTTCGAGGATGGACTCAAGTACTTTGGTAATATTTTCATTATCTGATAGTTCGCCCGGAACAGCATTGATCATGAAAGAGTTGTTGCCAAAACTGCTGATATCAAATCCCAACATACTGATTTCATCTTTTATCTCATTCAGGAGTAAAACATCGCCTTCAATCAGTTTCACCTGTTCGGGGAATAGTAGTGTTTGCGAATGTACTTTTCGGTTTGTAAGATATTTCATGTGTTTCTCAAAGAGAATTCTTTCATGTGCTCTTTGCTGGTCAATGATCAGCAAACCTGATTTTATGGTGGTGAGAATATATTTTCCCTGGAGCTGCATAAATTTTTTCCCTTCTGATGCGATAGGTTTTTCATCCCAGCTTGCACTAATGGTGGTTTGAGCTGGCCTGGTGTTTTGTTGTTCGCTTTGCCAGACTCTTTCCTGCGAATCTTCCCGGTGTGCGGGTTTGGCATCGGGGAACAGTTTTTCCCAGTTTTCCGGATTGGTGCGACGGGTAAGGTTTTTGCCTGCCGATGGCCCGCTCTCTTTTTTAAACGGGTTGAAATCGGGGTTTACATCTATGGTGGGAATGGTTACGGGTTTGCTTTTGTCGAAACGGAAATTATCGAATGATGTCTCTCTTTCAAAATCGAGTGTCGGGGCAATGTTGAATTTCCCCAGGCTACGTTTCACTGCCGATTTAATGATCTGATAGATAGTCTTTTCATCCTGAAACTTGATTTCCGTTTTTGTGGGATGCACGTTAACATCAATCTGTGCCGGATCTATCTCCAGAAACAGAAAGAAAGAAGGGTAAGCATTGGCTGGAATCAGCTCTTCAAATCCGCTCTCAATGGCATGATTGAGATAGGGTGACCGGATATAGCGGTTGTTGACGAAAATAAACTGCTCTGACTTGCTTTTTTTGGCAAACTCGGGTTTCAGCACATAACCTTGTATGGATACCACCTGGGTCTCTTCTTCAACGGGGATTAGCCGGGGTTTATAATGATTTCCGTAAAGATTCAGGATGCGGCTTCCCAGATTCCCGGCTGCCGATTGGGTGGTAAGCTGGTTGTTATGGTAATAGCTGAATGCCACATGCGGATTGGCCAGGGCCACCCTTAGAAATTCGTTGAAGATATGGGTTTTCTCTGCATTATCACTTTTGAGAAAGTTTCTTCGGGCTGGGGTATTAAAAAACAGGTTTTTAACGGCTATGGTCGTTCCCACGGGTGCCTGGCAGGGCTGCTGGGTTTCCAGTCTCGATCCCTCAATAATTATTTCGGTGGCCAGCGGATTGTCCAGAGTACGGGTTTTAAGTTCAACCCTGGCTACCGAAGCAATGGATGCCAGTGCTTCGCCTCTGAAACCCATGGTGCGCAATGCAAAAAGATCCTGTGCCGCTTTTATCTTGCTGGTGGCATGGCGCTCAAAACTCATGCGGGCATCGTTTTCCGACATCCCTTTCCCGTTATCGGTAACCTGTATCAGGGTTCGGCCTGCATCCTTGGCAATCAGCTTTATGTCTGAGGCACCGGCATCAATAGAATTTTCCAGCAGTTCCTTTACCACCGAGGCAGGGCGTTGCACCACCTCTCCGGCGGCAATCTGATTGGCTACTGAATCGGGAAGAAGTTTTATGATGTCTGACATAGGAAAATCCGGGGCTTTTTTAGGCTATGAATGGGTTCAGATTAAGGGGTGGTTAAGAAGTATTCCCAGATATTGGTTCCATTGCTGAAAAACAGGAAATACACAACCATGAAAATTACGAAAAGGATGACAACCAATCGCATATTGGCATTTTTTCTGGACGCTGCCGTGGTGTTTCTTTTCCATCGCATCTCCAGCCGGTCTCGAAGGGCCGATGCATAATCTTCGTGGTTCTCTTCCACCGCTGCTTTCATACGTTTTTCGCGCTCCTCCTTTGCTTTATCCCAGTAAACCGGTTTGTAATTGTAGCGTTTATGTTTGGGTAATTTGAAAAATGTAAGGGCCATTATTGTTTGATTGTTATGTTCTTATTTCAGATTCTTCCCATCAGGAAATTTGTGCAAAGGTAAAAAATAATAAGGCACATATCGGGGTGTTGTTAAGGTTGGTTTTGGGAAGAATCTTCCAGCCCGTGGTCGGACGGTTTTTCACCTGGTGGTCTGACGACTCCCGGTTTGTTCCGCCAATAAATTACCACAGCCCGTGGTCTGACGACTCCAAGTTCGTCCGACCACTAAAAATACCCTCACCCCAGGAAATCTTAAGCATCCATCATCCAATCATTGAAAGCAAGCTGCATGAGCAGCCAAAACCTTTGCAGAAACCAGAACAAAAGGAAGAGCAAAAGGTGCAGCGCACCGCAACAAAATTACCTAATATGTTAGGAGTGACTATTGTAAAATAAGAGCGTTAATGAAAAGGGGGGAATTGTGCCGGATTAGCTCTTATAAATATCTTTTCTATGACCAACTGATACTACTGTTATCAGGATTCTGCCATCATCAATCTCATATATTACACGATATTTGCCTACTCTTATACGATAGGCATCTTCACCTTTTAGTTTCTTATATCCAGTAGGGCGTGGATTATCAGCAAGTTCCGCGATTGACTTTTTTATAACCGGAATCGATTTTTTATCCAGTTTCATAATCTGCTTTTGGGCGTATCGCTCGATAAATATGGTGTATTTCATTTTTTGGCATCTTCTATTTCTCCAAAGGCCTGTTCAAATGGAATCGGATCACCTTTAAAGGTTTTCGCCTTTTTATACTCCTTAATTTCATCGAGTTCTTCGGAGTCAGCTAAGAGTTTCTCATATACTTTTATTGGAACCTGTACGGCTATCTTTTGTCCTTTTCCGTCTATTAAAAAAGTTTCCTGAATCATAATTTTATATTTTTAAAAATTTTCCAAATGATCTTTTTCTTCAGGTAGTGAAAGCTTAACGGAATATGTTGTTTTCAGTTTATAAATAAGCCCGCACCTTGCTTAAAATGCTTTCATCGTCAGTCTCAACAATGAGCGTATGTAAATAATTTTTTATTTCGGCTGTACTGGAATTCATTGAATTTCTAATTTTAATGAATAGCGCGTTTCAAAAGTAATAAAAAGACTGATATTATCGAAGTAGTGTATCAAGTGGTTGTTAGTTAAATTATTGAAATCACCTGAGGTTCTGGCAATCTTCGTTTCCCCTCGTGTTTTACCCGCGGCTATTGTTATTCAACCCTTTCAGGGCTGGGTTGGTGCTGATTTGCGGTTAAAAACCACAGATGGTTGCAGGAGTAACCAAAACTATTATGGTAGCTACCAGACCGTGGTCGGACGACTTTAAGCTCGTCCCACCACTAAAATACCCTGACTTAAGAAAATCTTAAGCATCCATCATCCCATCAATGAAAGCAAGCTGTATGAGCAGCCAAAACCTTAGTAAAATATTAGTTATATAGACTTAAATGCAATGATTGTTTTTATTAAGACCAAATATAAATAAGCAGTATATGTAAAATTAATTAGGTTAAGTCTTTTTTTTTTTTTGTTTTGTCGTCGAAATGTGATTGTTAGGAGTTGAAGATGTTTGTTAAGCCCAGAAGTTATAGGATTGTTAAAAAAGAACGCAGGTTCTAATGAAAGCTCTAAAAAAGGATAATTGCAATATAAAAACCTTCTAATCTTTGTAAATATTATGGAAAATTTAAGAAAATTGGGGATTCTTCTCATGATATTCTCTTTGCTATGTATGAATGCTGAACTAATGGCGCAGTACAACGAAGTGATCAGGGATATTACATCTTACTGTTATGAACCATCCAGTCCACCAGAAAATGCAATTGACAATAATATGGGTACACATTATGTAGTACACCCCTATGTTAATTGCCCAGAGAGCTACAAGAATATTCAGTTGGATATTACCCTTAACAGAATCATACAAGCAGCATCCATTAGGATAGTTGCAAGCACGCCAGGTATTCAAGTAGGTGTTGGTAACGAAAGTAATTATCATGTTACATTGCTGACTGATGAAATATTGTATGTCGTAAAGCCCGATGGGTTTGAAACTATCTCCCTTTTCAGATCAGGCTCAGGCAGTGTTACTGAAATTACAATTGAAGAAATAGATATAGCAGGGGTAAGTATGCCCTTTGATTATGATGCAGGTGGAAAAATGACATACAGAAGTTTTTACCTTGGGATTCCAAGCCGAAAGACCGGGTATGCAGAAAACCCCACCAATCCGCTGGATTTGAACCAACCAGATTTGGTTTTTGAAGAAATTGGGGATTTCGGAATTAGGCTATATCCAAACCCAACAGAAAGAATAGTTCGCATTGAATTAAACAACAATGTTATTCAAAATTCAGAAGGTGTAATAAGGCTTTACACAATAGCGGGACTCAAAATAAGGGAGTTGGAAATAGAAGAAACTACTACCGATATTAATATGGAGCACTTTCCACCGGGTATTTACCTGGTAAGAGTTACAGTAGGAAATGAGACAAAAACATGGAAAATTGTTAAAAATTAGCCTACGTCTGGTCAGAATTTAGTTTTTAAGGTAGTTAAAAATCTATAGAATTGTATCAAACTATGAAGACAAAGAAAAGCATAAGCCCGAAACTGAAATCATTTTGCAAGATATTATTATTCATTTATTTTATAAATATCCAATACACATCTTTAGCCACCGGTGGTGGTTTTCAGCCCGGAGGTGGTATGAACGTACCACCCGGCAGCTTACCCGGCAGTATTGATGTAAGCCCCAGCGGAGCTGCCACCTATACACTGCCACTGGAATTTCCGGAGGGTATAGGCGGCATCAAACCAGGCATTGCCATTACTTACAACAGCCAGACAGGCAACGGATTGCTGGGGTATGGCTGGAACCTGGCAGGTATATCAGCCATTACAAGGGTACCCAAAAGTGTTTTGTATGATAGCGTTGCCGGATATATCGGGTTTAATGCCGATGATCGCTTCGCACTGGACGGACAGAGATTGCTTGGTACTTCAGGTGTGTATGGTGCAAATGGCAGCACGTATTCAACAGAAAATTATACCTTTCATGATATCCAAAGTTTGGGGGGTACAACAGCTAATCCCACATCATTTAAGATTACCACAACTGATGGAACAATAATGGAATACAATCATCGGTTATATGCGCCCAATTCAACAACAAACGTGCATATGTGGTTGTTAAGCAAAGTAATTGATCGCCGGAGCAACTATATAGAGTATGTCTATTCCAATACAGCCGATGGTCAGGCCCGGTTGGAAGAAATAAGATACACGGGCAATCTGCGTGATCAGTTGGACCCGATGCATACCATCACGTTTACTTACAGTACTAAGCCTAATCAATTTATTGATCATTTTTATATTGGTGGTGTTAAATTTGAAAACAATCTGCAACTGGAGAAAATTTCAATTAGCAATGGTCGGTCATACGTGTTTACTCTGAATCAAAATAAACTGCAGAAAATTGAGTATTTAGAGGGTTCAACCCCACTTTTGAATCCTACAATAATACATTGGGGTAATGAAAGTAATATACCCAATTTTGAGTATGTAGATGATACAGGGGAATATCTTGATCTGGTGGATAAAAATGCAACCGTTGGAGACTTTACGGGTGATGGTAAAAATGAAGTTTTAGTGTTAGACAATACAACATGGGAATTGTACAAATTAACTCAAAGTAATAGATTTACAAAACTAGGTTCAGGAGACTTTCCTGATGGCAATATTACTGACTGGGCAATAACAGATGATTATTGCGATTGGATACCATTTGAACGCAATGGCCAATTAGGACTAGATGTTAAAATGAAAGTATGTGTAGATGATACAATCACATCAAATAAAAAATTTCCCAGAACTGTTTATGATATAGACAATGATGGTATATTAAACCTATGTTTTATTGAAACAGATTTTAATGATAACTTTTTTTTCAAAGTTTATGATATAATTAATGGAAGCATAGTTGAAAATACAGATTTAAGATTAACCATAACCGGGGAAGTTAACCCGGGTGATTTATTATTAACTGGCGATTTTAACGGCGATGGAAAAAATAATGTTTTATTAGCCCAGGAGAATTACGATGGTGATAGTATTTTGCATTTAAATTATTATTCGGAAGTGCATAAATTCAATATAACAATGCTTGGTAATTCTTCATCTGTCGTTTTCCCAGCAAAGTTTTTAAATAGCAGCCAGAATCAAATATTTTCATATAGTGATGGGCACAGTTGGGTAATTAATGCAATTCAAGATACCTTAAACCCAAATCTTTATATCTTGGATAGAATCAGAAGCATCCCTGTGTATGGTCCCTTTATATACCCCGGTGATTATAACGGAGACGGTTTAATAGATGTTCTGGCTTATAGTGAAATTGAAGAAGAATGGGAATTATTTCAATCCAATGGGTTGGGTAACGTTGAAAAAGTTTCGGAAGATAAGGTTCCGATTTTAGGCTCACCGTATGAATTATATTTTGACACCCCTGATAAATACATTGCCCATCAGTATTTTGAGGGCATTCCTTACCCTGATTATACAGTTTTTAAGAATATTTTTTCTGCCGGGGATTTTAATGGTGATGGTAAGACAGATATAATTCAATTTCAACGGCAAGTTGAAATGAAGTTTATTATGGCCAATAATGAAGAATTCATAGACATTGATCCACCTGTTTATCATCCCGATACTTTTCATCTAGAAAAGTTTACTGCCAAATATTATCAGTTTACATACTATTCAACTGGAGATGGCTTTAATGAAATGTATTCCATTGAAGATTGTGCTAGTTATATATACCCGGAAGGCCCGGGAAATTTACCTATACTAGATAGTATCGGAAGCGGGGCTTTTGGTGCTATTGAATTTAAAAGAAGTATAGATAAATCCTATCTTTGGCCTTACACAGGAAAGTTTCCAATACTTCATGGAGATTTTGAAAGCATAGGTGAACCCCAAATATTATTAAATAGTATGCAATACCATACTACGCCATCCGAAGCAATATTTAAATTTCATAGCGATACTCTTAAAAACCTTGTTACAAACATAACTAACGGCAATGGAGTTAAAACTGAAATTCAATACGACTGGCTATACAATCCATCTGTATATACCCTCACCAAAACTCCTGTAGCCGAGCCACTCGTGGAGCGACATCTGCCCATCAGGGTTGTATCAGGTATTAAAACTCTTATGCCAATAGCTGCTGATACAGATAAGGTGCTATCTGATATTACGTATCAGTATAAGACGGCCAGATTGCACCTCAACCGTGGATTTCTGGGTTTTAAGCAAACCATAGTTTACGATGATATAAGTAAAACTACTCATACATCAACATTTGACATCAATTCTACATATTATGTGCCTTACCTAAAGGAAATTACAACCCGGAAGAATTCTACCAACCTTACACGTACCACCTATACACCTGTTTTTATTTCAAAAGGTGGCCCTTTATATCTTACCTATAATCAAATGGTGGAGCAACGCGATTTATTGACCAATACATACTCTATCAGGGAAACAACTTTGGATCATGACCATGGTACACTGGAAGAAACCCTGGAAAGCTACCGATCGGGTGATTTGGTAGATGCAACCATTCGAACCGAATATACCAATAATGGCCCATTCAGGCAGCCAACACTTGTGCGAACAACCCGAACCCAGGGGGGTAACTCCTTTACTCAGCAGAATCAATTTAGTTATTATAATGAAGTAAATGGTGCTAATATCCGCACTACAACCGATAATAATGGGATTGTGACCACATACTCGTATCACTATGACAATACGAATGTTGCTACGATTGTAAACTCCGGCACAGGCATTACGGAAAGTTATACCTATGATGCGACAAATCGGTTGCCCGTAAGAACGGAAACTACACATTCAAGTGAGCCCTCGGTGATTTTGGTGAATAGAGCAAGTTATCATCCCGTTTTTGAAAGACCAGATACTCTTACTGATATTAATGGGCTAAGCACTTTGCATGACTACGATAACTACGGAGCCTTAAAAAACACCGTGCATCCCGATGGAAGTACCGAAGTTAGAGAATATGGATGGGAAAACCCTTACCGGTGGTACCAAAAAACTACCAATACGATTGGGGATGAAGTGATTGTTTATTATGATCTTGCCGGTAGAGAAGTAGAATCAAAAACCACTCCTGCCGGTGGGCAAATGATAACGGTTAACACAACCTATAACCCCGATGGTACTGTTAAAGAAACCAATTCTACCCTCGATGGAGTAACATCCTACCTTTACTGGAATAATGGTAGATTGCGAAGTGTTACTGCCAAAGGTAGAACGAAGAGCTATTCATACATAACCGGCTCTAACCAAATCAGGAGCACTGTAAACGGAGTAAATAAAACAGAAGTGTTCAATGCTTTAGGCCAACTCAAAAGTGTTACCGATCCTGGTGGTACTATCACCTACCAGTACCACGAAACTGGTCAGCCATCCAGTATTAACTATAATGGTACTATTACAACTATAACCTACGACAGTAATGGAAGACAAATTGCTCTAAACGATCCTAATGCTGGTACCAGTAGTTTTAGTTACGACAATCTCAATCGAATTACCCAACAAACAGATGGCAATAATGTAAGCACGAGCATTCAATATGATAATTTTGGCCGAATTGAGCAAAAGACCCAAAGCAAAACCGGCCAGCCTACCCGGGTTGTTGATTACCAATACTATGAAACAGAGCTTCACTGGGGCCGTCTCTACTCCACTACCGATCAGCTGTCGGGCATCAGCACAACTTATGAGTATGATGATGTGGGCCGTACCACCCGGCAGACCGAAAATATTGATGGGACAAATTACACCTATAATTATTCTTACGACCAATACGGTAGATTAGATAGTTTGATATATCCTTTCGGGGTAGCCATCACCCATAGCTACAACGGTAATTATTTGTCAAGTATTAAGGATTGTGGGACGGGTCAGAACCTTTTCTCCAATATGCAATACAACGAACGAGGTCAGCTTTTGGGGTACGGTGCATCAGGGGGGCGCCCGTTTAGCCAAAGTTATGATAGCTATGGCTACCCATCATCAACTTCTATTGGAAAGAATTACCCTGAGTATGGTAGCGATGTAACTTTGAAATATACCATAGACCCTGTAACCCTAAACCTGACCAGGCGCCAAAAATGGTCAAATAACAGCACAACCCTGTTGTTTACCGAAGATTTTGCCTACGATCCGCTTGACAGGCTAAAGGAATGGGAAATAACTAATTCCCAGGGCAGTTCACAGGCCTATACGGTTAATTATTCACTCAATGGCAATATTACGCATAAATCAGATATGGGTCTATATGCATATAACCCATCTACACCTAATGCAGTAGAGTATGTTCACAGCCTGGAAGGTGAAGCACAAAGTGTTGCAGATAACCTTATATCTTACAATCTTTTCAATAAAACATCAGAGATGGTTGTTATTCAAAACGACATAGAGATAAGCAACTATACCATAGCCTACGGCCCCAATGATC